>NZ_LR732817.1:712538-1068808 GCF_902506195.1 Citricoccus sp. K5
TGCCTTGTCACGTCATCACCCGGACGTGATCAAGCGCCGCGAACAACGTCGCCGTGCGGCCAGTGCGCCGGCCGAGGACTAGTAGGGTCCGGTTCCGAGCGGCACCGGCCCCCCATCAGACAGGAGCCCCTTGCCCGTGACGGCAGCAACCGACCGCAAACTGAAGGTCCTCATCGCGGCGGACACCTACCCGCCGGACGTCAACGGGGCCTCCGTCTTCTGCTACCGACTGGCCCGGGCCCTGCATGCGCGCGGCCACGAGGTCCACGTGGTCGCCGCCCGCAACGAGTCCGGACCTGACTCCGTGCAGTACAACGACGAGGCCACCGTCCACCGGCTGCAGTCCGTGGCCGCGCCCACCCACGAGTACTACCGCCTCGTGTTCCGCCGGCATGCCAGCCAGTCCATCGGGGCCCTGCTTGAGGAGATCCGACCGGACGTGGTGCACGTGCAGTGCCACTACATGATCGGCGAGGCCGCCATCAAGGAGGCGGAGAAGCGGCGCATCCGCACCATCGCCACCAACCACTTCATGCCGGAGAACCTGGAGCCCTTCCTGCCGTTCCCGCAGTGGTTCCTGGACATCGTGTCCAAGAATTCCTGGCGGGACATGGGCCGCCTGATGAGCAAGACCGCCGCCGTCACCACGCCCACGGCGCTGGCGGCCAAGACCATGGCCGAGAACGCCGGCCTGGACCACGTGCTGCCGATCTCCAACGGCATCGACTCCTCCGCGTACGAGTTGGCCCCGGGGGAGACGGTCGAGCGCCGGGAGCACCCGACGGTCCTGTTCGTGGGCCGCCTCGCGGTGGAGAAGAACGTGGACGTGCTCATCCGCGCCATCGGCGCACTGGCCTCCACGGTGGGCGCCCACCTGGAGATCGTGGGTGACGGCGAACAGCGCACCTCCCTGCGCGCCCTCGTGGACGAGCTGGGGCTCCAGGACCGGGTGCATTTCCTCGGCCACGTCAGCGACGCCGAACTCCACCGGGTCTACCTGCGGGCCGATGTCTTCTGCCAGCCTGGCACGGCCGAACTGCAGTCGTTGGTCTCCCTGGAGGCCATGAGCGCCTCCCGCCCCGTGGTCCTGGCCGATGCCCTGGCGCTGCCGCACCTGGTCTCGGATGGTGACAACGGGTACCTGTTCACGCCGGGTGACCCGCAGGACCTGGCGGAGAAGCTGGCCGCCGTGCTGACGGCGAGCGAGCAGGAGCGGGCACGGATGGGGACCGCCTCCCATGACCGGGCGGTCCTGCACTCCCAGGAGAAGACGATCGACCTGTTCGAGATGCTCTACCGCGGAGCAACCGCTGAAGAGGTCCGCGCACTGCTCTAGGATCGGCCGCGTGGAGTGGTTCACCGAGATCCTGCCGGGCTGGCTCGCGGCCCCGGACGGAGAATGGGCGCGGGAGATCCTGCAACGCGGGGTCGCGGCCCTGTATCTCGTCGCGTTCCTGTCCACGCTGAACCAGTTCCGTCCCCTGCTGGGCGAGCGAGGCCTGCTGCCGGCCCCGGGGTTGCTGGCCGCCGGACGTCAGCGCGGGCCCACCCTCTTTCGCCGCTGGGGCTACAGCGACCGCCGGCTGGTGGTGCTGGCCGTCGTCGGGATGGTGGTCTCCGCACTCCTGGTGGCGGGGATCCCGCAGGCCGGGCCGCCGTGGCTGCCTCTCGCGCTGTTCCTGGGGCTGTACGGGATGTACCTGTCCGTGGTGAACATCGGGCAGGTGTTCTACGGCTTCGGCTGGGAGATGCTGCTGCTCGAGGCCGGATTTACGGTGGGCCTGCTCGGCTCCCAGCAGGTGCCGCCGCCGGCACCGGTGCTGATCCTCATTGTCTGGCTGGTGTTCCGCGTCGAATTCGGGGCCGGGATGATCAAGATGCGCGGCGGCCCCGAATGGCGGGACCTCACCGCTCTGGACTATCACCACCAGACGCAGCCGATGCCGAATCCGCTCAGCCGGCAGGCACACCTCAAGCCCCGGTGGTGGCACCGCTGCGAGGTGGTCGGCAACCACGTGGCCCAGCTCGGGGTGCCGTTCTTGCTCTTCCTGCCCCAGCCGGTGGCCTCGATCGGCGCCGGAGCCATCATCCTGACACAGCTCTGGCTCGTGGCGACCGGCAACTTCGCCTGGCTGAACTGGGCCACCATCGTCCTCGCCGCCGCTGCCCTGGGAGACTCGGTGCTGCATCGCCTCATCCCGGCGCTGCCGGCGGACCTGGGCGCAGCCGCCGCGCTGGAGTCCGGGGCCGCGAGCGAGGGGTCCGCCGCCGGTATCCCCGTGTACTGGACCGTGATCGTCCTCGCCGGATCGGCGGCCCTGATCGTGGCGTCCGTGCCGGCCCTGCGGAACCTGTTCTCCCGCCGCCAGCTGATGAACGCCTCCTTCAACCGGTGGCAGCTGGGCAACGCCTACGGAGCCTTCGGTTCGGTGACCCGGCAGCGGGTCGAGATCATCATCGAGGGCACCGAGGCAGGCTCCGGGGATCATCCGCCGGAGGAAGAGGCCGATTGGCGGCCCTACGAGTTCAAGGGCAAGCCCGGTGACGTGCGGCGCCGGCCGCGGCAATGGGCGCCCTACCACCTGCGGTTGGACTGGATGATGTGGTTCCTGCCGCTCAGTGGTCTCCACCAGCGCTGGTTCCACACCCTGCTGGCCCGACTCCTGGTGGCGGACCCGGCCGTGCTGCGGCTGTTGCGCCAGGATCCCTGCGCCGGCCGGCCGCCGCGATTCATCCGCGTGAGGACCTTCCGGTACCGCTTCGCCACGCGTGCCGAGCGCCGCGAGACCGGTCAGCACTGGATGCGCGACGACGGCCGGACCGTCATCGGGCCCCTCGCCGCCCGCTAGGATGGACACTTGCGCGCCCGGCTCGGCCGTGCGCCGAGGGGCGTTAGCTCAGTTGGTCAGAGCAGGGGACTCATAATCCCTGGGTCGCGGGTTCAAGTCCCGCACGCCCTACCTCTAGGACGGTCTTCCATGTCTACCACCCGTCCTGTTCCGAGCGGCTGCACCACGTCAGAGGTGGATGGTGGGACATCACGTGGTCCTCTCCGCAGGTACGGTGGAGTGAGTCGGACAGACCGGCATCCACCAGATCGGAGAAACACATGTCTGCTTACACAGAAGCACGCGAGGAAGCGGCTACGGCACTCCTGAAGAAGATCACCGAACAGGTCGCAGAGAGTGACAGCCCCAAGTCCATCCGAGCACTGGCGGAAGCCTTTGCCCTCGTGCGGGGGACGCTGACCGGTGGTCCCAAGGTCGATGTGAAGTCCTGACCCGACCCGCGCTGGCTCAGTAGTAGCGGCCGGCCTGCCCCAGCATGTTGTACGGGCTGTAGTTGATGCTGGTGATGGACAGGCCCTCCTTCTCGTTGCGGGCGTGGGCGATCTTGCCGCCCCCGATCACCACGGCGATGTGATAGACCCCGGATCCGGAGCCGTTGTTGGACCAATAGACGAGATCGCCGGGTTTCGCCTGGGAGACGGGCACATAGGACGTGGCGGCGCCGTGCTGGGCCCTCGCAGTGCGGGGGAGTGACCGTCCGGCGGCCTTGAAGGCGTCTACGGTGAAACCTGAGCAGTCGTACTCCCAGGGGCCGTTTCCGCCCCACTGGTACTGCGCACGGGGGTCCTTCGCCTTGGCGGTGGCCCAGGAGACGACCTTCGAGGTCCAGGACGGAGCTGTGGTGGAGGGCTTGTCCGCCTGGTTCGGCAACGGGCTGATGGCGGGGGTGCTGACGTCACCCCGGTGGGCGATGAAGCGGTGGGCGTTCTGGAGCATGATGGCGGTCTCACCGCGCGTGATGTTCTGCTGCGGTCGGAAGGTGCCGTCGGCGTAGCCGCGGGCGATGCCGTTCGCCTGCAACCAGCTGGCGTCATGGTAGAAGGACGTGGACCAACCCATGTCCGTGAAGGGGGAGTAGTTCGGGCCCTTCTTGGTGGCCCCCGCCAATCGGTAGATGAACGCCGCCATCTCGCCGCGGGTGATGTCTCGGCCCACGCCGAAGGATCGATCGGCATACCCTGTGGACAATGCAGCCTGCGCCATCCAGGTGATTGGGCCGGAATAATACTGTCCCGTTGCGGGCACGTCGATGAAGTACCGTTGCCCATTTTGGACGTACTTCGGGGTGACCTGTCGGAAGAGGAGGGTGGCGACCTCGGCTCGGGTGATGTTCTGATGCACGCCATAGGTACCATCGCTGTAGCCCATGGTGATCCCGTTGCAGTACGCCCAGGTCACGGCCGAGTAGTAAGCCTTATTGGTCTTCTTGACGTCGGAGAAGTTGGATGAGGAGCATTGGGCGGCCGTGGCCGGTGACGCCGTCATCACGTCTGCCGCCACGCCAGCGGTGGCGGCGGTGACCATCAGTGCCGTCGCACCGATGAACGCTGCAATGCGGTGCCGGAACGGTCGTTGCGTGGGGGGTAGCGGGACGGTGGGGCGAGCGGATGAAGACACGGTGGTCCCCTTCAGGGTGCGAATCACGAGCATGACAGGTCCCACGCCGGACAAGCCGTGTCCAAGGAAAGGCCAGGGAAAGCCCAGGGAAAGAGGCGTGGATGTGGCGGCCCACCGGCGGGTCAGGAGCTACCCGCCCGGATGACATCGGGCCAGGAGTCAGGATATCGCACTGTTACGGAACTGACACCTCAAGGTCCCACGATTCACGGGAGACATATGCCTCAGGCGCCTCACCAGCCTGGATCCTGCTGCCCGGTACCGTGGAACCGTGCCAGCCCCCGAGACTTCCGAGACCCCCCAGGTCCCTTCAGCAGCCCGAGCCACGAGTGTTTCGCAACAACGCCCCATACGCCTGTTCATGGACGCCCGCTATACGCGGATCGGATTCCATGACGGCATCTCGCGCTACGGTGCCAGCCTCATTGCCGCAGCCGCGCGCCTAGCGCCGGCGGTGGAGGTCACCATGATCATCTCGAACGAGGCCCAGCTGGACATGTTGCCGGCAGGCTTGCCGTGGGTGAAGGTCACGGACCCGACCTCCCCGGCCGAGCCGTTCCTGGCCCGGCAGCTCAATCCGCACCGGGCGGACATCGTCTTCTCTCCCATGCAGACCATGGGCTCCGCCGGCCGGGAGTACGGACTGATCCTGACCCTGCATGACCTGATCTACTACCAGCACCGCACCCCGCCGGCGGACATGCCGGGGCCGGTCAAGTTGCTCTGGCGGGCCTTCCACCTGGCGTACTGGCCCCAACGGCTGGTCCTGGACCGGGCCGACGCCGTGGCCACCGTCTCCGAGACCACCCGCACGCTGATGCGGCGTCACCGGCTCACCCGGCGTGAGATCCGCATCATCGGCAACGCGCCGCAACCGGTGGACCGGCCCCGTGATCCCGAGCAGGCCCCGGAGCGGTCGCTGGTCTACATGGGCTCCTTCATGGACTACAAGAACGTCCAGACCCTCATCCGGGCCATGGCCCACCTGCCCGGCTATCGACTGCATCTGCTATCCCGGATCTCTGCTGACCGGGAGCACGAGCTCATGGAGGTGGCCCGCGTGGCAGGTGTGGAGGAGGAGGCGGTGGTCTTCCACCACGGCACCACGGACGAGGACTACGTTGAGCTGTTGCGCTCAGCCACCGCGCTCGTGACCCTCTCCCGGGCGGAGGGCTATGGCCTGCCGCTCGCCGAGGCCATGGCGCAGGGTACCCCGGTGGTGGTCTCGGATGCGGAGATCTTCCGGGAGATCGGGGGGCCCGACGGCGGCGCCGCACGTTTCGTGCCCCTCGGGCCTTCCGCCTTCGGGGCCGGAGCGGCCGCGCACCCGGCGGACACCTCGCCGGTCGAGATGGCCGCCCGGGTCCGTGAGCTGGAGGATCCCGAGGTCTTCGCCGCGGCCTCCCGGGCGGCGGCCGAGCGTGCCGACCTGTTCAGCTGGGACGCCTCCGCGCGAGCGCTCGTGGACCTGGCCCGGGACATCGCCGAACGGCGGTCACGTTCCACATAGCAGCCCCTACCTGGGTGGCTCGCCCTCGAGTGGCCAGAGGACGGACGGTCCGGACCAGCCCAGCAGCACCAGCGGATCGATGTAGCGGTCCCAGGCTGCGCCGTCGACCACCCAGCCATCCGGGATGCGCACACCCCAGTGCACGCAACGCTGGGGGCAGTGCCCCGCCTCCGAGGCCGCGGTGGCGCCGTCTTCTCCACCGTCCTCTCCGCCGGCGTCGTCCCCTTCACTCAGGCCCGGACCCACGGTGCCGAGCAGTTCTCCGGCTTCCACGCGGTCCCCGACGGACCAGTGCTCCGCGACCGTGACCGGTTCCAGGCTCGAGAGCATGCCGTTGGCGTGGGCGAGAGTGATGACGGATCTCCCTGCCACCGGTCCGGCGAAGCGCACCGTCCCGGCCCCGGGGGCCACGACCTCGTCCTCCGCCGACTCCCAGTCCACGCCACGGTGGCCGGCCGCCCACGGTTCAGGGGGAGGATCGAAGGCCCGCAGGACCGCACCCGAGGTGGGTGGTACCCAGGCGCTCGCCACCTCCCCGTGAACCGGTTTCTCCACCTCACGGGCAGGCGCGGCTACCTCCGCGAAGGCCGGGACGGGGGCCGGGACGGTCAGCGCCAGGGTGGCCAGGCCGAGCAGGCGCAGCACCAGCGGGAAGCGGCGTCCGCCGTCGGTGGGAAGGGTGGGCCAGGACCAAGGTGACATGACTCCAGACTGGAGTGCCGGCGTCGTGCGTGGGGGAGGGGGCGGGCTGTTGGTGGACGACCAGGCTGGACCGGTTCCCTGTGGAGGAGCGGAGAGGGACCGCCGGAGGCCCGGAACGGAGAGGAGCCACGGGTCGGAAAGGCCGAAGCAGCAGGGCGGGCCGGAAGCCGGACGGTTCGGAGCATGGATCCGGCTGGGGTAAGATTGGTCCAGCAGTTGTGTGCCCTTGCCGTCAGCGATGACGTGCGGAGTGCACCACTGACTACGCGTATGACTGATGCCGGCCCTCACGGGTGCGGCAGGTTCCCACCATCGGTCCCGGACACCCGCTGAGCGGGTGTCACGGGTCAGCGTCGGGAATGCCGGGTTCGCCTGCAGGACATGCCAGGGACCGGACCACCACGGAACGGTCGTCAACCGACAACATACAAGGAGCGACATGCCTGTCGTCACCATGCGCCAGCTGCTGGACTCCGGCGTCCACTTCGGACACCAGACCCGCCGCTGGAACCCCAAGATGAAGCGCTTCATCTTCACCGAGCGCAACGGCATCTACATCATCGACCTGCAGCAGTCCCTGTCCTACATCGACCGGGCCTTCGAATTCGTCAAGGAGACGGTGGCCCACGGTGGCACCATCCTCTTCGTCGGCACCAAGAAGCAGGGTCAGGAAGCCATCGCCGAGCAGGCCACCCGCGTGGGCATGCCCTACGTCAACCACCGTTGGCTCGGCGGCATGCTCACCAACTTCGCCACGGTCTCCAAGCGCGTGCAGCGCATGAAGGAGCTCGAGGAGATCGACTTCGAGGACGTTGCCGGTTCCGGCCACACCAAGAAGGAACTCCTCCTGCTGCAGCGCGAGCTGACCAAGCTGGAGTCCAACCTCGGTGGTATCCGCAACATGACCCGGACCCCCTCCGCGGTCTGGATCGTGGACACCAAGAAGGAGCACCTCGCCGTGGACGAGGCCCAGAAGCTGGGCATCCCGGTGGTTGCCATCCTGGACACCAACTGCGATCCCGATGAGGTCACCTACCCGATCCCGGGCAACGATGACGCGATCCGCTCCGTCAACCTGCTGACCCGCGTGGTTGCCGACGCCGTGGCCGAGGGCCTCATCGCCCGCAACCAGGGCAAGTCCGGCGGCCAGGCCGCTGAAGAGCCGATGGCCGAGTGGGAGCGCGAGCTCCTCGAGCAGCACCAGGCCGAGCAGGCCGCAGCTCCGGAGGCTGGCCCCGCCACGGGCGGCATGTCCTCTCCGCAGGGCGAGCAGGCCGCCCAGGCGGATGTCGAGGCGGCACAGGACGTTCCGGCTTCGGCGGACGCCTCCGAGGTGGCCGAGGCCGCCGAGGGCACCGAGGCACCGGCGGCAGAGGCCCCCGAGGCACCGGCGGCAGAGGCCCCCGAGGCACCGGCAGCAGAAGCCCCCGAGGCCAAGTGATCCACCACCGGCCGGCCCCGCACGGGGCCGGCCGGTGTCTGCCCGGACCAGGTCCGGGAACCAGAACCAAGCACCACAACACCACTTCGGGACAATCCCGCTACAGGTAAGGATGGGTACCACGCATGGCGAACTACACCGCAGCTGACATCAAGGCCCTGCGCGAGCGCACCGGCGCCGGAATGATGGACGTCAAGAAGGCGCTCGACGAGGCCAACGGCGACAGCGACAAGGCGATCGAGATCATCCGCGTGAAGGGCCTCAAGGGCGCCACCAAGCGCGAGGGCCGTGCGGCCGTCGAGGGCCTGGTCGCCGCCGTCGTCAAGGACGGCACCGGCGTCATGATCGAGGTCAACTGCGAGACCGACTTCGTTGCCAAGAACGAGAAGTTCATCGAACTGGGCAATGTCGTCCTGGAGCAGGCCGTGTCCACCGGTGCAGCCGATCTCGAGGCCCTGCTGGCCTCCGAGTTCAACGGCCGCACCCTGGGCGAGCACGTCGTCGACGAGGGCGCTGTCCTCGGCGAGAAGGTCGTCGTCCGCCGCATCGCCCGCGTGGAAGGTGCCTTCGTGGACGCCTACCTGCACAAGACCTCCAAGGACCTTCCCGCCCAGGTGGGCGTGCTGCTGGCCGTGGATGCCGACTCCGAGGCTGCGCAGACCGCCGCTCACGACGTCGCCGTGCACACCGCCGCCTTCGCCCCGACCTATCTGTCCCGCGAGGACGTGCCGGCCGAGACCGTCGAGAACGAGCGTCGCATCGCCGACGAGACGGCCCGCGCCGAGGGCAAGCCGGAGCAGGCCATGGCCAAGATCGTGGAGGGCCGCCTGACCGGCTTCTTCAAGGAGATCGTGCTCGTGGACCAGCCGTTCGCCAAGGATCCGAAGCAGTCTGTCGGCAAGGTGCTGACAGACGCCGGCACCGCCGTCGCGGGTTTCGCCCGCTTCCGCGTCGGCAACTGACCGACCCGCACGGCGGGACCCCGCCCACGCGGTAGGATCGGACCGACCGCGCAGCGGACGAGTCTGAAAAGGGGGTGGTCATCCAAGATGGATGGCCACCCCCTTTGCTCTGCCCGACGAACCATCCTCACGTGGTGCACCGCCACCACCGCCAGCCCCGATGAGCCCAGGAGGCCAGCCCATGGAGAGCACTGACCAGCGAACCACTCCGGACATCCGCGACGCCACGTCCTTCAACGAATCCCGGGACCTGCAGCAGGCCCAAGCCGGTGACACCCGCGGCAATCCCGGCCGGACCGGGAAGCGCCGGGTCCTGCTCAAGCTCTCCGGTGAGGTCTTCGGTGGCGGCAAGGTCGGCGTGGATCCGGACACGGTGCGCGGCATGGCCGAGCAGATCGCCGATGCCCGGGGAGAGGTCGAGATCGCCATCGTCGTCGGCGGCGGTAACTTCTTCCGCGGAGCCGAGCTCTCCGAGAACGGCATGGACCGCCGGCGTGCCGACTACATGGGCATGCTCGGCACCGTCATGAACTGCCTGGCCCTACAGGACTTCCTGGAGCAGGCCGGTGTGTCCACCCGAGTCCAGTCCGCCATACACATGGAACAGGTTGCCGAGCCCTACATCCCGCTGCGCGCCATCCGTCACATGCAGAAGGGTCGCGTGGTGATCTTCGGGGCCGGCACCGGCCTGCCATACTTCTCCACGGACACCGTGGCCGCACAGCGTGCCCTGGAGATCGGTGCCGACGAGGTGCTCATGGCCAAGTCCGGCGTGGACGGTGTCTACACCGCAGACCCGAAGAAGGACCCCTCTGCACGGAAGTACGAGCACCTCACCTATGACGAGGCGCTGCTGAACGACATCCGGGTGATGGACCAGACCGCGATGACCATGTGCAAGGACAATGGGCTGTCCATGATGGTGTTCGGCATGGAGGGCCAGGGCAACGTCACCCAGGCCCTGTTGGGTGAGAGGATCGGCACCACGGTCACCCTCTGACCTGCACCGCCCGGTCCGTCCGGAACGCCTGCCTGGGACCGCCGCGCCAGCGGGTGTCCTAGGATTGACCACAACCGCACCAGAACCCCAGGAGACAACGTGACGCAGGAAACCCTTCAGGCTGCCACTGAGCAGATGGAGAAGACGATCGAGGCCACCCGAGAGGACTTCGGCTCGGTCCGCACCGGCCGGGCCAACCCCGGGCTCTTCTCCAAGGTCATGGTGGACTACTACGGCTCCTACACGCCGCTGCAGCAGCTCGCCTCCTTCACCACCACTGACGCCCGCACCCTGTTGATCACGCCGTTCGACGTGTCCGCACTGCGCAATATCGAGAAGGCCCTCTCGGACTCCGAGGTCGGCGCGAACCCGTCCAACGACGGCAAGGTCATCCGTGTGGTCATGCCCGATCTGACCGAGGAGCGCCGCAAGGAGTACGTCAAACTCATCAAGACCAAGGCTGAGGACCACAAGGTCTCCCTGCGCAACACCCGCCGCAAGGCCAAGGAGACCCTGGACAAGATGGTCAAGGACGGTGATATCGGCGAGGACGAGGGGACTCGCGCCGAGAAGGAACTCGACGCCATGACCCGTCGGTTCACGGACGAGATCGACGAGATGGCCAAGCGCAAGGAAACGGAACTCCTCGAGGTCTGAGCACCCCACCACACCATGACTGATCCCTCCGCACCCGCTGCCTCGCAGCCGGTCCTGCCGCCGGTTCCGCAACCGGAACCACCGGTGACCCGGCGGCAGCGGCGGGAGCAGGAGGCCGCCCGGGAACGCCGGGCCAAGGCCGGTCGTAACCTCCCGGCGGCCATCACCGTCGGCCTGCTGCTGCTCGGTGGCGCCCTTGTCGGGTTGATCTGGTTTCCGGTGGTGCTGGCGATCCTCGTCATCGCGCTGTTGCTGCTTGGAGTCACGGAGACCGCGCAGGCCATCTCGCGGCGCGGCCTCGACATCCCCCGAGTGCCGCTCTGGGCCGGCGCTGTGGCCATGCCCCTGGGTGCCTTCGCCGGTGGGGTCGAGGCCCTGGTGCTGGCCCTGCTGGGTACGCTTCTGCTGGTCCTGGTCTGGTCGGTGGTCGAGGACCTGCCCGCCCGGGGGGAGTCCGTGATGGCCTCCGCCTTCATCGTCCTCTGGGTGCCGTTCCTGCTGTCCTTCGCGATTGCCCTGCTGGGCCAGGCGCAGGGCAATCTCATGGTGGCATGCATGCTGCTCATGGTGGTCTCCAATGACACCTTCGGCTACATCGTCGGTGCCAGTTTCGGCAAACACCCCATGGCGCCCAAGATCAGTCCCAAAAAGTCCTGGGAGGGCTTCGCCGGATCGGTGGCCGGCTCCGTGATGGTGGGCACAGCCGCGGTCCATCTGTTCCTGGACCACCCGTGGTGGGTCGGCAGCCTGCTCGGACTCCTGACGGTGGCCTCGGCGACCGCGGGCGACTTCGCCGAGTCCATGATCAAGCGCGAGTTGAACATCAAGGACATGGGGTCGATGCTCCCCGGCCACGGCGGTGCCATGGACCGGCTGGACTCGCTCGTGTTCTCCGCACCGGTCGCCTACATGGTCTTCGCGCTGCCCTTCGTGTGATGGCGGAGTGCTGGGGTGTGAGCGAGGCCTGACACCCCGGCGGCCTCACGGGATCTGCCTGTCCCGCTGGCTACGATGGATACGTTGGCGGACCCCACACTCTTCTCGAAGGAGCCCTCTTGATGGACCACGGCACGCGGCAGGATTCCGAAGGACTCCAGCAGCAGGTGATGCGGTCGGCCGACCGCCAACCCTTCGATCTCGCGGACCGGCGCACCTTCGGATACCACCGCAAGCAGGTGGACCGGTTCCTGGCCCGGGCCCGAGTCGCCTATGAGGGCGGTGGAGACCTGCGCTCAGCTGACATCCGCCACATCACCTTCGACGCGGTCAAGGGCGGCTACCAGGCTGAGCAGGTGGACGACGTCTTGGACCGGCTCGAGGACGCCCTTGCCCGGACTGAGCGCGAACGGCGCATCGAACTCGAGGGCGAGGACGCCTGGATGGGCCGGGTCGACGCCTCCATCGACGTCCTCCGGGGCCGTCTCGACCGCCCCGACGGCGAGCGGTTCCGCCGCCCGGCCCGGGACCGGGACGGCAGTTACGACCGGGCTGAGGTGGACGCCCTGTGCCACTGCCTCTCGGCTCGCTTCGACGATCGCCCGGGGGGTGCGGAACTGAGTGCCGATGACGTGCGCAGGGCAGTGTTCGCGGCCGCTCCCGGCACCGACGGTTATGACGAGGCGCAGGTGGACGCATTCCTCGATGCCGCCATCGACGTGCTATCCGTCCTCGACTGACTTACCCGGCCGGCTCGAGACTGTCCCGCTCGAAACGTCTTTAGCCGCTCAGGAGAGACTCGACGAGCGGCACCGTCCGCCAGGCGACCAGCTCGGTCATGGCCAGGGACGTGTCCGCGCGGTCTACCCCGTCGATCTGCAGGATCCGCGAGTGGATCCTGAACAGGTCCTCCGCGTTCCGTGCCGCCACCCGGGCCAGGACATCCGCCGAGCCGGTCAGGCCGTGGGCCTGGACCACTTCGGGAATCCCGCGCAGTGCCGCGGTGATCTCGGTGAGTTGCTGCTGATGGACGTGGATCTGCACGAACGCCGTCAGCGGGTGCCCGAGGGCGTCCATGCTGATCCGACGTTCGAAGGGCAGGAACACCCCCTCGTCTGTGAGCCGGACCAGGCGTGCCTGGACCGTGTTGCGGGACAGGGAAAGGGCCTGGGCGAGGGCCACGGTGGTGGCATCCGGTGTCTTCGAGAGCTCCACGAGGAGCCTCAGGTCGGTGGTGTCCAACGTGCGCATGATGCTCACTTTCCCTGGAGGGTCTCGGGCGGTCTCTGAGCAGGGTGCCCAGTGCGAATAGCGTACCTTGTGCAACCTCCTCCCTGTGACTAGCATCACAGGGAATAGCGGTCGACACCCTGACCGCGTCCACGGCTATGGCACGGCACCTCACCAGGTGCGGGCCTGAACGAGGAGGTCACCATGGGATCCACCAGCCTGATTCCCCCATCAACCGGCATGCCCCACGTCCCCGAACCGGACCTGCTCCAGGTGCTGACCCCGGAGGGCCATCGCCGTCCGGACCATGATCTGGATCCCTGGCTGGATGACGTCACCCCCGCGATGCTGAGGTCCCTGCACCGGGACATGACCCTCATCCGCCGGATCGACACGGAGTGCACGCACCTCCAGCGTCAGGGAGAACTCGCCCTGTGGCCGCCGCTGCTGGGGCAGGAGGCCGCTCAGGCCGGTTCGGCCGTGGCCCTGCAGCAGGACGACTACGTCTTCCCCTCCTACCGCGAGAACGGCGTGGCCTACCTGCGGGGCGTCGATCCGCTGGGCCTGGTCCGTCTGTGGCGTGGTGCAACGTTCGCCGGCTGGAAGCCTCAGGACCACAACTTCGCGGCCCAGCAGATCATCATCGGCGCCCAGGCGCTGCATGCCGTCGGCTACGCCATGGGCATCACCCGGGACGGCGCGGACGCGGCGGCCATCGGCTACTTCGGCGACGGCGCCACCAGCCAGGGCGACGTCAACGAGGCCATGGTGTTCGCCGCCAGCTTCCACGCCCCCGTGGTGTTCTTCTGCCAGAACAACCACTGGGCGATCTCCGAGCCGGTCGGCCTGCAGGCCAAGCGCCACATCGCCGACCGTCCCTGGGGCTTCGGCATCCCCGCGATGCGTGTGGACGGCAACGATGTCCTCGCGGTCATGGCCGCCACCCGACGAGCGCTCGAACGGGCCCGCAACGGCGGCGGACCGACCTTCATCGAGGCGGTGACCTACCGTATGGGACCCCACACCACAGCGGACGATCCGACCCGCTATCGGGACGCGGCCGAGGTGGAGGCCTGGCGCGCCAAGGACCCCATCGACCGACTTGAGAAGCACCTGGCCGAACTGGGGGAGGACGTCGAGGCCCTCACGGCGGACTCCACCGCTGCGGCGGATGCCATGGCCGGGACATTGCGGGCCGGAGTCGCCGACCTGACCGATCCGGAGCCTGCCGAACTCTTCGACCACGTGTACGCGGAGCCGCACCACGAGCTGGAGCGTCAGCGAGAGCACTACCGTCTCTACCTGGAGCAATTCGACGGACCACGGCTGGAAGCGGGTGCGCGATGACGGGCGCCGCCGCCGAGAACCTCACCTTCGGCAAGGCCATCAACGCCGGCCTGCGTGCCGCCCTGGCCGATGACCCCGCCGTCCTGCTCATGGGCGAGGACATCGGCAAGCTCGGGGGAGTCTTCCGCATCACCGACGGCCTGCAGGACGAGTTCGGCGAGGACCGCGTGGTGGACACGCCCCTGGCCGAGTCCGGCATCATGGGCACTGCCGTCGGCCTGGCCTACCGGGGCTACCGTCCCGTCGTGGAGATCCAGTTCGACGGGTTCGTCTATCCCTCCTTCGATCAGATCGTCTCGCAGGTCGCCAAGCTCTACCACCGCACCCACGGGGCCGTGACCATGCCGATCACCATCCGCATCCCCTTTGGCGGCGGCATTGGCTCGCCGGAGCACCACTCGGAGTCGCCGGAGGCCTACTTCGTCCACACGGCCGGGCTGCGGGTCGTCTCCCCCTCCACGCCGCAGGAGGGGTTCGACCTCATCCGCGCGGCCGTCGCCAGCAACGACCCGGTCGTCTACCTGGAGCCGAAGCGCCGCTACCATGACAAGGCTCCCGTGGACCTCTCGGCTCCGCTGCGCCCTCTGGGCCCGGCCGCCCTGGCCGTCGAGGGATCCGACGTCACCCTGGTGACCTATGGTCCGCTGGTGAAGACCTGCCTGCAGGCCGCAGAGGCCGCCGCCGCGGAGGGTGCCTCGCTCGAGGTGATCGACCTGAGGTCGCTGTCCCCGATCGACTTCGGACTCATCGAGTCCTCCGTGCGCAAGACCGGCCGGCTCGTGATCGCCCATGAGGCCTCCCGCACCGGGGGGCTGGGCGCCGAGATCGCGGCCACGGTGACCGAGCGCTGCTTCCACTGGCTGGAGCACCCGCCGGTGCGTGTCACCGGATTCGACATCCCGTACCCGCCGGCCAAACTCGAGCACCATCACGTGCCGGATCTGGACCGCATCCTCGACGGGGTGGACCGGGCCCTGGGCCGCCCCAACTCGCTCGACTCCCTGGACCCCTTCGCGGCACCCGTACCCCTGGGTTCCGCGTCCGACCACACGTCAGGAGCCTGACATGCTCAAGGTCTTCAACCTGCCCGATCTCGGCGAGGGGCTGACCGAGTCCGAGCTTCTGTCCTGGAAGGTCGCGGTCGGTGACACCGTGAAGGTGAACGACGTGCTCGCGGACGTGGAGACGGCCAAAGCGGTCGTGGAGCTGTCCAGTCCCTTCGACGGCACCATCGCCGAACTGCACGGGGAGTCCGGCACCGTCGTCCAGGTCGGAGCACCCATCGTGTCCTTCGACCTGCCCGGAGCGGAACCCGGCAAGACCGACAACACCGCGGTGCCCGACGCCGGCTCCTCCTCCCTGCCGGATGGCCGGGTTCCGACGCTGGTCGGTTACGGCGCGGCGGTGGAGGGGGCCGGGCGCCCCGCCCGCCGCGCCCGGGCAGGGCGGCCCGCGGCGCCCGATCCGGTGCCGGCAGCCCAGCCGTCTGGCTCGCCGTCCTCGATACCGGCGCCGGCGGGGGCCACCGCGACGCTCACGGCCGAGCGCCCGCGCTCCACCCCGCCGGTCCGCAAGCTCGCCCGCGACCTCGGGGTGGACATCGCCCTGCTCACGGGCAGCGGAGCGGGTGGAGTGGTGACCCGCGAGGATGTCACGGCGGCCGCGGACGATGCGCGGCCGGCGTCGGGCAGTCCGTCCGGGACGGATACCCTGACCGAGGCCGCGGCCGGTGGAGTCCGCACCCTCGGGGGCCGGCCCCGCACGGAGGAGGAGCCGATCCGCTCCGTCCGCAAGGCCACCGCTGCCGCCATGACGTCCAGCGCGTTCACCGCTCCGCATGTGACGGAGTTCCTGACCGTGGACGTCACCGAATCCATGGAGTTGTTGCAGGAGGTGAGGCAGCGGCGGGACTTCCGCGAGTTGAAGCTCACCCCGCTCACCCTGGTGGCCCGGGCCGCCTGCCTGGCGCTGGAGCGCACGCCCGAACTCAACGCCCGGTGGGACGGGGACGGTGGGCGGATCATCCGGCAGAACTACGTCAACCTGGGCATCGCCGCGGCCACCCCGCGCGGACTCATGGTGCCGAACCTCAAGGACGCCCAGGCCGCAGACCTGCGCTCGCTGGCGATCAGGCTGGCCGAACTGACGGCGGTGGCGCGGGAGGGGAAGCTGACGCCCGAGCAGCTCTCCGGGGGTACCTTCACCCTGACCAACGTGGGGGTCTTCGGGGTCGATGCCGGCACCCCCATCATCAATCCGGGGGAGGCGGGCATCCTGGCCATCGGCCAGGTCCGGCGGATGCCGTGGGAGTACCGGGACGAGATCGCGCTGCGCCAGGTGATGACGCTGTCCCTGTCCTTCGACCACCGGCTGGTGGACGGCGAGCAGGGCTCGCGGTTCCTGGCGGACGTCGGCGCGGTTCTGGCCCGCCCGGGCATGGCCCTGGCGCTGTTCTAAGGCCGATCAGCCGAGGTGGTCAGCCGAGCTGCATGATGAGCTCGGTGACCACCTCGGACCGTGCGTTGGAGAAGTTCTTGTCCTCGCCCACCACGGAGAAGCCGCGGCGGGTGAGAATCTTCTGCGAACCGATGTTGTCCGCCGGCACGTGCGCGCGCAGGGGACGGTCCGTGAAGGCCTCCAGCAGGGCATCCACCGCGGAGGTGGTGATGCCCTGGCCCCAATACTCACGGGCGGTCCAGAAGGAGAGTTCCGGCTCCTCGCCGATGCCGGAGACGACGACGGCCCCGGCGACCTGGCCGTCCTGCTCGATCGTCCGGACTTTCGTGGTGGGGTCCTCGAGCAACCGGGACCAGTGGTAGTCGAACACGCCGCGGTCCTGGGGACTGCGCGGGGCGAAGGCGGCCATCAGGTTGGCCTCGGGATCCTGCTGGTGCTCAAAGAAGTAGTCCAGGTCCTCGGACCGGACTTCACGAAGTTGCACGGAAATGGTGACCTCCTCGTCACGGGGTGGGGCCTGAACCACGGTGGCCCTCGCTCTCACACTGTACGCGGAATACTAGCGGGCCTCGGATCCCGCCAGCAGCGCGGACAGGGCCATCCCCTCCAACAGGGTGCGCCGTCCTCGCTGCTCGGAGGGTGAGCGGCGGACCGAATGCGGGGTGGAGTTCACGAGCCCGAGGGCCGCCTGGGTGCGGAAGACCGCGGTGCCATGGTCCTCGTCCGGGTGCAGCAACCGCAGTTGGCCCGCCCAGACCTCGATGTAGTCCCGCTGGAGCCGGACCACCTCGGCGCGCACGTCCGGCTCGAGATGGCGCATCTCCCTTCCCTGAACGGCGATCACGTCGCGGTGGGAGAGGGCGAAGTCCGTCTGGAAGCGCACGAGGCCGGTCAGGGCATCTCGTGCTCCGTCCTCGGCGCCGGCCACTCGGTGGGCGCCGTCCAGCAGGTCCTGGCTGACCTGGAGCAGCAGCTCGCCGAGGACGGCGGTCTTGCCGGGGAAGTGCCGGTACACCGCCGGGCCGCTGACACCGCAGGCCGCGCCCAGGTCCTCCAATCGGACCGACGTGAAGCCCCGGTCGGCGAACAGCCGGGCGGCGGCCTCCAGCAGGGATTGCCGGCGATCGGCCTTGGCGGTGGCACGAGCGGTCTGTTCGGAGGTCATGGCGTCCTGGCGATGTCGGTGGGCTGAGCCGGAGGCGGTTGCGAGGCGGGCTCGGGGGCTGATTCGGGGCGGTGCTGGTGGGGGCCGGGCGGTCCGGTGGTGGACAGCGAGCGCCCAGGGTGTCTACGATCACACCATTGTTTCAGTTAATCACGATTTACTCAGATGGGACACGCCATGAGCACCACCCAGCATTCTGCCGGTCTGGCCGGACCTGAACTCGACGAGGACTACCGGGACCTGGTCGGCACCGTCCGGGAATTCGCCGACGAGGTGGTGGCACCGGTCTCCGCCGGCCTGGATGCCCGCCATGAGTTCCCCTACGAGATCGTGCGCCAGATGGGGGAGATGGGTCTGTTCGGCCTGCCGTTCCCGGAGGAGTACGGCGGCATGGGTGGCGATTACTTCGCGCTGGCGCTGGCCCTCGAGGAGCTGGGACGGGTGAATCAGTCCGTCGCCATCACCCTGGAAGCCGGGGTGTCCCTGGGGGCCATGCCGGTCTACCGCTTCGGCACGGAGGAGCAGAAGAACACGTGGCTTCCGGATCTCGTCACGGCCCGTGCCCTGGCCGGCTTCGGGCTGACCGAGCCCAACGGCGGGTCGGACGCCGGGGGGACCCAGACCACGGCGACCCTGGCCGACGGCACCTGGACCGTGAACGGGGCCAAGGAGTTCATCACCAACTCCGGCACGGACATCACCCGCCTCGTCACCGTCACGGCCGTGACCGGCATCAACGAGGGGAAGAAGGGGCCGGGCGGCAGTCCGGGCAAGGAGATCTCCACCCTCCTGGTGCCCTCCGGCACGCCCGGGTTCACCGTGGGCGGGGCCTACGACAAGATGGGCTGGAACTCCTCGGACACCCACCCGCTGTTCTTCGACGGCGCCCAGGTGCCGGAGGCGAACCTCCTGGGCGAGCGGGGCCGTGGCTACGCCAACTTCCTCTCGATCCTGGACGAGGGGCGCATCGCCATCGCCGCCCTGTCCACGGGGGCGGCCCAGGGATGCGTGGATGAATCGATCGCCTATGCGAAGACCCGGACCGCCTTCGGCCAGGCCATCGGCAAGAACCAGGCCGTGTCCTTCAAGATCGCCCGGATGCAGGCGCGCGCCCACTCGGCTCGGTTGGCGTACTACGAGGCGGCGGCCAAGATGCTGGCGGGCAAGCCGTTCAAGACGGAGGCGGCCATCGCCAAGCTGGTCGCCGGAGAGGCGGCCATGGATAATGCGCGGGATGCCACGCAGGTGTTCGGTGGTTACGGGTTCATGAACGAGTCCCTGGTGGCGCGCCACTACCGTGACTCGAAGATCCTGGAGATCGGTGAGGGCACCACCGAGGTCCAGCTCATGCTGATCGCGCGCTCACTCGGGCTCTGACCTCGCGCGACACCGAGGCTGGGATTTACTCGAATGGCTGTGATCTGGATCACCGAACGCTTAGGATGGCCGAGTCATACTCGCCGGTAGCCTGCGGGCACCACACTGACTGGGGGATACGTGTCTTCAACACCACACCCGGACCTGGCCGACAACGGCCATGTCGATTTTCGCGCCGTTCAAGCCACGCCACAGTTCCAGGAGTTGCGGAAGACCCACCGCAGCTTCGTCTTCCCGTGGACCGTGGTCTTCATCGTCTGGTACTTCCTGTACGTCATCCTCGCGGCCTACGCCCCAGAGTTCATGTCCATCAAGGTCCTCGGCAACATCAACCTGGGACTGGTGATCGGACTCCTGCAATTCGTCTCGACCTTCGTCATCACCGGGCTCTATGTGGCCTTCTCCAACAAGAAGCTGGATCCCAAGTCCACGGCCATCCGCGAGGAGCTCGAGGCCCTGGACCCGAGCATCGCCAACCAGAGCCTCTCCGGTTCCGGTGTACTGACCGATGAGCCGACCGATGAGCCGACCGATGAGCCGACCGATGGAGGTCAGAAGTGAACACCCTCTCCCTGCCGACCCCCGTCCTGACGGCCAGCGCCGAGGGCACCAACGTCGGCGAGCCGTGGCTGAACATCCTGATCTTCGGCCTCTTCGTCGCGATCACCCTCATCATCGTCCTGCGGGCCTCCAAGAACACCAAGACCGCGGCCGACTACTACGCCGGCGGCCGGTCCTTCACCGGCACCCAGAACGGCACCGCGATCGCCGGCGACTACCTCTCGGCCGCGTCCTTCCTCGGCATCGTGGGAGCCATCGCCATCAACGGCTATGACGGCTTCCTCTACTCGATCGGTTTCCTCGTGGCGTGGCTCGTGGCCTTGCTTCTGGTGGCCGAACTGCTGCGCAACACCGGCAAGTTCACCATGGCGGACGTGCTGTCCTTCCGCCTCCAGCAACGGCCGGTCCGCATCGCGGCGGCGCTCGCCACCCTGATGGTCTGCCTCTTCTACCTGCTGGCCCAGATGGCCGGAGCCGGAGCGCTCGTCTCCCTGCTGCTGGGCATCGACGAGCGGCTGGGCCAGTCCGTGGTCATCGCTATCGTGGGCGCGCTGATGATCGTCTACGTGCTGGTGGGCGGCATGAAGGGCACCACGTGGGTCCAGATCATCAAGGCCTGCCTGCTGATCGCCGGTGCCTTCATCATGACCATCTGGGTCCTGGCCCTGTTCGGCTTCAACTTCTCCGCCCTGCTCGGTGCGGCCGTGGAGCTCAGCCCGGAGGGTGAGGCCATCCTCGACCCGGGCCTGCAGTACGGCATCAGCGAGGTCACCAAGCTCGACTTCCTGTCCCTGGGCCTGGCCCTCGTGCTCGGCACCGCCGGCCTGCCCCATGTGCTGATGCGCTTCTACACGGTGCCGACCGCCAAGGAGGCCCGCAAGTCCGTGGTCTGGGCCATCGTGCTGATCGGCGCCTTCTACCTGTTCACCCTGGTGCTGGGCTACGGCGCCGGCGCCCTCATCGGCCCGGAGCGGATCGAGAACGCGCCGGGCGGCGTCAACTCGGCGGCACCGCTGCTGGCGTTCGAACTCGGCGGACCGCTGTTGCTGGGTCTGATCTCGGCCGTTGCCTTCGCGACCATCCTGGCGGTGGTGGCCGGCCTGACGATCACTGCCGCCGCGTCGTTCGCGCACGACATCTACGCGAACGTCCTGGCCAAGGGCAGGACCAGTCCGGAGAAGGAGGTCAAGATCGCCCGCCGCACCGTGGTGGTCATCGGCATCCTGGCGATCATCGGCGGCATCGGCGCCCAGGGCCAGAACGTGGCCTTCCTGGTGGCACTCGCCTTCGCCGTCGCCGCGTCCGCCAACCTGCCCACCATCCTGTACTCGCTGTTCTGGAAGGGCTTCACCACCCAGGGCGCCCTGTGGTCGATGTACGGCGGCCTGGGTGCCGCGATCCTGCTGATCGTCTTCTCCCCGGTGATGTCCGGCACCGAGACGTCCATGATCGTCGGCGCGGACTTCGCCTGGTTCCCGCTGAAGAACCCCGGCATCGTCTCCATCCCACTCGCCTTCCTCCTCGGATTCATCGGCTCCAAGCTGGACAAGCGCACCGAGAACCCGGAGAAGCAGGCCGAGATGGAGGTGCGTTCCCTGACCGGCATCGGCGCCGAGAAGGCGGTGGACCACTGACCCCACGACCGATCAGACACCGTGCGGGCCAGGAGAACGCGTTCTCCTGGCCCGCACGGTGCTGTCCGGCTCCGGGGGAACGGATGGCAGGGACCTCCCAGTTCGTCCGGCCATAATGGACCGGTGACTTCCGAACCGCTGTACCTGCCCGACGCCGGCCCCACGCGCATTCGCCGGGTCACCCTGATCGGTTCCACCGGCTCGATCGGCACCCAGGGACTCGAGGTCATCGCCTCGGCTCCGGAGCGCTTCACGGTCGCCGGGCTGTCCGGCGGATCCAACACCGCCCTCCTGGCCCGCCAGGCCGTGGCCACCGGCGCCGGCGCGGTCGGCAGTGCCACCGCCACCACGGGCGAACTCGCCGAGGCCATCGCCGCCGCGGCCCAGCAGGCCGGGGTGCCCACGCCCTCCCCGGAGTTGTTCTCCGGGCCCACCGCGGCGGCCGAGGTCGCCGCCTGGGAGGGCGCCGACGTCGTGCTCAATGGGATCACCGGGTCCATCGGCCTGGCCCCCACGCTCGCGGCGCTGCAGGCCGGCCACCTGCTCGCGCTGGCCAACAAGGAATCACTCATCGTCGGCGGGGCCCTCGTCAAGCAGGCCGCCGCTCCGGGTCAGCTCATCCCGGTCGACTCCGAGCACTCCGCCCTGGCCCAGGCCCTGCGTTCCGGGACCGCCGAGGAGGTCCGGCGCCTGGTGGTCACCGCCTCCGGCGGACCGTTCCGTGGCCGGACCCGGGACCAGCTCGCCGGGGTCACCCCGGCCGAGGCCCTGGCGCACCCCACCTGGGACATGGGCAAGGTGGTCACCACCAACTCGGCCTCCATGGTGAACAAGGCCCTCGAGGTGATCGAGGCCCACCTGCTCTTCGATCTTCCGCTGGACCGGATCGACGTGGTCGTCCACCCGCAGTCGATCGTCCACTCGATGGTCGAGTTCACCGACGGCTCCACGATCGCCCAGGCCTCCCCGCCGGACATGCGCCTGCCCATCGCCCTCGGCATCGGATGGCCCCACCGTGTGCCCGGCTCCGCCCCCGGCCTGGACTGGTCGCGGGCCGCGAAGTGGACCTTCGAACCGTTGGACGAGGACGCCTTCCCCGCGGTGCGGCTCGCCAAGCAGGCGGCCGGCGCCTCCACCACGCACATGGCCGTCTACAACGCCGCGAACGAGGAGGCCGTGGAGGCCTTCCACACCGGCCGGATCGGGTTCACCGAGATCGTGGACACCGTTCACGCCGTCGTGGAGGACTATGACCCGGACGTCGTACTGGCCGGCCGGGACCTGAGCGTCGAGGCGCTCGCGGCCGCCGAACACTGGGCCCGCACTGCAGCACAGGCGCGGTGGTGACGGTGGAGATCGTCTGGTTCATCGTCGGCGTCCTCGCCGTGGCCGTCGGCATCGCCCTGTCGATCGCCCTGCATGAGGTCGGTCACCTGGTGCCCGCCAAGCTCTTCGGCGTCCGCGTCACGCAGTACATGGTCGGCTTCGGCCCCACCGTGTTCTCCCGCAAGAGGGGGGAGACCGAGTACGGGGTGAAGGCCATCCCGCTGGGCGGCTACGTCTCCATGGTCGGGATGTACCCGCCGGAGCACCCCGAACAGGGCGAACGGCCGCGCAGTGCCAGCACCGGCCTGTTCCAGCAGATGGCCTCCGACGCCCGTCAGATGTCTGCCGAGGAACTGCAGCCGGGGGACGAGAAGCGCACGTTCATCTCGCTGCCGGTGTGGAAGCGCATCGTCATCATGCTCGGCGGGCCGTTCATGAACCTCGTCATCGCGTTCGCCCTGACCGCCATCCTCGTGACCACCACGGGCGTGGCCACCGCCACGACCACCGTCTCCGAGGTGTTCAAGTGCGTGCTCCCGGCCGCCGTCCAGCAGGAGCGGGCCGCCGCCGGCGAAGCAGCCGGGCAGGACGGCACGGAGGCCTGCCGGCCCGGGGATCCGGCGGCGCCGGCCTTCGAGGCAGGGCTGGAGCCAGGGGACACCATCACCGCCTTCAACGGACGCCCGGTGGACGACTGGGACGAGCTGTCCTCAGCCATCCGCGAGCGGGCCGGTGAGCCCACGGCCATCACCTGGCAGCGCGACGGTGCCGAACAGTCCGGGACCATCACCCCGAAGCTCACCGAGCGGCCGGTCGCCGATTCCAGCGGCCGCGCACAGACCAACCCGGACGGCAGCACCCAGACGGAGGACGTCGGCTTCGTCGGCATGGGCTCCGAGGTCCAGAACGTGCCGCAGTCGATCACCGAGACCTTCCCGGTGATGGGGCAGCAGCTGAAGGCGACCGCCGACGTGGTGGTGGTGCTGCCCGTGAAGCTCTGGGAGACGGCCGTCGCCGTCTTCGGCCCGGAGGAGCGCGATCCCAACGGGCCGATGTCCGTGGTGGGTGTGGGTCGCATCGCCGGTGAGGCCGCCGCCCTGGAAGACGTGCCGCTGGCGGACAAGGCCTCCCTGCTGCTCTCCCTGGTGGGCGGTGTCAACGTGGCTCTGATGGTGTTCAACCTCATCCCCCTGCTGCCCCTGGATGGCGGTCACGTGGCCGGGGCGCTGTGGGAGGCCCTCCGCCGCGGGTGGGCCAAGCTGACCCGGCGCCGGGATCCCGGGGTCTTCGACATCGCCAAGCTCCTGCCGTTGACCTACGTGGTCGGGATCGCGCTCCTCGGCATGGGCCTGCTGCTGATCGTGGCGGACATCGTGGATCCCATCCGCATCTTCTAGTCGGAGCGGACGGACCGAGGTGTCGCGCAACCCCTGGGCCAGAGAGGTGTCCTACGCTGGCCCCATGGCCGAACCACAGAAGATCTTCGCCGTCCAGTACAACTACGTCCCCGGGCTGGGTGACCAGCGCGACGTGCACCGCGCCGCCCACCGTGAGTTCCTGGGCTCCCTGGGCACCGCCATGGTGGCCGCGGGCGCCTACGTGGACGATCCGACGGCGGCCCTGCTGCTCGTCAAGTCCGATGCGGCTGAAAGCGTCCGGGACCTGCTCGCCGGGGATCCCTTCCAGCAGCACGGTCTGATCTCCTCCACCGATGTCCACGAATGGTCGTGCGCGGTCGGTGACCAGGCGGCCGCCATCCGCGGGAACGGGGCCTGAGTATCGAACGCCGCCGCGTCCTGACGTCCCTGGCCGGACTCACTGCCGCCGGTGCTGTCACGGCCCTGACCGCCTGCACCCCCAGCCCGCAACCGGGCGCCGGTGGGCCGACAGGCTCGGGTTCGGCGCCGCCGTCGGGCACTCCGACCCCGAGCCCTACGCCCACGCCCACCCCCACCCCGGAGCTTCCCGGCGGGGGGACCACCCTGTTCCCGGGCCGCCGCATGGTGGCGCTGTACGGCACGCCCGGCACCGGCTCCCTGGGCATGCTGGGTGAACAGGATGTGGACGAGGCCCTGGAGCGGGCCGCCGCCCTGGCCGCGGACTATCAGCCCTTCAGCGAGGAACCGGTGATCCCGGCCTTCGAGATCATCTCCACCGTGGCGACCTCGTCCCCGGGGCCCACGGGGGACTACACCTCCTACGTGGACCGGGACCAGCTGGCCGAGTGGGTCGAGGCCGCCGGAAAGGCGGACACCTACGTGGTCCTGGACCTGCAACCGGGAACCCAGGACTTCACCACCCAGGCGCAGGCCTTCGAGGAACTGCTGCTGCACCCGCACGTGGGACTGGCGCTGGACCCGGAATGGCGGCTGCAGCCCGGACAGCGGCACATGGAGCAGATCGGGCAGGTCTCCGCCGCGGAGGTCAATGAGACCACCGCCTGGCTGGCGGAGCTCGTGGCCGAGCACGATCTGCCCGAGAAGCTCGTGATCCTGCACCAGTTCCAGGCACGGATGATCCCGGACCGTCAGGACGTGGAGGCCCGGGACGGGCTGGTGCTCATGGTGCACGCGGACGGCAACGGGTCCGCGGAACAAAAACAGGAGACGTGGCGTTCGCTGAAGAAGGACCTGCCGTCCGGGATGCGCCTGGGGTGGAAGAACTTCATCGACGAGGACTCGCCGACCTTCACCCCGGAACGCACCATGACGGAGGTCTCACCCCAGCCCTGGTTCGTCTCGTACCAGTAGACTGGGGCGAACGGAACCCCCGTACCCCGATCAGCCCCACAGGAGTTGTCAGTGCCCGTCAGTCTTGGCATGCCCGCCGCACCACCGCCCGTCCTGGCACCTCGCCGCAAGACGAGGCAGTTGCAGGTGGGACGAGTGGGTGTGGGCTCCGATCACCAGGTCTCGGTCCAGACGATGACCACCACGAAGACGCATGACATCGGCGCCACGCTTCAGCAGATCGCCGAGCTCACTGCGGCCGGCTGTGACATCGTCCGGGTGGCCTGCCCCACGGACAAGGACGCCGAGGCGCTCAAGGTGATCGCGCAGCAGTCCACCATCCCGGTGATCGCGGACATCCACTTCCAGCCGAAGTACGTGTTCGCCGCGATCGAGGCCGGTTGTGGTGCGGTGCGCGTGAACCCGGGCAACATCCGGAAGTTCGACGACCAGGTCAAGGAGATCGCCCAGGCCGCCTCGGACCACGGCACCTCCATCCGGATCGGCGTCAACGCTGGTTCGCTGCATCCCGACCTGCTCAAGAAGTACGGCAAGGCCACCCCGGAGGCGCTCGTCGAGTCCGCGGTGTGGGAGGCCTCCCTGTTCGAGGAGCACGGCTTCCGCGACTTCAAGATCTCCGTCAAGCACAACGACCCGGTGATCATGGCCCGCGCCTACGAACTGCTGGCCGAGCAGGGCGACTGGCCGCTGCACCTCGGCGTCACCGAGGCCGGGCCCGCCTTCCAGGGCACCATCAAGTCCGCCAGCGCCTTCGGTTATCTCCTCGGCAAGGGCATCGGTGACACGATTCGCGTCTCCCTGTCCGCCCCTCCGGTCGAGGAGGTCAAGGTCGGGCTGCAGATCCTGCAGTCCCTGAACCTGCGCGAGCGCCGCTTGGACATCGTCTCCTGCCCCTCCTGCGGCCGTGCCCAGGTGGACGTGTACTCCCTGGCCGAAGAGGTCACCGAGGGCCTGAAGGACCTCACGGTCCCGCTGCGCGTGGCCGTCATGGGCTGCGTGGTCAATGGGCCCGGGGAGGCCCGCGAGGCCGATCTCGGCGTGGCCTCCGGCAACGGCAAGGGCCAGATCTTCATCAAGGGCGAGGTCGTCAAGACGGTGCCGGAGGACGAGATCGTCGAGACGCTGCTGTTCGAGGCCCGTCGGATCGCGGCCGAGTCCGGCCTGGATGAAAGCAGCGAGGGTACTGATGGTCAGAATCCTGTCCAGGGCCCGCCCGTGGTCTCCGTCTCCTGACGACGCCGTCCGCCGGGCCACCGGCGGGGCCGTCCGGGTCCTGAACCACTCCGACACCACGGCCCTCACGGCCCTGGCCGCCGCCGACCCGGTGGCGAATTGCTTCGTGGAGTCCATCCTCGAGAAGGGTCGCGACGCCACGCCGGCCCACTCCGGGGGGCCCCTCTTCCTCGGCATCTTCACCCAGGCGACTCCCATGACCGCCGGATGCCCGGCCGAGTTGGAGGCCGCCTGCTGGGTGGGTGCCAATGTGGTTCCCATCGGCGCGACCGCCGAGGCCGGTGCCCTGTTCGGGGTGGCGCTGACCGCCCTGCACCGCCGCTTCGCCTCCGTGTATGGCCCCCGCGAGGCGGTGCTGCCGCTCTGGGACGAGCTGTCCCGGGGACCGCAACGGGCCCGCCAGATCCGGGACGACCAGCCGCTCATGGTCCTGCGCGGCCGCCCGGCGGTGGAGCCCTCGCCCCACGTCCGTCCGGCCCGCACCGAGGAGTTCCCCGTGGTGCTGCCCGCCTGCGTGGCGATGTTCGAGGAGGAACTCGGGTTCTCGCCCCTGCAGAACGGCGCGGTGCAGTACCGGTTGCGGGTGGAGGACCTGATCCGCAACGGATGGTCGCTGGTGGATCTCGACGACGCCGGCCGGGTCCGCTTCAAAGCCGATCTCGGCGTGGTCTCCGCCAGCTGCACGCAGATCCAGGGTGTGTGGGTGGAGCCGGGCCAGCGCGGACAGGGTCTGGCCGCACCGTCCGTGGCCGCCGTGACGGAGTACGCCCGGCAGACGGCACCCCTGGTGAGTCTCTACGTCAACAGCTTCAACACCGCCGCCCTGCGCACCTACCGCACCGTGGGGTTCGAACAGGTCGGCACCTTCGCCACCGTCCTGTTGTAGGCCCCTTGTTGTGGGTCCCGCGATCCTGTGCCCCGGACCTGAGCGCTTGACCTATGCTTTTCCTAGCTCCTGTCCGTCCGACCAGCCCGTACGGCCCGGCGTTGACGGAGCCACCAGCACCAGCTATGAGGGGACAGGACATGAACCGCCAGCACACCCGATTCCGTGCCATGACTCTGCCGGCGACCGTGGGCATCGGACTGCTCACCCTCTCCCTGGCCGCCTGTGGCGGCTCCGGGAACGAGGGAGAGTCCAGCGCTCCGGCCAGCAGCGACGCCGCGAGCGAGGCCAGCGTGTCCGCCTCGCCGTCGGCCACCGAGGACGCCACAGCCGGTGCCTCCACCACCGCGTCCCCGGACGCGTCGTCCAGTGACGACGCGGCGGCCGCCGGCGACGTCGAGGCAGCCCTGAAGGCCGTGCTCGGTGAGGGCACCCAGATCGTGACCGGCTCCCAGCTCGAGGAACTGCAGCAGTCCAGCCAGGGCTTGACCGAGGGCATCACCATCACTCCGGCCGAATGCGGTCCGGAGGGACAAGACGCGGCCACCGGTGAGCTGCCGGAGGGTACGGAACTGACCGGCGGCGTGGTGGTGGAGACCACCGAGGCCGGCGGGGCCAACTCGGACATGCTCAGCGTGTCCGTGTACCCGGATGCCGCCGCGGCCACTGAGGGCATGGCCGCCTTCGAGGAGTTCGCCGCGGCCTGCCCGAGCTACTCCCTGGAGATGGGCGAGGGCCTCAACGCCGAGGCGACCATGACGGTGGAGGACGTCGAGGCCGAGGGGGACGCCGCCCTGGCCATCACCATCGGCACCACCGTAGACATCGAAGGAGCCTCGCTGCCCGCCGGGGCCGGCAACAGCACCTCCACCACCGTGTACGTCCAGGACGGCGAGCGGCTGATCAGCTACGCCGGGACAGCGGCCGGCGGGGAGCCGAAGACCGCCGCCGAGGGCGTGGAGCTCATCGACGCCCTGCGCGCCGAGCTCGGCGGCTGATCCCACCCCAGCTTCATCCAGACGGCCTGTCCGTCCAGCAGTCCGTCCGCACCACCCCGGCAGCACCACAGCCATCCAGACACCACCGATTGGAGCCACCGTGCCCCTGCGCATGTCCACCCTGTTCCTCCGCACCCTGCGTGACGACCCGGCCGACGCCGAGGTGGCCAGCCACAGGCTGCTCGTCCGCGCCGGGTACATCCGGCGTTCCGGCCCGGGGGCCTACACGTGGCTGCCGCTGGGACTGCGGGTGAAGAACCGGGTCGAGCAGATCGTGCGCGAGGAGATGGACGCGATCGGCGGTCAGGAGGTCCAGTTCCCGGCGCTGCTGCCCAAGGAGCCCTACGAGGCCACCGGCCGCTGGGAGGAGTACGGGGACGCGCTGTTCCGCGTCCAGGACCGCAAGGGGGCGGACTTCCTGCTGGCCCCCACCCACGAGGAGATGTTCACCCTCCTGGTCAAGGACCACTACTCGTCCTACAAGGACCTGCCGGCGTACCTGTACCAGATCCAGACCAAGTTCCGGGATGAGGCACGGCCCCGGGCCGGCCTGCTGCGCGTGCGCGAGTTCATCATGAAGGACTCCTACTCCTTCACCGTGGACGAGGCAGGCCTGGACCAGGCCTACGCCGACCACCGCGGTGCCTACCTGAGAATCTTCGACCGCCTGGGCCTGGACGTCGTCCCCGTCCAGGCCCAGGCCGGGGCCATGGGCGGCTCGCGCTCCGAGGAGTTCCTGCACCCCTCGCCGATCGGTGAGGACACCTTCGTGGAGTCCGACGCCGGCTTCCGCGCCAACGTCGAGGCCGTCACCACCGTGCCCCCCGCGCCGTTAGACGAGGCGGCCCTCGCCGGCCTGCCGCCGGCCCAGGTGCGGGACACCCCCGACTCCACGACGATCGCCACCTTGGTGGACGTCTCCAACCAGTTGATGCCCCGTGAGGGGCGCGCCTGGGAAGCCGCGGACACCCTCAAATGCGTCGTGCTCACGGCCGTGCTGGACGGGAACGAGCGCCGACAGTTCATCGTGGCCGTTCCCGGCGACAGGGATGTGGATCTCAAACGCCTGGAGGCCGGCATCGGCGAGCTGCTCGAGGTGGCCGGGGAGCCCGGTGTCGAGCAGGCCACCGAGGCGGACCTCGCCCGGCATCCGTCCCTGGTCAAGGGCTACATCGGCCCCAACAACGAATCCGGCCTGCCGTTCTTCGTGGACCCGCGCATCGTCACCGGCACCGCCTGGATCACCGGCGCCAACGCCCTGCAGCAGCATGTCTTCGGGCTGGTGGCCGGGCGTGACTTCCAGTGGGACGGCGTCATCGAGGCCACCGAGGTCCGGGACGGCGATCCGGCCCCGGACGGCTCCGGCCCCCTGCACACCCGCCGCGGCATCGAGATGGGACATATCTTCCAGCTCGGCCGCAAGTATGCCGAGGCCCTCGACCTCAAGGTCCTGGACCAGAACGGCAAGCAGGTCGTGGTGACCATGGGTTCGTACGGCATCGGCGTCACCCGCGCCGTCGCCGCCCTGGCCGAGTCCCACCACGATGAGAAGGGGCTGGCGTGGCCGCGCGCCATCGCTCCCGCGGACGTGCACGTGGTGGCCACCGGCAAGGGTGAGGAGATCTTCGCCGTCGCCGAGCAGCTCGTCGTCGACCTCGAAGCCCAGGGTCTGACTGTGCTCTATGACGACCGCAAGAAGGTCTCGGCCGGCGTGAAGTTCTCGGACGTCGAGCTCATCGGCATCCCCACCTCCGTGGTCGTCGGCCGCGGCCTCGCCGACGGCGTGGTCGAGGTCAAGGACCGGGCCACGGGCGAGGCGCAGTCTGTGGAGGTCTCCGGCGCCGCCGCCGTGATCGCCGGCCTCGTCCGCTCCGCCTAGGCCTTCGGCAGCGTGGAGGCACGGCCGTGCTGACCGGTCTGGAGGACATCACCGCGGCGACCCTCGTGATGGTGCTCCTGGCCGGTCTCGCCGCCGGGTGGATCGACGCGGTGGTGGGCGGGGGAGGACTGCTCCAATTGCCCGTCCTGCTCATGGTCCCGGGCATCACCCCCGTCCAGGCGCTGGCCACGAACAAGCTGGGCTCCGTCTTCGGGACCACCACCAGCGCCATCACCTACTACCGGCGCATCCACCCGGACCTGAGCACCGCCCTGCCCATGGCGGTAGTCGCCCTGGGAGGCAGCTTCGGCGGGGCGATCGTCGCCACGCTGCTGCCGGCCGAGGTCATCAAGCCCGTGATCCTGCTGGCCCTCGTCGGCGTGGCCGTCTTCACGGCGGCCAGGCCCCAGCTGGGCCGTGACACGGGACTGCGTTACGAGGGCCGGCGCCACCTGGCCGTGGCGCTGCTCATCGGGGCGGTCATCGGCTTCTATGACGGGGTCCTGGGTCCAGGCACCGGGACCTTCCTGGTGATCTCCCTGGTGGCGATCCTCGGCTACACGTTCCTGCAGGGCTCGGCCCAGGCCAAGATCGTGAACCTGTTCACCAACCTCGGCGCCATCGCCTTCTTCCTGCCCTCCGGCCACATCCTCCTCGGCCTGGGCCTCGTCCTGGGGGCGGCGAACATGATCGGCGGCTACCTCGGGGCCCGGATGGCCATCCGGCGCGGCTCGGGCTTCATCCGGATCGTGTTCCTCGTGGTGGTGTTCGTCCTGATCGTCAAACTCGGTTACGACTTTGTTGCCGACTGGGCTTGAATGGACCCATGCACGACGCCACCGAAAACGCCACCGAACACCCTGAACGCACACCCCTGGCCGCGCTGGTCGCGCCCGCCGTCGAGTCCACCGGCCTGTACTTCGAGGCGGCCATGGTCGAGGGCGAGCCCGGTCAACTGATCCTGAAGGTCATCGTGGACCATGCCGACGGCACCGCCGGGTTGGATCTGGACGAGGTCGCCGAGGTGGCCCAGGCTATCTCCACTGCGCTCGATGCGGCGGGGTCCGACCTGCCGGAACTCGGCACCGAGCCGTACCAGCTCGAGGTGTCCACCCCGGGCGTCGAGCGACCGTTGACCGAGCCGCGGCACTGGCGCCGCAATGTCGGTCGTCTGGTCTCGGTCGAGGTCCTGCCCGACGACGGCCCGTCGCCCTCGCCGGCCACCTCACCCATGACCTCACCCACGGCCTTGCCCGAGGCGTCCGCCCCGGCGCCGGCCGGTCGGTTGACCGGGCGCATCCAGTCCGCCGACGAGGCCGGCGTCGTGCTGGTGCCGGTCAAGCCGGGGGCGAAGAAGGGGATGCCCGCGAAGATCGGTGATCCGGTCCGGCACGCATACGACCGCCTGGGACCGGCAACGGTGCAGGTAGAGTTGACCCGCGGTGGCGGAAGTGCTGCCGATGAAGAACTGAATTCGGAGGCCTGAGTGGACATCGACATGAGCGCCCTGCGGATGCTGGAGACCGAGCGTGAGATCCCACTGGACCGCCTCGTGCCCACCATCGAACAGGCTTTGGTGGTTGCGTACCACAAGTCACCCGGCGCCCTGTCCCGGGCCCGTGCGGAGATCGACCGCAAATCCGGCCACGTGACCATCTGGGCCACCGAGATCGACGAGGACGGCCAGGCAGTCGGCGAGTTCGACGACACCCCGCAGGGCTTCGGCCGGATCGCGGCGTCGACGGCCCGGCAGATCATCCTCCAGCGACTCCGTGACGCCGAGGACGACAATATCCTGGGCCAGTTCAAGGGCCGCGAGGGTGAGATCATCTCCGGGCTGATCCAGCAGGGCACCAACCCCCACATGATCCAGGTGAACCTGGGCTCGGTCGAGGCCGTCCTGCCGCCGCCGGAACAGGTCCCCGGCGAGGACTACTCCCACGGCCAGCGTCTGCGCGCCTACGTGGTGGACGTGCACCGCGGGCTGAAGGGCCCCTCGATCACGCTCTCGCGCTCCCACCCGGGGCTGGTCCGCAAGCTGTTCGAACTGGAGGTCCCCGAGATCGCCGACGGCTCCGTGGAGATCCTCGCCCTTGCCCGCGAGGCCGGCCACCGGACCAAGATGGCCGTGAAGGCCACCAAGGCCGGCATCAATGCCAAGGGTGCCTGCATCGGCGAGATGGGCTCCCGCGTCCGCGCCGTGATGAGCGAGCTGAACGACGAGAAGATCGACATCGTCGACTTCAGCGAGAACCCGGCCGCCTTCATCTCCTCCGCCCTGTCCCCGGCGCGGGTCAGTTCCGTGGAGATCGTGGACGAGGCCACCCGGTCGGCCCGCGTAGTCGTTCCGCGGGACGTCCTCTCGCTGGCCATCGGCAAGGAGGGGCAGAACGCCCGTCTGGCCGCCAAACTGACCGGATGGCGGATCGACATCTCCGGCGAAGAGGCCTGAACCCGGCCGGTGGCCGCCACCTGCTGGCCCACCGGACCGACTGAGGTAGACTGGCCAGGTCCATTTCCATTTCCTTGACGGAACAGGCTCCTGAAATGCAGGTACACACCCCGGTGCGCACCTGCGTCGGGTGCCGGGGGAAAGAGGACCACACCAAGCTGGTGCGCCTGGCGCTGGAGGAGGTCACGAGTCCCGGACTCGTGGTTCCCGACTGGCGCCGGCGCAAGCCGGGCCGAGGGGCCTGGATCCACCCGGATCACGCTTGCCTGCAGGCCGCCCTGAAGAAGGGCGCATTCAACCGGGCCTTCCGAGGCCGTGTGGATGCGACCTCCCTGGCCGGACTGTTCGCCGGGCATCCGGATGCACCGGTGTTGAAGACCGAGAACGAAAGCGGGTCAGAGATCTGATGGAAACCCGATGAGCACCACACGATGAGTGCCCAACGATGAACACCACCCGTCATTACGGTCCGCTTGACACGGCCCGGGGGAGCTGAGGCTCCCCTCGAGGCCACGACGCGGACCAGAACAGGAGAACCGTGGCTAAGGTCCGCGTCCACGAGCTCGCCAAAGAGCTCGGCATTTCATCCAAGGAGGCCCTGAACAAGCTTCAGGACATGGGCGAATTCGTTCGTTCCGCCTCCTCGACCATCGAACCCCCGGTGGTCAAGAAGCTGCGTTCCGCCTATGCGGACGCAGCACCGAAGACTCCCTCCAAGCCGGCGGCCGCCAAGCCTGCGGCAACCACTCCGGCACCGGCCGCCCCCGCGGCCGAGAAGCCGTCTGCTCCGGCCACCCCGGCCGCGGAGAAGCCGTCTGCTCCGGTCGCCGCGAAGCCGGGCGCACCGGCACCGGCACCGGCCGCCCCTGCGGCTGAGAAGCCGTCTGCTCCGGCACCGGCCGCGCCTGCGGCTGAGATGCCTGCTGCTCCCGCCGCGCCGGCCGCCCCGGCAGCCTCGGCGGAGGCTCCCGCACCGGCGGCACCAGCGTCCTCGTCCGCGCCGAAGCCGGCCACCCCAGCCCGTCCGGGTGCCCCGAAGCCGGGCGGCACCAAGCCGGCCGCCCCGCGGCCCGGCAACAATCCGTTCACCTCCAAGCAGTCCGCGCCCCGCGCAGACGAGCGTGGCGGCGAACGCTCGGGTGGCCCGCGTCCTGGCGGCCCCCGCCCCGGTGGCCCGCGTCCCGGCAACAACCCGTTCGCGCCCAAGCAGGGCATGCGTTCGGGCCGTCCGGACGCTGGTGAGCGTGCCGGCGGTCCCCGCCCCGGTGGTCCGCGTCCGGCAGCCGCCGGCGCGGGTGCCGGTGCCCCCCGTCCGGGTGGCGCACGCCCCAGCCCGAACATGATGCCAGGCCACATCAACAAGCCGCAGCCGGCCTCCGCCCGTCCGGGTGGCCGTGGACGTCCCGGTGGCGCTCCCGGCGGCGGGACCGGTGGCGGTCCGCGTGGTGGCCGTCCCACCGGCCGCGGCGGCACCCAGGGTGCCTTCGGCCGCGGTGGCCCCGGTGGCCGCAAGCAGCGCAAGTCGAAGCGCGCGAAGCGTCAGGAACTGGAACAGAAGTCGGCACCGTCGGTCGGCGGCGTCTCCGTCCCGCGCGGTGACGGCACCACGCAGCTCCGCCTGCGCCGCGGCTCGTCCCTGAGTGACTTCGCCGAGAAGATCAATGCGGATCCGGCCTCGCTGGTGACCGTGCTCTTCCACCTGGGCGAGATGGCGAACGCCAACCAGTCCCTGGACGAGGAGACGTTCCGCGTGCTCGGGGAGGAACTCGGCTACCAGATCGAGATCGTCTCCCCGGAGGACGAGGACAAGGAGCTCCTCGAGGCCTTCGACATCGACCTCGACGCCGAGGAAGAGGCGGAGACCGAGGACGACCTCGAGAAGCGCCCGGCTGTCGTGACCGTCATGGGCCACGTGGACCACGGCAAGACCCGACTGCTGGACGCCATCCGCTCCACCAAGGTCATCGAGGGTGAGGCCGGTGGCATCACCCAGCACATCGGTGCCTACCAGGTGGATTTCCAGCACGGCGAGACGGACCGCAGCCTGACCTTCATCGATACCCCGGGCCACGAGGCGTTCACCGCCATGCGTGCCCGTGGTGCCAAGGTCACGGACATCGCGGTGCTCGTGGTGGCCGCTGATGACGGCGTCATGCCGCAGACCGTCGAGGCGTTGAACCACGCCAAGGCGGCCGGCGTGCCGATCGTGGTCGCGGTCAACAAGATCGACAAGCCCGAGGCCTCCCCGGAAAAGATCCGCGGTCAGCTCGCCGAGTACGGCCTGGTCCCCGAGGAGTACGGCGGCGACACGATGTTCGTGGACGTCTCCGCCCGGAACAACCTGAACATCGAGGAGCTGCTCTCGGCCATCCTGCTCACCGCGGACGCCGCGCTGGAGCTCACCGCCAACCCGAACAAGGGTGCCCGCGGTGTGGCCATCGAGGCGAACCTGGACAAGGGCCGCGGTGCCGTCGTCACGGTGCTCGTGCAGTCCGGCACCCTCCGCGTCGGAGACACCATGGTGGTGGGCCACGGCCATGGCCGCGTCCGCGCCATGTTCGACGATGACGGCACCACCGTGACCGAGGCGCCGCCGTCGCGTCCGGTCCAGGTGCTGGGCCTGTCCTCCGTGCCGCGCGCCGGCGACACCTTCCTGGTGACCGAGGACGACCGCACCGCCCGCCAGATCGCCGAGAAGCGCGAAGCCGCCGATCGCAACGCCATGCTGGCCAAGCGCCGCAAGCGGATCTCCCTGGAGAACTTCGACCAGGCCGTGGCCGAGGGCAAGATCGACACCCTCAACCTCATCATCAAGGGCGACGCCTCTGGCGCCGTGGAGGCCCTCGAGGACTCCCTGCTCGAGATCGAGGTCGGTGCCGAGGTGCAGCTGCGCGTCATCCACCGTGGCGTGGGTGCCATCACGCAGAACGACGTCAACCTGGCCACCGTGGACAACGCCATCATCATCGGCTTCAACGTCCGCCCGGCCGAGCGCGTCACCGATCTGGCCGACAAGGAGGGCGTGGACATGCGCTTCTACTCGGTGATCTACGACGCGCTCGATGACATCGAGAGCGCGCTGAAGGGCATGCTCAAGCCGGAGTACGAAGAGGTCCAGCTGGGTACCGCGGAGGTCCGCGAGGTCTTCCGGTCCTCCAAGTGGGGCAACATCGCCGGCACGCTGGTCCGTTCCGGGCTCATCCGCCGCAACGCCTCCGCCCGCCTCGTGCGGGACGGCAATGTGGTGGCGGACAAGCTCAAGATCGAGTCGCTGCGCCGGTTCAAGGACGACGCCACCGAGGTCCGCGAGGGCTACGAGTGTGGTATCGGCCTGGGTGGCTTCAACGACATCAAGGACGGGGACATCATCGAGACCTTCGAGATGCAGGAGAAGCCGCGCGTCTGAGTTGACGCGCCGGCCGATCCCCCCAAGGAGAAAGGACGGTCCCATGGTGGATCAGGCACGTGCGGCCCGGTTGGCCCAACGGATCAAGGTCCTGGTCGCCGAGGCCCTGCGCAAGCGGGTCAAGGATGATCGGGCTGAGGCCATCACCCTCACCGAGGTGCGGGTGACCAACGACCTCCAGCACGCCACCGTGTACTACACGGTGCTCGGTGATGCCACGGCGGCCGAGGGCGCCCGGGAGGTCCTCGAGGCCCACCAAGGCGTCATCCGGCACGAGGTCGGGCGCCAGCTGACCATCCGGCTGGTGCCGACCCTGGAGTTCGTGGCCGATGAGGTCCCGGAAACCGCGGCGCACCTCGAGGAGGTGCTCGCCCAGGCCAGGGAGCGCGACGCCGAGCTGGCCCGGTTGCGGGAGAACGCCTCCTTCGCCGGTGAGCCCGACCCGTACAAGAAGGACGGCGAGGACAGCGGGAACGAGGACGCGGCCCGTTGAGCAGGTCTTCCAGGCAGTCCCGGGACCGGGAGCTGCCCGAGGGCGCTCCCGGCACCGAGGCCTCCGGCCTGGTGCTCGTGGACAAGCCGGCCGGTTGGACCTCCCATGATGTGGTCGGGAAGGTCCGCCGGCTGGCCGGCACCCGCAAGGTCGGTCATGCCGGCACCTTGGATCCGATGGCCACCGGCCTGCTGGTGGTCGGCTTCAACAAGGCCACCCGTCTGCTGACGGCGATCACGGGGACGGACAAGACCTACCTGGCGACCATCCGGCTCGGTGTCTCCACCGTGACGGACGACGCCGAGGGGGACGTGCTGCAGACCCGGCTCGCGAACGCGGTCACGCCGGAACGGGTGGACGCTGCCGTGGCCGACCTCACGGGCGACCTCCAGCAGGTCCCCTCGGCGGTGTCCGCCATCAAGGTGGACGGGCAGCGCGCCTACCACCGGGTGCGGGCCGGCGAGGACGTGCGCCTCGATGCCCGGCCCGTCACGGTCCGCCGCTTCGAGGTCACCGGTTACCGGCGCGCCGAGGACGGTACCACCGTGGACCTCGACGTCGAGGTGGACTGCACCTCCGGGACCTACATCCGTGCCCTGGCCCGGGACCTGGGGGAGGCCCTGGAGACCGGAGGCCACCTGACCGCCTTGCGGCGCACCGCCGTCGGGCCCTTCTCCGTGGCCGATGCCGTGACCCTCGAGGACCTGGCGGTGCGCTTCACCTCCACCGAACTCTCCGTGGCCGCGGCCGGGCTGTTCCCCGTGCGCCGGCTGACCGGTGAGGAGGCCTCTGAGCTGTCCTTCGGGCGGCGCATCGAGGTCACCGGCACCGAGGGGATGGTGGCCGCCCAGGCGCCGGACGGCACCGTCGTCGCCCTGATCTGCGACCAGGAGCGCCAGGGCCGCCCGGAGGTCCTCTCCGCCAAGCCCGAGATCGTCTTCGCGCCCGCCACAGCACCGGCAGCAGCCTCGACGCAGGACGGCGGGCGGACGTGACGGAGGTGGCGACCGACGGCTGGTTCTGGGCCGGCACCGCGTTGTGTGCCCTCTCTCTGGTGATCTGTGTGGTGATGACCTTCATCCGCACCTTCCCGGACGACTTCTCCATCCTCTCCGTGGCCGCGGTGGAGCTCTTCCTGATCACCTACGGCGTGGGGGCGATCTTCCGCCAGACCGGAGGCGAGCCCCTCCAGGGGGAACTCTGGGAGTTCTGGGGCTACGTCCTCACGGCGCTGGTTGTCTCCCTGGTCGCGGTGGTGTGGGCCGTCACGGACAAGACCCGCTGGTCCAACCTGGTGATGGCCGCCGTGGGGCCGACGATCTTCGTGATGCTCTACAGACTGCAGGTGATCTGGTTTGGCTGAGGCCGAGAACAACAAGAACAACAAGGGCAATAAGACCAAGGAGAACAACAGGCCCCGGCGGAACCAGGGGCTCGGCCGCATCCTGGTGATGGTCTACGCCGTGTTCGCCCTGTCCTCCTTCGCGCGTTCGATCTTCCAGATCGCCACGCACTTCGAGCAGGCGCCCCTGGCCTATCTGCTCTCCGCCTTCGCCGCCGCCGTCTACATCGTGGCCACGCTGTCCCTGGCCCGTTCCGGCCGCACGGCCTGGTACGTCTCGGTCGTGGCGGTGGGCATCGAACTGGTGGGCGTGGTCGGGGTCGGGCTCTGGACGCTCCTGGACCCGCAGCTGTTCGCCGATGACACGGTGTGGAGCCGCTTCGGCGCCGGTTACGGGTACATCCCGCTGATCCTGCCGATCCTGGGCCTGGCCTGGCTGCTGGGACACCGACCCCGCGTCGAAGTGGAAAGCCGCCCCTGAGGGGGTGGATAATCGAGAGATGAGCCGGAGCGGAGGGACTGCATGCACTATTGGGACGGCCTAGCCGCCGTACCGGAGAGTCCCGCACCCTCCGTGGTCACCATCGGGAACTTCGACGGGGTGCACCGTGGTCACCTCCAGGTCCTCGACCAGGTCGTCTCCGCCGCGCGCGGTTCCGGGGCGACGTCCGTGGCCATCACCTTCGACCCGCACCCCCGGGTGGTGCACCGGCCCAATGACCTCCAGGAGGCCATCACCGGCTACGAGGAGAAGGCGCGGCTGATCGAGCAGGCCGGCATCGACGCGATGCTGGTCATTCACTACACCCTCGAGTTCGCCCAGCAGAGCCCCGAGGAGTTCGTCAAGAACGTGATCGTGGACGCCGTCAACGCCACGGCGGTGGTGGTGGGCCGGGACGTCCGCTTCGGCTACCGCAACTCCGGTGACTTCGGCACCATGGTGGAACTCGGCCGGACGTACGGCTTCGAGGTCATCGACGTCGCCGACTTCGGCGAGGACCGCCGCTGCTCCTCCACCTGGATCCGCGAATCGCTGCGCGAGGGCGAGGTCCGCGAGGCCGCCGGCGTGCTGGGCCGCAACCACCGCGTGCATGGCGAGGTCGTCCACGGCTTCGCCCGGGGCCGCGAGCTGGGGTTCCCCACCGCCAACCTCTCCGACGAGGTCCAGGGCATGATCCCGGCCGACGGCGTCTACGCCGGCTGGCTCTTCGACGAGGCGCACCGGCGATGGCCCGTCGCCATCTCGATCGGCTCCAACCCGACCTTCGAGGGGGTGTCCCGGGTGGTCGAGGCCCATGTCATCGACCGGCCGCAGGAGCAGGTCGAGGACTTCGACCTGTACGGCCAGTTCGTCACGATCGAGTTCGTGGAGCGGCTGCGCGGCATGGTCGCGTTCGAGGGCATCCCCAAACTCGTCGAGCAGATGACCCAGGACGTCGACCGCACGCGTGAGGTCCTCGCCGCGGTGCCGGCGGACCCACGTCCGTGACCGTGCGGTGTGAGCACAGGGACAGTCCGGTGACAGGTCCCGTCCCGAACCGGCCTGGTGGGGACCCCCGCCTCGACAGCGCCTCCCGCCAGAGCCTCGGGGCCGCGTTCGTCACCGGGGGAGAGCACTACCACGCGGTGCGGCCCTCCTACCCGGAGCAGACCGTCGACTTCCTGGTCCCGGCCGGTGCCCGCACCGCCGTGGACCTCGGCGCCGGCACCGGCCTCTTCACCCGGCTGCTGGCGGACCGGGGGCTCGAGGTCACCGCCGTGGACCCCTCAGCCTCCATGCTGGAACCGCTGCGGCGCGCGGTGCCCTCCGCCGCCGTCGTGCAGGCGGCCGCGGAACACACCGGACTGGACTCCGGCGGATTCGACCTGGTCACAAGCGCGCAGGCGTGGCACTGGATCGACCCGGACGCCGGCTCGGCGGAGGCCGCGCGGCTGCTGCGCCCCGGCGGGACGCTGGCCCTGGTGTGGAACCAACTGGACACCTCCGTGCCCTGGGTCCACCGGCTCACCCGGATCATGCACGCCGGGGATGTCCATGCGGCCGGCTCCGGCCGGCCATCGCGGCGCACGCGCGCTCCCTTCGGAGCTGAGGAGCACCACGAGGTGCGCTGGACGGACCGCACGACGCCGGCCGGCCTCCATGCGCTGATGGCGTCCCGTTCGTATTGGCTCCGCTCGGGCGAGCACATCCACGCGCGGATGACCGCCAACCTCGAGTGGTACCTGCACGAACACCTGGGATTCGCTACGGATGAGACGATCGAGCTGCCGTACCTGACGCTCGCGCTGCGCACGCGACGGGACTGAGGGCACCCGGACTGCTAGACTGGTGTGTTGGTGCCCGCTGCAGTCCGCGGTGGCGGGATCCACCATTTCTGATCGCGGCACAACTCATAAGGAGTTCGCGTGGCACTCGACCCCGCCGTCAAGCAGGACATCATGAAGGAATACGCCACCCACGAGGGCGACACCGGTTCCCCGGAAGTACAGGTTGCTGTGCTGTCCCGTCGCATCTTGGACCTGACGGAACACCTGAAGTCTCACAAGCACGACCACCACACCCGCCGCGGCCTGATGGCCCTGGTCGGTCGCCGTCGTCGTATGCTCGGATACCTCGAGCGCACCGACATCGAGCGCTACCGCTCGCTGATCGGGCGCCTCGGCCTGCGTAAGTGACATCCTGACTTCAGGCGGCGTCCCGCGTATGGGGTTTCCCCCTTCGGGCCGCCGCCTTTAGTCTGGTCCGGGAGGGTCACCCGATGTGACCGTCCCTGCTGCATACCAGTCAGCACCCCCATCAAGCCCGTCACGTCCATCCATTCGCGGTCCTCGACAGTGGCTTCCGGAACCTCACGACCATCGTGTCCGAGCGTCCGGAGGCTTCGATCGAAGACCGGGTGGTGACGCGGCGGGCCGTGAAGAAAGGACACCCACCCATGGAGGGTCCCGAAATCAAGTTCGCCGAAGCCGTCATCGACAACGGCACCTACGGCCAGCGCGTCGTGCGCTTCGAAACCGGCCGTCTGGCCCAGCAGGCCGCCGGCGCGGCCATGGTCTACATCGACGAGGAGACCTCGATGCTGTCGGCCACGACCGTCGGCAAGTCCCCGCGTGAAGGCTTCGACTTCTTCCCGCTGACCGTGGACGTCGAGGAGCGCATGTACGCCGCCGGCCGCATCCCCGGTTCGTTCTTCCGCCGCGAGGGCCGCCCGTCCACGGACGCCGTCCTCACCTGCCGCCTGATCGACCGCCCGCTGCGTCCCGCGTTCACCAAGGGCATCCGCAACGAGGTCCAGGTCGTCGTGACCGTCACCTCGATCGCCCCGGACGAGGTCTACGACACGGTGGCCATCAACGCCGCCTCGATGTCCACCCAGCTCTCCGGCCTGCCGTTCTCCGGCCCGATCGGCGGCGTGCGCGTGGCCCTGATCGACGACGGCACCGGCAGCCGCCAGTGGGTCGCCTTCCCGAAGCACTCCCAGCTCAAGGACGCCGTGTTCAACATGGCCGTGGCCGGCCGTGTGGCCGGGGACGACATCGCCGTGATGATGGTCGAGGCCGAGGCCACCCCGGACTCCTGGAACCTGATCAAGGAACAGGGCGCCACTGCTCCGACCGAGGAGATCGTGGCCGAGGGCCTCGAGGCTGCCAAGCCGTTCATCAAGGCTCTCTGCGACGCCCAGGCCGATCTGGCCCAGCGCGCCGCGAAGGCCCCTGTCGAGATCCCGGTCTTCAAGGACTACGAGGACGATGCCTACGAGGCCGTGGAGCAGTTCGCCGCCGCCCGCCTGCAGGAGATCTACTCGATTGCCGACAAGCTGGAGCGCCAGAACACGGATGACGCCTACCGCGCCGAGGTCGTCGAGGCCCTGGCGGGCGAGGGCACCCAGTTCGAGCAGCGCCGCGGCGAGATTGCCAAGGCCTACGGCGCGGTGACCAAGAAGGCCGTGCGCCAGCAGATCCTGACCAACCAGGTCCGCATCGACGGCCGTGGCCTCACGGACATCCGCAAGCTGACCGCCGAGGTGGAGGTCCTGCCGCGCGTGCACGGTTCGGCCATCTTCGAGCGCGGCGAGACCCAGATCATGGGTGTCACCACGCTGAACATGCTGAAGATGGAACAGCAGATCGACTCGCTGGCCCCGGAGACACGCAAGCGTTACCTGCACCACTACAACTTCCCGCCGTACTCCGTCGGCGAGACCGGCCGCGTGGGCTCGCCGAAGCGGCGCGAGATCGGCCACGGTGCCCTCGCCGAGCGCGCCATGGTCCCGGTGCTGCCGTCCCGCGAGGAGTTCCCCTACGCGATCCGCCAGGTCTCCGAGGCGCTGGGCTCCAACGGGTCCACCTCCATGGGCTCCGTCTGCGCCTCCACCCTGTCGATGCTGAACGCCGGTGTGCCCCTGAAGGCCGCCGTGGCCGGCATCGCGATGGGCCTGGTCTCGGACACCGTGGACGGTCAGACCCGCTACGCCGCCCTGACGGACATCCTCGGCGCCGAGGATGCCTTCGGCGACATGGACTTCAAGGTGGCCGGCACCTCCGAGTTCGTCACCGCGATCCAGCTGGACACCAAGCTCGACGGCATCCCGGCCTCCGTGCTGGCCGCCGCGCTGACCCAGGCCCGTGAGGCCCGCCTGCACATCCTGGGTGTCCTGAACGCCGCGATCGATGCCCCGGACGAGATGAGCCAGTACGCACCGCGCATCATCGCGGTCAAGATCCCGGTGGACAAGATCGGTGCGGTCATCGGCCCCAAGGGCGCCATGATCAACCAGATCCAGGACGACACGGGTGCGGACATCTCCATCGAGGACGACGGCACCGTGCTGATCGGAGCCACCGAGGGTTCGGCAGCCGAGGCCGCCCGTTCCGCGGTCAACGCCATCGCCAACCCGCAGGTCCCCGAGGTCGGCGAGCGCTACCTCGGCACCGTGGTGAAGCTGACCACCTTCGGTGCGTTCGTGTCCCTCACCCCGGGCAAGGACGGCCTGCTGCACATCTCCGAGCTGCGCAAGATCAACGAGGGCAAGCGCGTCGAGGACGTGGAGGACGTCGTCGAGGTCGGCCAGAAGATCCAGGTCGAGATCACCAAGATCGACGACCGCGGCAAGCTGTCCCTGGCCCCCGTGGTCGAGGGCGGCGAGTCCGAGAACAACGAGTCGGATGCCGTGTCGGACGCCGATGAGTCTGACAAGTCCGAGGAGAACTGATCTCCCGCTGATCGCCTGAAGGAGCTGACCCGTCAGCTCCACCGGCCCGTGGCCCGCACTTCGGTGCGGGCCGCGGGTGGTTAACGTCCCGGTGAGGCCAGCCGCGGCGGCGCTGGTAGTTTCGGAGGCATGAGTCCTACGCTGCCGATTCCCGCTGATTTCACCGGAACCATCCAGGACGCCGGCCATGGCTCCGTGGTCCGGCGTTCCGTGTTGCCCGGAGGAGTCCGGGTGCTGACGGAGGCGATGCCGGACCAGCGCTCGGTCACCATCGGCTTCTGGATCGCCGTGGGATCACGGGACGAGGCGGAGGGCGGATTCGGCTCGACGCATTTCCTGGAGCACCTGCTCTTCAAGGGCACCCCCACCCGGTCGGCCATGGACATCGCCACCGCGTTCGATCGCGTCGGCGGGGAGTCCAACGCCTCCACGGCCAAGGAGTCCACGTGCTATCACGCCAGGGTGCTGGACACCGACCTGCCGATGGCCATCGACGTCATCACGGACATGGTCACCTCCGCCCTGATCGATGCGACCGAGCTCGAGACGGAGCGCGGGGTGATCCTCGAGGAACTGGCCATGGATGCCGACGATCCCATCGACACCGCGCACGAGGCCCTGGCAGCGGCCCTGCTGGACGGTCATGAGCTGGGCCGTCCCATCGGCGGCACCGCCGAGACCATCAACGCCGTGACACGTGAGCGCGTGCTGGAGCACTACCGCCAGTGGTACCGCCCGGACGAATTGGTGGTGACCGCTGCCGGCGGCCTGGACCATGACGAGGTGTGCCGGCTCGTGGTCGAGGCGTTGGAACGCTCGGGCTGGAACCTGCCGGACGGCGCTTCCCCCGCCCCGCGGCGCAGCCATGTGTACACGGGAGCGGGGATCTCCGAGGGTTTGCACCGGATCTCCCGGCCGGTGGAGCAGTCCTCGATCCTGGTCGGCGGGCGCTCAGTCCACTCCCTGGATCCCGACCGGTTCGCGCTGGCCCTGATGAACTCCACCCTGGGAGGGGGCATGAGTTCGCGCCTGTTCCAGGAGATCCGGGAGAAGCGCGGCCTGGCCTACAACACCTACTCCTTCTCTGCCGCCTATTCGGACGTCGGCTACTTCGGTCTCTACGCCGGCTGCTCCCCGCAGAAGGCCGACTCCGTGGCCGAGCTCATGGTCTCGGAACTGGAGCGCCTGGCCGAGCACGGCATCACCGACGAGGAACTGGAACGCGCCCGCGGCCAGCTCTCCGGCGGCACCGTGCTCGGGCTGGAGGACACCGGGTCCCGGATGTCCCGCCTGGGCCGGGCCGAACTGGTCACGGGGGAGTTCGTTGACCTGGACGGGGCCCTGGACCGGCTGCGCGCCGTCACGGCCGCGCAGGTGCAGGCGGTGGCCCAGAGACTGGCGGCCTCCCCGCGGGCCACGATCATGGTCGGCCCGGACGTGTCGGCGGACGGGCTCTCCGGCAGCTGAGCGTTTCCAGGACGTTTCCATCCGCGCCTTCCACGGGGAGTCGCTTGACTCGGCGTGGCGTGTGCAACATTCTGGACGGCATCGACCTCTCACAGGCCGATCCGTCGCCCGAGGGGTCGGGTACCGCACCACGGACAGAAAGACCGGTTCACCGTCATGGATCAACTGCAAACAGTGCTGGACAACATCGGCTCGTTCGTCTGGGGTCCGTTCTTCCTCATCCCCCTGCTGTTGGGCACCGGCCTCTACCTGACCATCCGTCTGGGCTTCCTGCAGTTCCACAAGCTCTTTCCCGCCCTGAACCTGGGGATCATCCGTCGGCGGGATGCGGACACCGAGGGAGACATCTCCCAGTTCCAGGCCCTGACCACCGCCCTGGCCGCCACGGTCGGCACCGGGAACATCGTGGGTGTGGCCACCGCGATCGGTATCGGCGGACCGGGTGCCCTGTTCTGGATGTGGGTCACGGGACTGCTGGGCATGGCCTCGAAGTACTCCGAGGCGTACCTGGCCGTCCGGTTCCGCACCACCGACGAGGCCGGTGACAAGTCCGGCGGCCCGCAGTACTACCTGCAGAAGGCCATCAAGGGTCCCGTCGGCAAGATCCTGGCACTCACCTTCGCGGTCTTCGCCTTCCTCGCCTCCTTCGGCATCGGCAACATGACCCAGAGCAACTCCATCGCGGCCAACGTCGAAGGCTCCTGGAACGTGGCCCCATGGATCACCGGCATCATCCTGACCGTCATGACGCTGCTGGTGCTGGTGGGCGGAATCAAGTCCATCGGCAAGGTCACCGCCGGATTCGTTCCCGTCATGATCGTCTTCTACGTGGCCGCCTCGCTCTACATCCTGATCGTCAACCTCGTGGACATCCCGGCCGCCTTCGCGCTCATCTTCACCGATGCCTTCACCGGCACGGCCGCGGTCGGGGGCTTCACCGGCTCGATCCTCATCATCGCCATCCAGTACGGCGTGGCCCGCGGTATGTTCTCCAATGAATCCGGGATGGGCTCGGCGGCGATCGCGGCGGCAGCGGCCCAGACGTCCCACCCGGTCCGTCAGGGCCTGGTGTCCATGACGCAGACGTTCATCGATACGCTGATCGTGGTGACCTGCACCGGCCTGGTGATCATCACGACCGGGGCGTGGAACGTGATCGACGAGGCCACCGGTGAGCAGATCTCCGCGGCGCTGATGACCGGCGAGGCCTTCTCCCACGGCCTGCCCGGCGAATGGGGTCACTGGATCGTCACCATCGGCCTGATCATGTTCGCCTTCTCCACCATCCTCGGATGGTCCTACTACGGTGAGCGCAACGTGGAACGCCTCTTCGGTCAGCGGCTCGTGATGCCCTACCGAGTCGTGTTCTCCCTCGTGGTGTTCGTGGGCTGCACCGTGCCGCTGTCCATTGTCTGGAGTTTCTCCGACATCATGAACGGCCTGATGGCCCTGCCGAACCTCATCGGACTGCTGGTCCTCTCCGGCTTGGTCGCCCGCGAGACCCGGCACTACCTCAAGCATGATCCGAAGCTGGTGGCCAGCACCGCCGAGATCGAGGCCTTCATGGTGGACCGGCCAGGCTGGGCGGACTGGAAGTCCGGCAACGTGGTCGGCTCATCCCGCACGCACACCGGGCGGGCGCCGGTGGAGTCCGTCCGAGACCTGGACTAGCAGACACCTGCCGACGGCCCGCGCGGGGCCGTCGGCGCCGAGGGCCTCCGGAGGCACCTAAACTGGAGGTCATGACTGCGCCCGAGACCGAATCCCGCACCGTATCCCGCCCCGAACTCAGCGCCGAGCCGATCCGGGTCGCCATCCTCGGAGCCACCGGCAAGATGGGCCGCTACGCCGTGGCGGCCGTGGGCGGAGCCCCGGATCTGGAGCTGGTGGCCGAACTCGGCTCCCGGGATCCCGTCTCGGCCGCCCTCGATGCCGGCGCGAGCCACGTGCTGGACCTCACCGTCCCGCAGGTCTCGCCGGACAACGTGGCCTTCGCCGTCGAGCACGGCCTGCACGCCGTCGTCGGGACCTCCGGCTGGTCCGCCGAGCGCCGGGAGACGCTCGCGGGGCAGCTGGCGGCGCATCCGGAGGTGGGCGTGCTGATCGCCCCGAACTTCTCGGTCGGCTCCGTCCTGGCCAGCGCCTTCGCCGCAAAGGCCGCCCGTCACTTCCCCTCGGTGGAGATCATCGAGATGCACCACCCGGACAAGGTCGATGCGCCTTCCGGCACGGCGGTGCGGACCGCGGGACTGATCGCGGACGCCCGCCAGGCGGCCGGCGTCGGAACCTCCCCGGACGCGACCGCCCATGATCCGCACGGCGCCCGCGGGGCCCTGGTGGACGGGATCCGCGTGCACGCCGTGCGACTGCGCGGGCTGGAGGCCCACCAGGAGGTCCTGATGGGCGGGCCGGGGGAGCAGCTGGTCGTCCGTCACGACGCCTTCGACCGCGGGGCGTACATGCCCGGTGTCCTGCTGGGGCTGCGGACCGTGGCATCCCGGCCCGGCCTGGCCTACGGCCTGGACGCCTACCTGGACCTCGACTGAGCTGGACCGGAGACGATGAGAACCAAGATCGGAGTGGTGGCGATCGCCGCCCTCATGCTGCTGTTCGCCGTGGTGGCGGTCGTGTCCGCCGTGGGCTTCCTGCAGGCACCCCAGCCCATCGCCAAGATCCTCGGCGTGGCCGTGCTCTGCGTGGTCGCCGTGGGTGTGTGGACGCTGTGGCGCGAGTTGCGCTTCGGACTCACGATGGAGAAGATGGGCCGCACCCTGGAGGCCGAGGGCGGACTGCCCGAGGACAACCTGCCCCGCTCGGCCGCGGGACGCATCGACCGCGCGGCCGCGGACGTCCAGTTCGAGACCTTCCGTGCGGAGGCCGAGGTCGCCCCGCGGGACTGGCGCTCCTGGTACCGGCTCTCCCTCGGCTACGACGCCTCCGGGGACCGTTCCCGGGCCCGGAAGGCCATGCGGGACGCGATGGCGTTGTACTCCGCCCGGTCAGGGAGCTGAGGGCCCGGCTCTGATCGGGCCGTTCTCACCGGGCCGCGGGTGTGGCCAGGCGAGCCGCCGCCTCGGTACTGTGTGCGCAGCAGGACCGCACACTGCCGGCCAGGGAGGGCCTTTGGAACACGTCGCAGCACACCATCCGGACCACGACTCGCCGCACACCGGGTCACCACACACCTCACAGCACGTCCCGGAGCAGGGCATCACCCTCCGGATCGATGGCACCGACCACGAACTGACCGTTGACACCCGAACCACCCTGCTGGACGCCCTGCGCGAACGCGCCGGCAACACCTCGCCCAAGAAGGGCTGCGACCACGGACAGTGCGGCTCCTGCACGGTCCTGCTGGACGGGCGCCGGCACCTGACCTGCCTGGCCCTGGCCGTGGCCTATGACGGCGCCGAGATCGTGACGGCGGCGGGACTGGCCGGACCGGCAGACGAGGGGGACCTCCACCCGGTCCAGCAGGCGTTCATCACGCACGACGGCTTCCAATGTGGCTACTGCACGCCGGGTCAGGTGTGCTCCGCCGTCGGGATGCTCGAGGAGGCCGGCCGGGGAGCTCCCAGCCACGTGACCGCCGACCTCGAGGCGGACGTGGAGCTCACCGACGAGGAGATCCGCGAGCGCATGAGCGGCAATCTGTGCCGCTGCGGCGCCTACGCCGGCATTCTCAGCGCGATCCGGGAGTCGGCGGGCCGATGAGACCACTGACCTATGCAGCCCCCGCCACCGCCGCAGAAGCGGTCAGCGCCGTCAGCGGGGATCCCCAGGCGCGGTTCCTGGGCGGCGGGACGAACCTGGTGGACCACCTCAAACTCGGGGTCAGCACGCCCGGACGGCTGGTGGACATCAGCCGGCTTCCGCTGGACACCGTCGAGCAGACCGAGGCGGGGGTGCGGATCGGCACCAACGTGCGCAACAGCGACCTGGCCGCCCACCCGCTCCTGCGCAGCGGCTGGCCCGGCATCAGCCGGGCCCTGCTGGCCGGGGCCAGCGGCCAGATCCGCAACCAGGCCACCACCGGCGGCAATCTGCTGCAGCGCACCCGGTGCGTGTACTTCCAGGACATCACCACCCCGTGCAACAAACGGGAGCCGGGCAGTGGCTGTTCGGCCCTCGAGGGGTACGGCCGGTACAACGCCGTGCTCGGTGCCAGTGAGGCCTGCGTGGCCACCCACCCCTCAGACCTCGCCGTCGCCCTGACCGCCCTGGACGCCGTCGTCGTGGTCCTGGGGCCCGATGGCGAGCGGCAGGTCCCCATGGCGGACCTGCACACTCTGCCCGGGCACCACCCCGAGATCGAGACCACCTTGTCCCACGGTGAGCTGATCACCGCGGTCGAAGTCCCGGCCACGCCGTTGGCCCGGCGCTCGACCTACGTCAAGACCCGGGACCGGGCCTCCTTCGCCTTCGCCCTCGTCTCGGTCGCCGCCGCCGTGACCCTCGACGACGACGGCGTGGTCGCGGACATCGCGCTCGCCTGGGGCGGGGTCGCCCACAAACCGTGGCGCGCCACCCGGGCCGAGGCAGAGCTACGGGGACGCCGGCCGGACGAGTCCGCGATCGCCGCGGCCGTGGAGGAGGAACTGCGGGCGGCGGCCTTCGGCCCGGACACCGAGTACAAGCGCCCGCTGCTGCGGGGCGCCACCACGGAGGCACTCTCCCGTCTCCTCGGCGGTCTGGACGGGAAGCCCGACGGAACATCGGAGAAGGAGGGGGGACGATGACCGCGAACCCCGTACGGGCCGTGGCCATGGGCACCGCGATGGAGCGGGTCGACGCCCGGGAGAAGGTCACCGGCCGCGCTGCCTACGCCGTGGAATACGACGCCGAGGCAACAGCCGCGTCCGGCGGGTCTCCATTGCACTGCTGGCTGGTGACCTCGACCACCGCCAAGGGGCGGGTGCTGCGCGTGGACGCGAGCCAGGCCCTGGAGCATCCCGGCGTGGTGGCGGTGCTGGACCACACCACCGCACCGAGACTGGCCACCACGGACAACCGCGAACTGGCCGTGCTGCAGGACGATCGGATCGGGTTCCGCGGCCAGATCGTGGCCCTGGTGCTGGCTGAGACCCCTGAGGCCGCCCGCGAGGCCGCCCGTCTGGTGCAAATCCACCAGGAGGACGAGCCGGCGTCGGTGGTCCTGGAGGGTGCGGAGACCTACCGGCCCGAGACGGTCAACGCGGGCTTTCCGTCTGACACCGACGAGGGTGACGTCGAGGCGGCGCTGGCGGCAGCGCCGGTGCGGATCGAACAGACCTACACCACCCCGCACGAGCACAACAACGCGATGGAGCCCCATGCGGCCACGGCCCTGTGGCACGAGGACACGCTGACGATGTGGGACTCCACCCAGGGCGTCCACAGCGTTGCCTCGACCCTGGCCCCGATGCTCGGCATCGACGTGGACCGGGTGCGCGTACAGGCGCCCTACGTCGGCGGCGGGTTCGGCAGCAAGGGGCTGCCCCACAGTCCGGAGATGGCCGTCGTCCTCGCCGCACGCTGGGCTGAGGGACGGCCGGTCAAACTGGCTGTGACCCGCCAGCAGATGTTCGCCCTCACCGGGTACCGCACCCAGACGATCTCCCGCCTCCGCCTGGGCGCCGAGCCGGACGGTCGCATCGTCGCCCTCGACCACGCGGTCGAGGTCCAGAGCTCCGCCATCAAGGAATTCGTCGAGCAGGCCGCCGTCCCGGCACGGATGATGTATGCCGGTCGGCACCGGCGGACCAGCCACCGGGTGGCCGCACTCGACGTCGCTGTCCCGTCCTGGATGCGGGCACCGGGGGAGATGCCCGGCATGTACGCCCTCGAAGTGGCCATGGACGAGTTGGCGGTGGCGTCCGGCGTCGATCCCCTCGAGGTGCGCGAGCGCAACGAGCCCGAGGTCGATCCCGAGACCGGCAACCCGTTCGGCAACCGGCGGCTGGTGGAGTGCCTGCACCGTGGCGCCGAGCTCTTCGGGTGGGCCGACCGCCCCGCCGAGCCGCGTGCCACCCTCGACGGCGACTGGTGGGTGGGCACGGGCGTCGCGTCCTCGACCTATCCCGCCCACTTCTTCCCGGGCAACGCCGCCCACATCGCGGCCCTCGGCGGGGGGCGCTATGCCGTCTCCATCGGAGCGGTCGACATCGGCACCGGGGCCCGGACCGCCCTGCTGCAGATCGCCGCCGATGCCCTGGGCGTCGGGGTGGCCGACGTCGACCTGGCGATCGGTGACACGGACCTGCCGTTCGCCACCGTGGCCGGCGGGTCGTCCGGCACGGGTTCCTGGGGCACCGCCATCACCCAGGCGGCGCAGCAATTCCGCGCGGACCACGGCGAGGACCCGGACCGCGGGGTGGAGACCACCGCGACCGCCGAGTCCTACCCCGACGTGGAGCACCTGGCCATGCACTCCTTCGGCGCCGTGTTCGTCGAGGCACGGGTGCACCGCTGGACCGGTGAGGTGCGGATACCGAGGATGCTCGGCGTCTACTCGGTGGGCCGGGTGATCAACCCGACCACGGCGCGCTCGCAGTTCCTCGGCGGACTCGTCATGGGGCTCTCGGCCGCGTTGTTCGAGGAATCGGTGCGCGATCCCCGCTTCGGCCACGTCGTCACCCAAGACCTGGCTACCTACCACGTCGCCGCGCACGCGGACATCGGCGACCTGCAGGTCGAGTGGCTCGACGACGTCGACGAGCAGGCGACCCCCATGGGGTCCCGGGGGATTGGGGAGATCGGCATCGTCGGTACCTCCGCCGCCGTTGTCAATGCCACCTACCACGCCACCGGGATCCGGGTCCGAGACCTGCCCGCGACCGCCGACAAGTTCCTGTGAGCCCCACGCGTCCTCCGGTGAGCCCCGGGCCCGTCGCGGTGAGTGGCCCGCAAGTGCGAGTGCCGGCAGGGCCGTACCGGGGCGGTGCACCGGTGGTGGGTGTGCTGCTGGCCGCCGGTGCGGGCCGCCGCCTGGGCCGGGGGCCCAAGGCCCTGCTGTGCGTGGACGGTACGCCCCAGGTGGTCCGGATGGCGCGTGCCCTGCTGCGAGGCGGCTGTGACGCGGTGGTGGTGGTTCTCGGCGCCTCGGACGAGGAGGTACGGACGGTCCTGGACGGAGCGCTGACGGGGACCCCCGAGGGCCAGCGCGTGCGTACCGTGGTGAACGCGGACTGGGAGTCGGGGATGGGCTCGTCCTTCCGGCTCGGGATCGAGGCCGCAGATCGGCTGCTCGCCTCCTCCGGCCCCTCGTGCGGCTTGATCGCGGTGGCCCTGGTGGACCAGCCCGACGTCGGCGAGGCCGTGGTGCGCCGTCTGCTGGCCGCTGCCACCGCCTCCACCACCGCCCGGGACCTCGGCCCTCGGGTGACGGCCGCCGGGTACTCGGATGCGCAGGGCCGGCTGGTCCGCAGTCACCCCTTGGTCTTCCCCCGGCACTGGGCCCGGGAGGCGGCCGCCCTGGCAGCGGGGGACGCGGCCGGACGGGTCTGGCTGCGTGGCCACCCGGAGGTGGTGGACGTCGTGGACGTGGGGCAGCTGGCCACGGGCCGCGACGTGGACATCCCGCAGGACCTCGACGGGCTCAGCCGGGGAATGGAGGCCGATGTCCGAGCGTGACGACCTGTGGCAGCGGATGGCCCCGGTCCTCGACGGTGACGCCGGCTTCGTGCTGGCCACCGTGGTCTCCACCTCCTCGAGTGCGCCGAGACCGGTGGGGACGCAGATGGCCGTCCTGGACGACGGCACGGTCATCGGCAGCCTGTCCGGGGGATGCATCGAGGCAGACGTCTACGCGCACGCTCAGGAGGTGGCGACCACGGGCCGGGCGCTGGTCCGTGACTACGGCTACAGCGACGGTGCGGCGCTCGACATCGGGCTGACCTGTGGCGGCTCGCTCCGGGTCTTCCTCGAACGCGTCGCCCCGGCGGACCTGGACTTCTTCCGCGCCCTGGCCGAGGCGCTGCGCTCCGGTGAACCGGTCGCCACCGTCACGGCGTTGCCGGGACCGGACGCCGGGTGGCGCGGTCTCGTGACCGCGGCTGACTCCGCAACGAAGCCTGACCGGGGCCTCCACGAGGCCGCCGCCCTGCTGAGGGAGTCTCGCTCCGGCGTCGTGAAAGTCCCAAGCCCCGACGGCGGTCCGCCCTCCGACTACGCGGTCCGCAGCTTCACGGCGCCGGCGCACCTCGTGGTCTTCGGCTCGAACGCGTTCGCCGCGTCCCTGGCCCGGTTGGCCGCGGACGTGGGCTACCGGGTGACCGTCTGCGACGCCCGGGCGGCGTTCGCCACCCGGGAGCGGTTCCCCGAGGCGGATGAGATCGTCGTGCGGTGGCCCCACGAGTACCTGGACGAGCTTCACGTCGATCACCGCACCGTCCTCTGCGCGCTGACACATGACCCGAAGTTCGACGACCCGCTGGTGGCGAGGGCCCTGCGCTCGCCGGCCGCCTTCGTCGGGGCCATGGGATCGCGGCGCACCAGCCGGGAACGTGAGGAGCGACTGCGGGACCTGGGGCTGAGCGAGCAGGAACTGGCGCGGTTGCATGCGCCCTTGGGCCTGGACCTCGGGGCGGGAACCCCACAGGAGACCGCGGTGTCCATGATGGCCGAGATCATCTCGGCCCGCAGGTCCGGGACGAACCTGCCTCTGACCCAGGTGGGCGGCCCCCTGCACCGTGCGCGGTGAATCCAGGGGCGCCAGGGGCGTCAGTGGCGCGGTGCGTCAGGGCCTCGGCCCGGCCAACGTGCCGGAGACGGTCGCGACGAGCCACTCCAGCGGGCCCCTCCAGCCGAATCCGCGCCACAGGGTCCCGGCGACGAGGCAACCCACCCAGTAGGCCAGGAGCAGGCCGAGACGGGGCCAGTCGGCCGTCGCCGTCTCGAAGACGTCCAACGCCACCAGGTGCCCCACGTACAGCGTGAGGGGCAGGGCTCCGGCGCCGATCAGCGGCATCAGGGGCCAGACGAGCACCCCGCGGGCGATCTGGGTCAACAACAGGCAGACCCCGAGCACCAGGGCGGAGGTGCCGCAGGTCAGCAGGAGGTCCAGCGGCGCCCCGGAGTGGGGTGTGGCGAGCGTGAACCACACCGGAAGGTGCTGCACCGACTCCGTGGACAGGCTCGCGCCGGTCAGAAGCTCGGCCCCGAGGGCACGCGTGCCGGCCCCGGTCCCGGTCGCCAGGGCCGAGGCCACCTCGGGCCACTGCTGCAGACCGCGCGAGAGGAGGAAGGCCAGCGCGGCCAGGGCGGCGCCCCCGGCGGCCAGGACGGCCGCCACCCGCATCCGGTCCAGCCGCAGCCGGCCGAGGAACAGGCCGAAGAGCACGTAGCCGAACCACTGCAGCACGGGATAGTAGCCCGTGAACAGCAGGTCCCAGGCCAGCAGCCCGGGCTGGGAGACCAGGTCGATGAGGGTCGGGTTGGACCACAGCCGCCAGCCGTCCACATAGGCCGTGGACCCCACCGCCGACTGCATCGCCGCGGACAGCAGGCTCGCGAGCACGGGGGAGAGCAGCACCCAGCCGATCGCCCAGGCGGCGAGGGCGCGGGCCCCCAGGTGCAGGAAAGGCACCGCGACCAGGAACAGCAGTGCGTACTGGGCCAGGATGACGGCGACGTTCATGTCCAGGGAACCGCAGGCGAGGCCGAGGACGAACAGCAGCAGCGCGCGTACCGCCACCCGGCGGCGGTCCCAGCCCAGGAGGGGGCCGCGGTGGGGTGCGCCGGTCCGGCCCGCGCCGCCACTGAGCAGGGCCAGCCCGACGCCGGCCAGTGTGGCGAACAGGGCCGAGGACTTCCCGGCGAACACCAGCCCGACGACGGTCGGTTCCGTCCCGTCCGCGGACACCAGTCCGAGCAGATGGGTGGCGATCATACCCAGCAGGGCCAGGCCCCGGGCCGCGTCCACACCGGGGATGCGACGCTGCACTGCCGTGGTTGCCGCCATGGGCCGCTCCTTGTTCCCGATCCGTTCCTGGTGCTTACTTGGTTCGATCTCGGTTCGATCTTGGTTCGTCTGTGGTTCGGTCGTCGTGTCAGCCCAGACTCTCGCCCTCCGGCTGCCTGCCGGATGCCATTCTCGCAGGTAGGCTGGAAGCCATGATCGAGACCCCTGCCGCGCGCTCCGCGAACACCTTCGGCACCGTTGTCCCCGCCATGGTCACCCCCTTCACGGCCGACGGCGGCCTGGACCTGGATTCGGCCCAGAAACTGGCGAACCACCTGGTGGACGAGGGTGCCGACGGGCTGGTCATCACCGGCACCACCGGGGAGACCTCGACCCTGCTGGACGAGGAGAACGTGGCCATGTTCGAGGCCGTGGTGGAGGCCGTGGGGGGCCGCGCCAAGGTCATCGCCGGGACCGGCATGAATGACACGGGTCACTCAGTGCACCTGTCCCAGCTGGCCGCCAAGACCGGCGTCGACGGCCTGCTGCTGGTCACGCCGTATTACAACAAGCCCAACCAGGCCGGAATCCGGGCCCACTTCGAGACCATCGCCTCCGCCACCGACCTTCCGGTCATGCTCTATGACATCCCCGGGCGCTCGGTCATGCCGATCAACCCGGACACCATCATCGCGCTGTCCCAGCACCCGAACATCGCCGCCCTCAAAGACGCCAAGGGCGACTTCCAGTCCACCACTCTCGTGGCGGCGAACACGGACCTGGACATCTACTCGGGCGAGGACTCCCTGACCATGCCGCTCATGACCCTGGGCGCCGTGGGCGTGGTCTCCGTGACCGCCCACGTGGCCACGCGGCTGTACCGCCGGATGGTGGACGCCATGCTCGCCGGCGACCTGGCGGCGGCCCAGGCACTGCACTTTGAGCTGGATCCTTACCAGCGGGCGGTGATGACCCACATCCAGGGCGCGGTCTCCGCCAAGACGATCCTGAACTGGCAGGGCATCCTGCCGAACTCCGTGGTCCGCCTCCCGCTCGTGGAGGCCACCGAGGACGAGAAGACCACCATCCGTGCCGACCTCGCGGAGGCCGGACTCACCTTCTAGAAGGGACCGAACCCCATGGCACCAGGCTCCCGCCTGTCCACTCCACCCGCGCTGAAGCCGGGCACCTGCCGCATCGTCCCGCTCGGCGGCCTCGGCGAGGTGGGCCGCAACATGACCGTCTTCGAGCTGGACGGCAAGATCCTCATCGTCGACTGCGGCGTGCTCTTCCCCGAGGAGCACCAGCCCGGCGTGGACCTGATCCTGCCGGACTTCAGCTATATCGAGGATCGCCTCGATGACGTGGTCGGGGTGGTGCTGACCCACGGCCACGAGGACCACATCGGCGCCGTGCCGTACCTGTTGCGGCTGAAGGCGGACATCCCCCTGATCGGCTCCACGCTGACCCTGGCCCTGATCGAGGCCAAGCTCGAGGAGCACCGGATCCGTCCGCTCACCCTCACCGTCACGGAGGGGGACACCGAGCACCTCGGCCCCTTCGAATGTGAGTTCGTGGCCGTCAACCACTCCATCCCGGACGCCCTGGCGGTGGCCATCAAGACGCAGGCCGGCACCATCCTGCACACGGGCGACTTCAAGATGGACCAGTTGCCGCTGGACGGCCGCATCACTGACCTGCGGGCCTTCGCCCGGCTGGGGGAGGACGGCGTGGACCTGTTCCTCACCGACTCCACCAATGCCGAGGTTCCCGGGTTCACCACCACGGAGAAGGAGATCGGCTCCGTCCTGGAGGGCCTGATGGCACGGGCCAGCCAGCGCGTCATCGTGGCCTCGTTCGCCTCCCATGTGCACCGCATCCAGCAGGTCCTGGACGCCGCCCACCAGCACGGCCGCAAGGTCTGCTTCGTGGGACGGTCCATGGTCCGCAACATGGGCATCGCCGCCAAGCTCGGCTACCTCAAGGTGCCAGAGGGCATCCTGGTGGACCTCAAGCAGGTGGACCAACTGCCGGATGACCGGGTGGTGCTGATGTGCACGGGCTCCCAGGGCGAGCCCATGGCCGCGCTGTCCCGGATGGCCAACGGGGACCACCGGATCCAGCTCAATGCCGGCGACCTCGTCATCCTGGCCTCGTCCCTGATCCCGGGCAACGAGACCTCGGTGTTCCGGGTGGTCAACGGCCTGATGAAGCTCGGCGCGGAGGTGGTCCACAAGGGCATGGCCCAGGTCCACGTCTCCGGGCACGCGTCCCAGGGCGAGCTGCTCTACTGCTACAACATCGTCAAGCCCACCCACGTGATGCCCGTCCACGGGGAGACCCGCCACCTGATCGCCAACGGCAAGATCGCCGAGTCGACCGGGGTGCCGAAGGAGAACGTCCTGCTCACCGAGGACGGTTCAGTGGTGGACCTGACGGACGGCGTGGCGCGCGTGTCCGGACAGGTGGAGTGCGGATTCGTCTACGTGGACGGTTCCTCGATCGGCGAGATCACCGACGCCGACCTCAAGGACCGCCAGGTGCTCGGCGAGGAGGGGTTCATCTCGATCATCTCCGTGGTCAACCGCCAGACCGGCACCATCGTCTCCGGCCCGGACATCCACGCCCGCGGCGTGGCGGAGGACGATTCGGTGTTCGACGAGGTCAAGCTCAAGATCGCCCGCGCCCTCGAGGAGGCCGTGCAGTCCAACGCGGACCACACCACACATCAGCTCCAGCAGGTGGTCCGCCGCGTCATCGGCACGTGGGTCAACCGCAAGCTGCGCCGCCGGCCGATGATCGTGCCGGTGGTCCTGGAGGCCTGAGGCGCCGGAACCGTCGCCGGAACCCCTGTGTTGGTCACGGACAGCCTAGGGGGACGCCGGTACCCTACGTAGCATGGCGACCCGTACTTCCCCGACGCGTTCGCAGTCCAGCCGGTCCTCGACCTCCACCGCCCGCAAGGGTGCGGAGCCGAAGTCGGCGAAGTCGTCTGCGCGCCCGTCCGGCTCCACCCAGCGCAACCGCAGCGCGCCCGAACCCGCCCCGCAGCCGGCGGGCAACCTGTTCGTGCGCGCGGCGCGCGGGTTCTGGATGGCCCTGGCCACGCCGATCGGCGCCGGCGTGCGCAAGGTCGGCCGCGACGCCAAGATCGAGCCCGAGGACCGCCGCGACGGCACCGGGTTCTTCCTCGTGGCCCTCGCCTTCGTCATCGGCTCGGTGGAATGGTGGGGCCTGCGCGGCACCCCGGGCTACGGCACCGTGGTCCACAACGTGGCCGCCGGCACTCTCGGCTGGGCCGCCCTGCTCTTCCCGGCCGTGCTGCTCATCATCGCGGTCCGGTACTTCCGCACGCCCCAGGAGCACCGGGACAACGGCCGCATCTCGATCGGCCTGCTGGTCATGCTGGTCGGCGCCGCCGGGATCGCCCACCTCGTGGCGGGCCTGCCCGCCGTGGCCGATTCCTTCGAGAACCTCCTGGCCGGAGGAGGCCTGGTCGGCTACCTCGCCACCACCCCGCTGGCCTCCCTGCTGACGCCATGGCCCGTGTGGGCCCTGATGGTCGTCCTGGTCCTCTTCGGGCTGCTGATCGTCACCGCCACCCCGGTGGGTCAGATCCCGCAGCGCACCCGGGATGCCTATGCCTGGCTCACCGGCCAGCCCGACGGCGGCGCGGCCACCGAGCGCCCAGACCGCACCGCCCGCGGTGCCCGCGAGAGCCGGGCCTACCGGGACGGAGAGGACGCGCATGACCAGTCCTACCTGACGCAGCACGAACGGAACCAGGCCGGCAAGCGGGACAAGCAGAACAAGCAGGGCAAGAAGCGCAAGGGCACCCGGCTCTTCGGGCGTGACGACGAACAGCCGACCGCGGTCCTGGACCAGAACGGTGATCCGGTCACCACCACGGAGGCCTACGAGACCGCCGTGATCGGAGATGCCGATGCTGACGGGCACCCGGGCGAGCACTCTGACGCTGACTCCGCGGCGACGCCCGCCGAGGCCGAGTCCTCAGGACCGGCCGTGCCGCCCGGTGTCCGGCGGCCGACCGCCGGGGAACTGGCCATCGCCCGGGTCAGGGAAGCGGCCGGCGTCGGGCCCGATGCCCCCGCCGGACCGGCCACCGAACCGATCGGCACCGTGCCTCCGGCGATGCCGGCGGAAGCACCGGCAGCGGCTGTGAAGGCGACCCCGGTGGCCCGGCCGGCTGAACTGCCGCCCATGCCGGCACGCTCCGAGCAGCTGCACCTGGGCGGGGACATCACCTACACCCTGCCGGACTCGGCCCTGCTTCCGGCCGGGCCGCCGCACAAGGACCGTACCGAGGCCAATGACGCCGTGGTGGCCGCCCTCACCTCCACGCTGGACCAGTTCAAGGTCGATGCCGAGGTCACCGGATTCTCCCGCGGCCCCACGGTCACCCGCTACGAGATCGAGCTCGCGCCGGGCACCAAGGTGGAGAAGGTCACGGCGCTGTCGAAGAACATCTCCTACGCCGTGGCGTCGTCAGACGTGCGCATCCTCTCGCCGATCCCGGGCAAGTCCGCGATCGGCATCGAGATCCCGAACGCGGACAAGGAGGTCGTCGCCCTGGGTGACGTGCTCCGTTCCAATGCCGCGCGCAAGACCGACCACCCGATGGTGATGGGCGTGGGCAAGGACGTCGAGGGTGGCTTCGTCATGGCCAACCTCGCCAAGATGCCGCACATGCTCGTGGCCGGTGCCACCGGTGCCGGCAAATCCTCCTTCGTGAACTCGATGATCACCTCGATCCTCATGCGTTCCACCCCGGACGAGGTCCGCATGGTCATGGTGGACCCCAAGCGCGTGGAGCTCACCGCGTACGAGGGCGTCCCGCACCTGGTCACCCCGATCATCACGAGCCCGAAGAAGGCCGCGGAGGCCCTGCAGTGGGTCGTGCGGGAGATGGACACGCGCTATGACGACCTGGCGGCCTTCGGCTACAAGCACGTGGACGACTTCAACAAGGCGATCCGGGCCGGCAAGGTCAACCTCCCGCCGGACTCCAAACGCGTGCTCAAGCCCTACCCGTACCTGCTGGTGATCGTGGATGAGCTCGCGGACCTGATGATGGTCGCCCCGCGGGACGTCGAGGATGCGATCGTCCGCATCACGCAGCTCGCCCGTGCCGCCGGCATCCACCTGGTGCTGGCCACCCAGCGGCCCTCGGTGGACGTGGTCACCGGTCTCATCAAGGCCAACGTGCCCTCCCGTATGGCCTTCGCCACCTCATCCGTCACGGACTCCCGCGTGGTCCTGGACCAGCCCGGAGCCGAGAAGCTGCTCGGCCAGGGCGACGCCCTGTTCCTGCCGATGGGCAAGTCCAAGCCGATGCGCGTCCAGGGGGCCTGGGTCAACGAGTCCGAGATCCACGCGGTCGTGGAGCACGTCAAGACCCAGATGACCGCGCAGTACCGCCAGGACGTGGTCCCGGAGAAGGTCGAGAAGGTCATCGACGAGGACATCGGCGATGACATGGACCTGCTGCTGCAGGCCACCGAGCTGGTGGTCACCACGCAGTTCGGCTCCACCTCCATGCTGCAGCGCAAGCTGCGCGTCGGCTTCGCGAAGGCCGGCCGGCTCATGGACCTGATGGAGTCCCGCGGGGTCGTCGGCCCCTCGGAGGGCTCCAAGGCCCGCGACGTGCTGGTCAAGCCCGATGACCTGGCCGGCCTGCTGGCCACCATCCGCGGCGACGGGCCGCCGGCCGCGGCCCCGAGCGAGGACGCGCCGGAGGCCTATGCCGAGGACGTGGTGCACGCGGACCAGCCCGACGGCACTGGTGCCTCGGAGGGCCTCACCCGTGAGGACGACGCCGGCGGTCCCGGTGGCTCCGGCGGTCCCGGTCAGGCGGGCGCGGCGTACCCGGAGATGCCCCAGCGCTCCGGCCAGGCCCCCTCGGACCAGGAACTGGTGCGCGGCTCCCTGCCGGCGGAGTCAACGGAGTACCAGGCTCCCGACTACGGACGTGACCTGGTGGCAGACGATCTCGCCTCCCGTCCCGCGGCGGACGACTGGTACGACGAGGACGGTGGCGAGGACGGCGAGGGTTCCGAGGACGCGTGGCACCTCACCGGCCGGTGAGATCCGTAGACTGCACGCATGAGTGAGAACTGGAACCTGCCCAACCTCCTGACGGCCGTCAGGATCGTCATGGTCCCGTTCTTCATCTGGATGCTCGTGGCCGGAGGCCCTTCGGGCGAGGACTCGATGGTCCTGCGCTGGGTGGCCTTCGCGCTGTTCGCGGTGGCCATCTACACCGACAAGCTGGATGGCGACATCGCCCGGTCCCGGGGACTGGTCACCAGCTTCGGCAAGATCGCCGATCCCATCGCGGACAAGCTCCTGACCGGTTCCGCCTTCATCGTCCTCTCCCTGCTGGGCGAACTCTGGTGGTGGGTGACGGTGTTGATCCTCGTCCGCGAGTGGGGCATCACGGTGATGCGCCTGATGGTGCTCAAGTACGGCGTCATGCCGGCCTCCAGGGGCGGCAAGCTCAAGACCGTGCTCCAAGCCGCGGCCCTGCTGTGGCTGCTGGCCCCCCTGGGCGCGGTGCTGGGGGATTGGTGGCTGTGGGCCGGTTGGACCCTGATGGCCGCAGCCCTCGTGGTCACCCTCGTCACCGGAGTCGACTACGTCGTCAAGGGCCTGAGACTCCGCCGGGACTCCCTCGCCGGCCAGCCCAGCCGTGATTGACCGGGCGGAACCGGAAGAGCCGATGGAACCTGCCGAGCTGGTCGATGCGGAGAGACTGCCGGCCGCCGTCGTGCAGCTGTTGATCCGCCGGGGCCTGACGGTCGCCACCGCGGAGTCACTGACCGCCGGACTGCTGGCCGCCACCCTGGCCGAGGTGCCAGGGGCCTCCGGGACGCTGCAGGGCGGCGTGGTGGCCTATCAGAACCACGTCAAGGAGCGGCTGCTCGGCGTGGACCCGGGCCTGCTGGTCCGCGCCGGTGCCGTGGACGCCGTGGTGGCCCGGCAGATGGCCGAGGGTGCCCGCCGCGTGACGGGGGCCGACGTCGGGATCTCCACGACCGGCGTGGCCGGACCGGACGCGCACCAGGGCAAGCCGGTGGGCACGGTCTACGTGGGGTTGGCCGGAATGCCCGGTCATGCGGAGCCGGAGGCCGTGCTGCTCCACCTCGAGGGCGGCCGGGAGGCGATCCGGTGGAACACCGTCCGCCGGGGACTGCAGTTGATGCAGGCGCGTCTGACCGGGTGGACATGACATTTGCGTCACGGAAGGCAGGCGATGCGTCGGGACGCTTGCCTCCGGGTCCGGGGTTGTCGGTAGGCTGGGACCACGCCGCGCACTCAGCTGGGAATCGGCTGAGAATCCAGATGATGGGCGGCCGGGGCGGGAACAAAAACCGGCCTGGTCGCCGTTGTACCCACCAGTTGGCCTGATCGGCCACTCCCAGTACCCACTCAGGAGAAGACAGTAGACATGATGAAGCATCCGGTAACCGTCAACGGCATCACCCGTTGGCTGGAGACCGGGGAAAACGTCCCAACCGACTCCCTCGAGACCAAGGAGCACGCCGTGCCAGTCCTTCGCCAGGAAATCGGAGACGTCCTGCGTGACGTCCGCCAGCGCCAGCGCCGCACGCTCCGCGAGGTCTCCCACCATGCGCGGGTCTCCCTCGGCTACCTGTCCGAGGTCGAGCGCGGACAGAAGGAAGCCTCCTCGGAGCTGCTGTCCTCCATCTGCGGCGCCCTGAACGTCCCCATGTCCCTGATGCTGCGCGAGGTCTCGGACCGGATCGCCCTCCAAGAGGGAGTGCACATCCCGGACACCGTCCCCGTGGACCTCGAGAGCGGCTTCGCCCCCGAGGAGTTCGGCGCCCGTATCCCGGACGAGGTCCCGGACGACTTCGGCCAGCTCGCCGGCAGCCACTGACCAAGACCGCAGCGCAGGACCGCAGACCCTCGGGGCTGCGGTCCTGTTGCCGTGAGGGGACGGAAGGGCCCAGAGATGAAGCACAGTGAGTTCCGCCGGTTGATGGACGACGAGTTCGGCCCCGGCAACGCCGGCGTGATCGCCGCGACCCTCGTGCTGCCGTCCCTCCTGGAGACCGCAGACCGGGCCCTCGACGCCGGCGTGGACCCGCGGCGCGTGTGGCTCGACGTCTGCGACCTCCAGGGCGTCCCCGAGGGGCGACGCCTCGGCCGTGACCTCCCGGTGCGGGACCGCGCCCAGGACTGAGTCCGGCGCTGATCCCGGACAACTCCGAGGACACGCCGGGCCCGAGCTCTTCGAAAACATCTTCGAACGGCGGTAGGCTCCTCCACAGGACATGAACCGGGTATGACCCGGGCATGTCATCCACAGCACCAGCGGCGTTCCGCTAACCCGTCCGGGCGATCCAGTAGGTTCGTCATCAGTACAGGGGAACGGCTCGAAGGCCGCCCGCCACCAGCACACGTAGGGGTGAATCATGGCGTCAGCCACTGACCGCGAGAAGGCTCTGGAAGCCGCACTGGCCCAGATCGACAAGCAGTACGGCAAGGGCTCGGTGATGCGCCTCGGGGACGAGGTCCGCGTCCCGATGGAGGTCATCCCCACCGGCTCCGTGGGCCTGGACGTCGCCCTGGGTATCGGCGGTTTGCCCCGGGGCCGTGTCGTGGAGATCTACGGACCGGAATCCTCCGGCAAGACCACCGTCGCACTGCACGCCGTGGCCAACGCCCAGCGCAACGGCGGCATCGCCGCGTTCATCGACGCTGAGCACGCGCTGGACCCGGAATACGCCAAGAAGCTCGGCGTGGACACGGATGCCCTGTTGGTCTCGCAGCCGGACACGGGTGAGCAGGCCCTCGAGATCATGGACATGCTGATCGGCTCCGGTTCGCTGGACATCATCGTCATCGACTCCGTGGCGGCCCTGGTGCCCCGCGCCGAGATCGAGGGCGAGATGGGTGACAGCCACGTGGGTCTGCAGGCGCGCCTGATGTCCCAGGCCCTGCGCAAGATCACCGGTCGCCTGGCCCAGAGCAAGACCACTGCCATCTTCATCAACCAGCTGCGCGAGAAGATCGGCGTGTTCTTCGGCAGCCCCGAGACCACCACCGGTGGCAAGGCCCTGAAGTTCTATGCCTCCGTCCGGATCGACGTGCGCCGCATCGAGACCCTCAAGGAGGGCGGCAACCCCGTCGGCAACCGCACCCGCGCCAAGATCGTCAAGAACAAGATGGCCCCGCCCTTCAAGCAGGCCGAGTTCGACATCATCTACGGTGAGGGGATCTCCCGCCAGGGCTCCCTGATCGACATGGGCGTGGACGAGGGCATCGTCAAGAAGTCCGGCGCCTGGTACACCTACGACGGTGACCAGTTGGGCCAGGGCAAGGAGAACTCCCGCCGCTTCCTCAAGGACAACCCCGACCTCGCCGACGAGATCGAGACCCGCATCCTGGAGAAGCTCGGCATCGGCGTGGCGGCCGAGGACGAGACCGCGGGTGAGCCGCAGCTGCGCGCCGTCTCGGGTCAGTCCCCGGCCTGATGACACGTCGCCACCTCCGCGCGGTACCGGACGTCCCCGAGCACCTCGCGGACGATCCGGAGCCGGCTGCCGCGGAGGTGGCGCGGACCATCGTGCTGCGCCAGCTCACCGCCTCGCCCAAGTCGCGGAAGCAGTTGGAGGAGAAGCTCGCCGAGCGGGATGTCCCGGAGGACGTGGCCGCCGCCGTGCTGGACCGCCTCGAGGACGTCCGGCTCGTGGACGACACCGCCTATGCGGAGAACTTCGTCCGGACCCGTCAACGCTCCAAAGGCCTCGCCCGCGGCGCCCTGCGCCGGGAGCTCCAGCAGAAGGGCGTCTCCGGGGAAGCCGCCGAACAGGCCCTCGAGACGATCAGCGAGGATGCCGAACGGGAGGCCGCCGTTGAACTGATCCAGCGCAAGATCCGCGGGCGCCAGCTCCCGTCCGGGGACTCGGCCGAGGACCGGGCCGAGCGGGACAAGACGGTCCGACGCCTGGCCGGCATGCTCGCCCGCAAGGGATACCCGCCCGGCATGGCCCTGGGGATCGTCAAGGACGTCCTCGGTGGCCTCCAGGACGAGGCGGATGCTTTTGCCCTGGACGACGACTAGAATGTTGCGGTGACTTCCGCCCCCCACCGTCTCGATGAGCGCACGTACCAGGTCCGCACCTTCGGCTGCCAGATGAACGTGCACGATTCCGAGCGCATCTCCGGCCTGCTGGAGGACGCCGGGTACGCGCCGGCCGAGGGGACCGCCGATCCCGACCTCGTCGTGTTCAACACCTGTGCCGTCCGGGAGAACGCGGACAACAAGCTCTACGGGAACCTCGGCAACCTGCGCGCCGTCAAGGACAGCCACCCCGGCATGCAGATCGCGGTCGGCGGCTGCCTGGCCCAGAAGGACCAGAAGACCATCATCGACAAGGCCCCGTGGGTCGATGTCGTGTTCGGCACCCACAACATCGGCTCGCTGCCGACCCTGTTGGAGCGGTCCCGCCACAACCACCAGGCCGAGCTCGAGATCCTGGAATCGCTGGAGACCTTCCCCTCCACCCTGCCGACCAAGCGGGACTCCACCTACTCCGGGTGGGTCTCCATCTCGGTGGGCTGCAACAACACCTGCACCTTCTGCATCGTCCCGGCCCTGCGCGGCAAGGAGAAGGACCGCCGTCCCGGCGAGATCCTCGCCGAGGTCCAGGCCCTCGTGGACGCCGGCGCCGTGGAGGTCACCCTGCTCGGCCAGAACGTGAACACCTACGGTGTCGAGTTCGGTGACCGCGGTGCCTTCGCGAAGCTGTTGCGCGCCTGCGGCTCGATCGAGGGACTGGAGCGGGTCCGCTTCACCAGCCCCCATCCGGCCTCCTTCACCGATGACGTCATCGATGCCATGGCCGAGACCCCCAACGTCATGCCGCAGCTGCACATGCCGTTGCAGTCCGGCTCGGACCGGATCCTCAAGGAGATGCGCCGTTCCTACCGTTCCCGGAAGTTCCTGGGCATCCTGGACAAGGTCCGGGAACGGATCCCGCACGCCGCCGTGACCACGGACATCATCGTCGGTTTCCCCGGGGAGACCGAGCAGGACTTCCAGGACACCCTGGACGTGGTGGAGGCGTCCCGCTTCTCCTCGGCCTTCACCTTCCAGTACTCCATCCGCCCGGGGACCCCCGCCGGTGAGATGGAGAACCAGATTCCCAAGGCGGTCGTCCAGGAACGCTTCGAGCGCCTGACCGCCCTGCAGGACCGCATCAGCGCCGAGGAGACGGCGAAGCTCGTGGGCACCCGCCAGGAGCTGCTGGTGACGAACCACTCCGGTTCCAAGGACGCCGCCACCGGCCGGTTGGCCGGCCGCGCCCCGGACAACCGGCTCGTGCACTTCAGCGTCCCGGAGGGCGCCGAGGTCCCGCGGCCCGGTGACGTCGTCACGGTGACGGTGACGGCATCGCACCCCTACTTCCTGATCGCGGATCCCACAGCGGAAGACCCGGAGGGCTACGTCCTGCGCCGGTCCCGCGCCGGTGATGCCTGGGACCTGGCCCAGGCCGCCTCCTGCGGTGTGCCTTCGCCCGGGGCGGGGGCAGCTCGTGCCGAGGGTACTGCCGGCTCGGCCGGCGTGAGCCTGGGCATGCCCACCCTGCGCCCCGCATGACCGACGCCGGCCGCGCACCGATCGTGGCCGTCGTCGGGCCCACGGGCACCGGGAAGTCCGAGCTGGCCCTGGACCTGGCCGAGCGGCTGGGCGGGGAGATCGTCAACAGCGACGCCCTGCAGTTCTACCGCGGCATGGACATCGGGACGGCCAAGCTCCCGGTCTCCGAGCGGCGGGGGTTACCCCACCACCTGCTGGACGTGCTCGACGTGGCCGAGGAGGCCTCGGTGGCCCGTTTTCAGTCCGAGGCGAGGGCGGTGATCGGCGACGTCCGGGCTCGTGGCCTCGTGCCGGTCCTCGTCGGCGGCTCCGGGCTGTACGTGCGGGCCGCACTGGACGACCTCGAATTCCCCCCGACAGACCCGGATGTCCGGGCACGGATCGAGTCCGAAGGTCATGAGATCGGTCTGGAGGGCCTGCGGAAGCGGTTGCAGGCCGTGGATCCGGACAGCGCGGCACGCCTGGGGGATGCCCGGCGGATGGTGCGTGCCCTCGAGGTCTTCGAGCTCACCGGACGCACGTTCACCTCGTACATGCCCCAGCGGACCTACCTGCGGCCGACGGTGCAGGTGGGGTTGGACCTGGACCGGCCCCGATTGCATGAGCGGCTGCACGCCCGGGTGGTCGCCATGGCCGAGGGTGGCCTGCTGGATGAGGTCAGGGCCCTGGACGCCCTCGGGCTGCGGCAGGGCAGGACGGCCTCGCGGGCGATCGGCTACGCGCAGTTCCTCGCCGTCCTGGACGGTCAGGCGGACACGTCCTGGGCCATCGAGGACACCGCCACGGCGACCCGCCGCTTCGCCCGCCGCCAGATCACCTGGTTTCGGGCGGACCCGCGCGTCACGTGGTTCGATCCCACGCGCCCCGGCCTGCTCGAGGACGTGCTGGGACACCTGGCCCGGTCAACAAGGCCGCAGGCCGCCACCTAGACTGAGGTCATGACCCTGCCGATCGCCCAGGACCCCGACCGCCTGCGGACCGCCCTCGACCAACTGGCCGGGCTGGCCTTCACGAAAGGGCACGGCACCGGCAACGACTTCATCCTCGTGCCGGACCTGAGCGGGGAGACCGAACTCGCCCCAAACCACGTGGAGGCCCTCTGCGACCGCCACTTCGGGGTCGGCGCCGACGGGTTGATCCGAGTCGTCGAGTCCACGCACCTCATCGAGGGGCGGGATCTGCTGGAGGGCCATCCCGAGGCCACCTGGTTCATGGACTACCGCAATGCCGACGGCTCCGTCTCCGAGATGTGCGGCAACGGGGTGCGCGTCTTCGTGCACTATCTCGCCACCCGGGGCCTGGTGGACCTGGAGGTCGGACAGCAGGTGCGGATCGGCACCCGTGCGGGCGTCCGCACCGTCACCCGGATCGGCGAGGAACAGTACTCGACCGACATGGGCCCGTGGAGCTACATCGACCCGGAACTGGCCGAGGAACGGGCCTCGGACTCCCTGGTGCTCGCCGCCGGGCTGGCCGATCCCCGCCCGGCCCTGAGCATCTCGATGGGCAACCCGCACACCGTCGTCGCACTGGCCGAGGACGCGGATCTGGCGGATCTGGACCTGGCCAAGCAGCCCAACGTGGAACCGGTCCCGCCGAACGGTACCAATGTGGAGTTCGTGGTGGCCGCCGACCCGCTCTTCCTGAACGGCGTCGGCCGACTGGACCTGCGTGTCCACGAGCGGGGAGTGGGGGAGACCCTCTCCTGCGGCACGGGAGCCTGTGCCGCCGCCACCGCCGTCCGCATCTGGGCCGGAGACCGTGACGCCCTGACCTGGGAGGTCGGCGTCCCGGGCGGCACGGTGGGCGTCGAGTTCCTACCGCAGGCTGACGGCACCGAACGCGTCATCCTGTCCGGGCCCGCCACACTCGTCTCGGACGGAACGGTGGCCTGACAAGGACACGACCGAAGGCTATCGGATTCGGTCCACCTGCAGGATCCGGAAGCCCTTCTCGCTGCCGAAGCGTGACGCCGTGAATTGCTCCGGTAACCGTTCGTCGAGGGCCGCGGCCATCCACGGCAACAGGGAATCGGCCCCGAGGTTCTTCTGCACCACCAACAGGGCCCGCCCTCCGGGGGCCAGTCGGGGCAGCCACTGCAACAGGATCGAGTGCAGTGCCTCCTTGCCCACCCGTATCGGCGGATTGGACCAGATCAGGTCGAAGGTCCGCTCGGCCGGGACCTCGTCCGGCCGGTAGACGGAGACGTTGTCCAGGCCGAGGGCGGCGGCATTGTTCCGGCACAACTGCGCGGCACGGTCATTGACCTCCACCCCCGTGATCTGGGCGTCGGGGCTGGACAGCGCCAGCGTGAGGGTGAGCGGCCCCCATCCGGTGCCGATGTCCAGGAAGGAGCCCGACGACGGAGGGTCCGGTACCGTCCGCAGCATCGCCGCGGTGCCCTTGTCCAAGCCGTCGGGGGAGAAGATGCCGCCCGCCGTCTCGACGGTGACGTCCCGGCCGGCCAAGGTGACGTTGAGCCGTCGTCGTTGTTCCGGGCCGACCGGCTCGGCGGAGAAGTAGTGTGCGGAATCCATCACGGCCGATGCTACCTCTGCTTGACAACGTCCCTATACTGGATGGCATGTGGATTTACCTGCGTTGAGTCGGACGTGCCCCTGCGGCACCGACGCTCCGGACCCCGATCTCCCCGCTGTGCAGCGGGTCGAGACACCGTCCGTGATGGCACCCACTTTCCCCTGAGCCTGCGTGACCCGACTGTCCGGGTCCTGGTCTGCCGCGATTCCTCGCGCCGACCCCACGCCGGCCCGACCCGTGAAGGAGGCCCTGGTGGCCCCGAAAACCCCCATCCACAGCGGCGACCCGAACACTCTCGGCGTCCCCGCCAGCGACTACTCTAGAGACCACACCTCTTCCAAGGAGACCATGACCGAGACCACCCCGCAGGGGAACGAACAGCCCGCGAACGAGCAGCACGGGAACGAGTCCGAGATCCGGGACGTGATCGACCGGATCCTCGCGGCCGATGCAGCCAGTGCCGCCAAGAACGCCCCCGAACAGGGCCGAGCGCTCGCGCTCTCTGAAGGCGGTGACGGGCACACCGAGGCGGACGGCGAGCAGTTCGACCTGGCCGAACGTCAGGCGTTGCGGCGCGTCAGCGGACTGTCCACCGAGCTCGAGGACATGAGCGAGGTCGAGTACCGTCAGCTGCGCCTGGAGCGGGTCGTTCTCGCCGGTCTCTGGGCCGAGGGGACCGCGGAGGACGCCGAGAACTCCCTGCGCGAGCTCGCGGCCCTGGCCGAGACTGCGGGTTCCGAGGTCCTGGACGGTCTGATCCAGCGTCGGCACCTGCCCGATCCGGCCACCTTCCTGGGCAAGGGGAAGGCCGAGGAGCTGCGCGGCATCGTGGCGATGACCGGTGCGGACACCGTCGTCGTGGACTCGGAGCTGGCTCCCTCCCAGCGCCGTGCCCTGGAGGACATCGTCCGCGTCAAGGTCATCGACCGCACGGCGCTGATCCTGGACATCTTCGCTCAGCACGCCCAGTCCCGTGAGGGCCGCGCCCAAGTGGAGTTGGCGCAGCTCGAGTACCTGTTGCCACGCCTGCGCGGTTGGGGCGAGTCCATGTCCCGCCAGGCCGGTGGCCGTGCCGCCGGCGGTGAGGGCATCGGCTCCCGCGGCCCCGGTGAGACCAAGATCGAGCTGGATCGCCGCCGCATCCGCACCCGCATGGCCAAGCTGCGCCGGGAGATCGCCGCGATGAAGCCCGCGCGCGAGACCAAGCGGGCCAACCGGCGTCGCAACCGGGTGCCTTCCGTGGCGATCGCCGGGTATACGAACGCCGGCAAGTCCTCCCTGCTCAACCGCCTCACGCATGCCGGCGTCCTCGTGGAGAACGCCCTGTTCGCCACACTGGATCCGACGGTGCGCAAGTCCGTCACGCCGGACGGCATCGGGTACACGCTCTCGGACACGGTCGGCTTCGTCCGGTCCTTGCCGACACAGTTGGTCGAGGCTTTCCGCTCCACCCTGGAGGAGGTGGCCGACGCTGACGTGATCCTGCACGTCGTCGACGCCTCGCACCCGGATCCCGAGGGGCAGATCACCGCCGTGCGATCTGTGCTGGCCGAGGTGGACGCCCGGCAGATCCCGGAGATCATCGTGCTGAACAAGGCTGACGCCGCCGACCCGGTGGTGGTGGCCCGGCTGCGTCAGAAGGAACCGCGGTCAGTGGTCGTCTCCGCCCGCACCGGGGAGGGGATCGAGGAACTCGAGCGCGCCGTCTCGGACGCGATCCCGCGCCCGAACGTGGCCCTGGACCTGTTGATCCCTTTCACGGACGGGGATGTGGTCTCGCGCCTGCACTCGCCGGACGCGGACATCATCTCGGAGACCTACGAGGCCGAGGGCACGCGGCTCCGGGTACTGGTCCGAGAGGACATCGCCGAGGACCTGCGCCGCTATGCCGCCGAGGGGTCCGCGGACGGTCAGGAGCGCGCCGGAGCATGACAGAGACGGTCGAGGAAGCCGCGCCGGCTGCCGTGGCGCAGCCCGCCGCCGAGCCCCGTACCGAGGCGGAGCGTGAGGCGCTGCGGCTGCTGGACGCCGCCGTCACAGCCACCGGGGGTCAACGCCGGGAAGGGCAGCGGCGCATGGTCGTGGAGGTCGCCCGGTCCCTGGAGACCGGGCAGCACCTGCTGGTGCAGGCGGGCACCGGCACCGGGAAGTCGTTGGCGTACCTGGTGCCGGCGCTCCAGCACGCACTGGAGGCCGAGAACCCGGTGGTGGTGGCCACCGCCACCCTGGCGCTGCAGTCCCAGATCATGCGGCGGGATGCTCCCAAGCTGCTGGAGGCCCTGCGGGACGAGCTTCCCCGTCCCATGAACATCGCCCTGGTCAAGGGCCGGTCCAACTACTTGTGCAAGCACAAGCTGGAGGGCGGCTTCCCGGAGGAGGACGGCCAGGCACTGTTCGGCATGGCCGACGACGGCGAGATGACGTCCGGATCCGACGGCGGCCCGACCAGCCCCCTGGGCCGTGAGGTCCTGCGGCTGCGGGAATGGTCCGAGGAGACGGACACGGGGGACCGGGACGACCTCGATCCGGGCGTCACCGACCGCGCGTGGCGCCAGGTCTCGGTGTCCGCGGTGGACTGCCTGGGCGCCCAGAAGTGCCCGATGGCGGCCGAGTGCTTCTCCGAGCGGGCGCGCGCGGACGCCGGGGACGCAGACGTGGTGGTCACCAACCACGCCATGCTCGCGATCGCCGCCTTCGAGGGACTTGCGGTGCTGCCCGAGTTCGAGGCCGTGGTGGTGGACGAGGCCCACGAACTCCAGGACCGCGTGACCGGGGCGGTGACCGGCCAGCTCTCCGGGGCCATCGTGCAGGCCGCGGCCTCCTCGGCCCGCAAGCACACGGCCATCGCCGTGGAGGACCTGGTTCAGGCCGGCGCCGGCCTCGACGCCGCCTTTACCGCCACCCCCACGGGCCTGATACCGCGTGGACCGGACGAGGTCCAGCAGAACGCCCTGAAGGCGGTCCGCGATGCGGCCCGCCAGGGGCTGAGTGATTCCAAGCCGAGCGGGGGAGGTGCCGACTCCGCGGCCGACGGCGGGCGTCAGATGGCCCGATCCCGGATGCAGGACGTCCTGGACGTGGCCGAGCGGATGCTGGAGACCACTCCGGACACCAGTCACCCCGAAGTGCTCTGGGCGTCCCGTCCGGGCCACTTCGAGCCCGGCACCGGGTGGATCCCCGGGGACGAGTCTGCGGCTCCGATGCTCTACGTGGCCCCGCTGTCCGTGGCCGGCAAACTCCGCGAGGGACTCTTCGGCCAGGCCACGACCGTGCTGACCTCGGCCACGCTGGCCATCGGTGAGTCGTTCAACCCGGTGGCGGGATCCCTCGGTCTGATGGGCGAGGGGGCACCGGCCTGGACCGGTCTGGACGTGGGCAGCCCCTTCGACTACCCGAGGCAGGGCGTGCTCTACGTGGCACGGCATCTGCCGAAGCCGGGTCGGTTCGCCGCCCCCGAGACCTATGACGAACTCGAGGCACTGCTCAGGGCGTCCGGCGGAGGGGCCCTGTGCCTGTTCTCCTCCAAACGGGCCGCCGAGGACGCTGCCGCCGAGATGCGCACCCGGCTCGGTCCGAATCCCACGATCCTGTGCCAGGGCGACACCACGCTGACCGCCCTGGTGCGGCAGTTCGCCACGGAGGCGGACACCTGCCTGTTCGGGACCATGAGCCTGTGGCAGGGCGTGGACGTGCCCGGCGAGTCCTGCCGCCTGGTGGTCATCGATCGGATCCCGTTCCCGCGACCCGATGATCCCCTGTCCACGGCGCGGTCCAGAGACATCAGCCGGCATGGCGGCAACGGGTTCATGGCGGTCTCCGCCTCCCATGCGGCGGTCCGTCTGGCGCAGGGCGCCGGCCGGCTCATCAGGACCGCAACGGACCGCGGAGTGGTGGCTGTCCTCGACTCCAGGCTGGCGACGGAACGGTACGGTTCGTTCCTGCGTTCGACCCTGCCGGACTTCTGGCCGACGGCCGATCCGTCCGTGGTCCGCGGCGTGCTGGAGCGGCTGCGCCCCGCTGACTAGCGGATCAGCATCTCGAGGGCGCCGACCGTGCGAATGGCCCGCCATTCGATGCCAGGAGCCGTGCTCCAGGCCGGCCAGTCCACGGACCATCCGCCATCGGGCTCCTGGGCGGATGCGAGCCACCGGCGGTCCCGGGACATCACGGCCGCGGGGACCAGGCTGCCGTAGAGGTCCGTGGGGAAGGGGACCGTCCAGGGATGGTGGACCAGGTCGACCGCATGGATGCTCTCGTCCTCGGCGCCACCCTCCACGGGGAGGGAGCCGTTGGCGGACAACCGCTCACGAAGGGTGGCCAGAAATGGGCTGTCGGCCGAGCCCGTGGGAAGGCCGTCCGCTGCGAGGAACCTCAGGGCGTACTTGACCTCATAGGCTGGCAGGTCGCCGGCAGTCGCAGCCCGGGACAATCGGAGGCGGCACCAGTCCGAGGCGGCCTCAGCCCACCCGCCCGAGAACCCCGTCAGCAGGGCCGCGGCGGCGAAGCCATATGTGAGGTGCGAACCGCCGGGAACCGGTTGGACCCACGGCGCATGGGGCCATTCGAGGGAGGCCTCGGTGACGAAGGGCACGGAACCGTCCAGTCCGGAGGTCGAGGCCACCCATTCCAGTCCACAGCGCACCCAGGGGTGCTCGGCCAGATCCCATCCGGCCAAGAGGTCCAGGGCCGTCAGCGTGGAGAGCGCCTCACTCTTCGGTGACCGCACATCGGGTTCGAGGCCGTGACCGAATCCGCCGTCTGGATTGCGGTACGCCCCCAGGGCGGCCAGGACACCCTCGGTGCCGCCGCCGTGGAGCAGCAGGTCCACCCGGCGGCGTTCGAGCAGCCGCCCGTGGGTGTAGACGAACTCCTCGGCATCCGCCACGCGGACGCCCGGCGGCAGAGGCCGATGGTTCATGGGGCTCAGAGCGCCCGAAGTACCGTGACGACCTTGCCCATGACCGTCGCCTCGTCTCCGAGGATGGGCTCATACGCAGAGTTCTGCGGCAGCAGCCACGTGTGGCCGTCCCGCTGCCGGAAGGTCTTCACGGTGGCCTCGTCGTCCAGCAACGCGGCGACGATGTCCCCGTTCTGAGCGTTGTTCTGCTGACGCACCACCACCCAGTCGCCGTCGCAGATCGCCGCATCGACCATGGAATCGCCGGAGACCTTCAGCATGAACAGTTCCCCCTCGCCGGTCAGCTGACGCGGCAGGTTCATGACGTCCTCGACCTGCTGGTCGGCGAGGATCGGCCCACCGGCGGCAATCCGGCCGACCAGGGGGACCGGGACAGCATCACCGTCGGCGGCCCCGGTGTGCAGGGTCCGCACCGTCCCGCCCGGCGTGGCCGCCGATTCGGGGGGCATGACGGCGGACTCGACCACGAGGGCCAGGCCGTTCTCGTCCAGCAGGACCTCCATGGCCCGCGGACGGCCCGGATCCTTGCGGATGTAGCCGAGCTTCTCCAGCTGACCCAGTTGATGGGTGACCGATGACAGTGAGGCCAGGCCTGCCGCATCCCCGATCTCCCGCATGGACGGCGGATACCCGTGTGCGGCGATCGCAGAGCGGATGGATCCGAGGATGATCCGCTGACGGTCGGTGAGGGGCCGGACGCCGTGATCGTGATGCGGGTCCGGGGCGGGAGAGGGAATCCGGGGGGCCATTCGACCATCCGTTCTTATCGTGTCCGTCGGTCTTGGTGAAGTGTCTCGTGCTGGGTCGCTGGGTCTGACGGTACCGGAGTCACACCCTCGATTCAAAGATATGTTCGAATTTTTCTTGGCATGTCTCGAACAGGCGTGCTAGACATGACATCGAAGCAGTCGAACACACGTTCTATACGGCCCGGGGTTCCGGGAGGAGAGGCAGAAGAGCATGAGCACTGCAGCATCGGTCCAGACCCGCACGTCCGGCTCCGCCGGATTCCACCTGAACCGCCGTGGTCGTTTCCTCTTCGTGGGATTCCCCGTCATCGTCCTGGCGGCCCTGGCCGCAGTGGCCGCCGTCTTCTTCGGCGCCCACGGGATGGCGCCCGCGGCGGCCTCCGATGACCAGCCTGTTGCGGACGTGGAGACGGTCACGGTGAACTATGGCGACACCCTGTGGGCCATCGCCGGGCGCACCGCCCCCGAGTCCCCCCGCAACGAGGCCATCCTGCGCATCGGCCAACTGAATGATCTCGACAGCGGCGATCTGCAGCCCGGTCAGGTGTTGTTCGTCCCCGCTGGCGCCTGAACCTCCGCTGGCCCCGCAGAGACTGCCGCGGGATTCGTCTCCCTTCAGCCGGGCGATAGGATGGCCTGGGTCCGTAGTGGGGCGGATCCCTTGCTGATGACGGGGCACTCATGGGGAACAAGCGCAGGCAGATGAAGTCTGTGGCGACCCCGGTGGCCTTCTCCGCCGTCGGTGCCCTCGTGGCCACCGGCGCGTTCCTCTATCCCGGCTTCGACACCGCTGACCTCGAACTGCATGACGCCGGCATCTGGGTCACCCACAACAGTGGGGGATACGTCGGCCACCTGAACCACGAGTCCACCATCCTGGACGGTGGTTTCCGGCCCCCGGTGGAGGACTTCGAACTTCACCAGGAGGACGCCACCGCCCTCATGCTGGACCCGGCGTCCGGCGCCCTGACCGCCATTGACACCACCGCCATGGTCGCCGGCGATCAGATCATGCTGCCTGCAACCCAGGATTTCGCGCTGGGCGCTGGCGTCATCTCGGCCAGCAACCCCGCAGAGGGGGCCGTCTACGCCGGGACGGTGGACCCGACGCCCCAGGTCTCGACGGACGAACCGCTCTACGAGGCCGAGGGAGCCGTGACGTCGACGACCACGGTGGGTGGCGAGGTGTTCGTGGCGGACCTCGGCCGGGACACCGTGATTCGCTTCGCGGCCGAGGGTGAGCAGCCTGGTGCCCCGGTGGAAACCCGCCAGGACGGCCTCGAAGGGCTGTCCGGAATGCAGGACCCTCAGCTGGTGGCCGTGGGCGACGTTCCGGTGGTGGTGGACCCTGAGTCCGGCATCCTGTCCTGGCCAGGCCACTCCATGCAGGATGAGCGGCTGGTGGGCGCGGTGCCACAGCCGTCCGGTCCCGAGGCGGAGCAGTTGGCATTGTCCACTGAGCGGGACCTGCTCACCGTGGCGCTGTCCAACGGGGACATTCAGGCCATGAGCATCGTGCCGCCCACGGACGCCTCCGCCGGATCGACCACGCCCGCCGGTACTGACGGCAGTGTGGCGGCAACGGCCCCCGTACGGGTAGCCGGTTGCCTTCATGCCGCCTCGGCTGTCACCGGGCACTACCTGCAGGACTGTGACGGTGAAGAACAGGATCAGATCGTCCCCATCCCCGAGCTGACGGCCGGCGCGGAGCTGGTCTTCCGAGCCAACCGCGATGTCGTGGTGCTCAACGACACGACGTCCGGGACCAACTGGATGGTCCTCGACCAGATGAAGGTGGTCGCCAACTGGGACGACCTCGAACCGCCCCAGGGCGAGGGAGAGGAGACGGAGGAGGAATCCGACGAGGTCACCCAGGAGACCGCTCTGCCGGAGCGTCAGGAGGAGAACAGGCCGCCCGTGGCGGAAGATGACAGTTTCGGCGTGCGACCCGGCCGGACCACGCAATTGTCCGTCCTGTTCAATGACTCCGATCCTGATGGAGACGTCCTGACGGCCTCCCTCGAAGGTGACCAGCCCTCGGTGGGCACGGTGCAGGAGATCATCGACGGCATCGGGATGCAGATCGTCGTCCCGGAATCCGCGAGCGGCCGGGCCGCGGTGACCTATGTGGCGGATGACGGACGTGGCGGCACGGACACGGCCCAGATCTCCTTGCGGGTGGTGCCGGACAGTGAGAATCGGGGACCCACCCAGGAGCGCAAAGCGGTACTGCGCGTGCCGGCCGGGGAATCGGTGACGAGCCAGGTCTTGACGGACTGGATCGACCCGGACGGTGACGACCTCCAGCTCGTGGGCGCCCTGGCCGAGGAGCCGGATACCGTCCGGACCCGTCCAGACGGCCAGCTCACCTTCCAGGACAACACCGGCGAGGCCGGACGCCGGGACATCCAGGTCTCCGTGTCCGACGGGCGTGAGACCTCCACGGGCACAGTGCAGATCGAGGTCCTCGAACGCGGTTCGATCCATCCGCCGATCACCCAGGCCGACCACGTCACCGTCCAGGCAGGGCAGGAGGTCACGTTCTACCCGCTCGAGAACGACACCGACCCACTCGGCGGCCAACTGCGCCTCTCCCAGGTGGCTGCTGTGGAGAATGCGGAGATCGACTACTCGGCGGCCGGGGGATCGGTGCAATGGTCCTCGGATGTCGCTGACACCTACTACGTCGAGTATCTGGCGGCGAACGAGTACGACTCCGCCCCGGGGCTGATCCGGGTGGACGTCGTGGAGAGTGAGGAGAGCGCCGGACTGCCGGTGGCCGTGCGTGACATCGCGCTGTTGCCGGCAGGCGGTCAGACCCTCGTCAACGTCCTGGGCAATGACACCGACCCGGCCGGCGGCGTGCTGGTGGTGCAGGGGGTCCAGGATGCCACGACCGAGTCCGGGGCGCCGGCCCCGTTGAAACTGGCCGTCGAGGACTTCAACCACATCCGGGTGGTGGACACCGGTGGGATGACCGGTCCGGCCACCTTCTCCTATTCGGTGTCGAATGCCCAGGGCACCTCCCAGGGTGAGGTCACCGTGGTGCCGCTGCCGGAACCGGAGGTCATGCAGCCGCCCATCGCCGTCGCGGATGCGGCGAACGTCCGCGTCGGTGATGTGGTCACCATCGACGTCCTGGCCAATGACACCCATCCCAATCAGGAAGAACTGACCCTGAAGCCCGAACTCGACCGCCAGGTCGCCGAAGGCCGCGGGATCGGTTTCGTGTCCGATGGAAAGGTCAGGTTCCGTGCCGGCAGTGAGCCCGGACGGGCCACTCTCGCCTACACGGTGCGTGCCCCGGACGGACAGGAGGCCTCGGCCACCGTGGAGATCACCATGGTGCCGATGGATCGCGAGTCCAACAACCCGCCGGTGCCTCTCTCGGTGTCCGCCCGCGTGCTCTCCGGAGAATCCGTGGCGGTGCCGATCCCGTTGGACGGGATCGATCCGGACGGCGACTCCGTCACCCTGGAGGGCGTGCAGTCGCCGCCCACCCAGGGGTCCGTGCGCATGGAGAAGGGCCGGCTGGTGTATACCGCCTCCAGTGCCGCCACGGGTTCTGACCACTTCACCTACTCGATCGTGGACCGGCTGGGCGCCCGGGCCACCGGCACCGTGACCATCGGGATCGCCCAGCCGCTGAGCACGAACCACCCGCCGGTGGCCCTGGACGACTCGGTCGAGGTCCGGCCCGGGCGCACCTTCACCACGAACGTCCTGACCAACGACGCCGATCCCGACGGCGATCAGGTGACACTGGTGCAGGATCGATTCGCCCCCAGCGAGCCGGAGGTGCCGGTGGACATCGTGGACGGACGGGTCCGCGTGGTCACCCCGGAGACCGAGGGTTTCCTCAACATCGGTTACACCATCGCCGACCCCGCCGGCGCCACCGCTACGGCCACCCTCTCCATCCGCGTGGATGAGGAGGCCCCACTCATGCCGCCTATCGCCCGCGACGACCTCGTCGGTGTCGAGGAGATCGACGGCCGGGAGCAGATCTCCGTCTCGGTCTTGGACAACGACGAGGACCCCGATGGCGCCGTGGAGGACCTCGAGCTCGGCGTGGACGAGGCCGCCCAGATGGCCGGTGCCCGGGTGGAGGGCACCAACGTGGTCCTCCCGGTGCAGCCGGCGGCACAGGTCATCATGTACACGCTGACGGACGTGGACGGCGGGGTGGGCCGTGCCTTCATCCTGGTGCCGGGCAACGACCACCGCGCGCCGTGGCTGACCACCACCGAACCGTTGCGCGTGGTGGCCGGCGAGGACCTCCGCGTGGACCTGACCGATCACATCGGTGTCCGTGACGGCCGCACGCCGCGGCTGACGGATGACAGCTCGGCGTCCGCCACCCCCGCTTCCGCTGCGTTCACCGTGGGATCGGCCACCGAGGTCCGGTTCACGGCTCCGGCCGACTACGCCGGTGGCGCGTCGGTCAACGTGACGGTGACGGATGGCGAGGATGGCTCGGACCCGAACGGGCTGGTGTCCACGTTGTCCATCCCCATCACCGTCGAGCCGCGTCCGGACGAGAACAATCCGCCGACGGTGCAGTCCAGCTCGCTGCAGATCGAGCAGGGCGGCGACCCTGTGACCCTGGATCTCGGTCCTCTGGCCGCAGATCCCGAGGGCGACGAGCTGACCTTCTCCCGCGGTCAGGTCAGCGGCGAGTTCGCGGCCGAACTCGACGGGTCCGAGCTGACGGTAACCCCCTCATCGAACGCCGAGCGGGGTACGACGGGCACCGTGGCGTTCACGGTGTCCGACGGCGAGGCCGAGCCCGTCGCCGCAGAGATCACCGTCGACGTGGTGGGCACCTCCCGGCCGCTCCCGCGCGCCCTCGATGACGAGGTCCCGGAGGCCCGGTCCGGCGAACCCGTCACGGTCAACGTGCTGGAGAACGACATCAACCCCTTCGAGGGAGAGGCGCCGCTGACCGTGACCGCGGCCCAGGTTGCGACGGGCGAGGGGACCGCCGCGACGGACGGCTCCACCGTGACCGTCACCCCGGGGCAGGACTACTCGGGCCGGATGCAGGTGACCTACACGGTCCAGGACCTGACGTCCGACCCCGCACGGGAGGTCCAGGGCAACATCACCGTGATCGTCAAGGGCCGTCCGGACGCCCCCGGCGTTCCCCGGATCGAGTCCGTGGACGACCAGACGGTCGAGCTCTCCTGGGCCGCCCCGCCGGACAACGGCGATCCGATCACCGGGTACACCGTGACGGACACGACCACCGGCTCCACCCAGCAGTGCTCCTCCACCGCGTGTTCCATCACCGGCCTGGAGAATGCCGTGGAACACCGCTTCACCGTCGTGGCCACCAACGGCGTGGGCGCATCGGACGACTCGGGTGTCTCGGCGCCCGCGATTCCGGACGTGCGTCCCGAGCAGCCGGCCCCGCCCACCGTGGACGCCGGTGACGGACTCGTCACGGTGCAGTGGACGCCGCCGGTCAACCGCGGCACGGCCATCACGGACTATCGCGTGCAGTTGAGCCCGGCACCGCCCGGTGGCGGCCTGCGCTCGTCGGGGGCCGGGACGTCCCTGGGCTGGGACGGCCTCACCAACGGCGTGGACTACCAATTCCGTATCCAGGCCGTGAACCAGGCCGACGAACCGTCCGAGTGGTCGGGCTGGTCGGTGGCCGCGACGCCGGCCGGCAAGCCCTTCGCCCCCGGGACCCCATCAGCGGTCAGGGACACCTCGGCCGTCGATGGCGGCGTGGTCCGGTTGTCCTGGTCCGCAGCGGATGACAACGGTGCTGCCCTCCAGGGCTACACCGTGACGGCACATTCCGGCAGTTCGAGTCAGTCCCGCGACGTGGCTCCGGGGGCCACGTCGATGAACTGGTCAGGACTGGACCCGTCCACCGCCTACGCGTTCAGCGTGGTGGCCGAGAATGCGGAAGGCACCTCGCCGTCGTCGAGCCGTTCCGCGACCGTGACGCCCTACGGGCGGCCGGGAGCGGTCACCGGACTCACCACGAAGGCCACCGGATCGGACCGGCAGCTGGACCTCTCGTTCTCCGGGGTGGCCAGCAACGGCTCGCCGGTGACCTACCAGTACAACCTCGGCGGCGGCTGGTCCAATCTGGGGTCCTCGACCTCGGACACCATCACGGTCCCCGCCAACGGAAAGAGCTACCAGCTCACGGTGCGCGCTACCAATGCCGCGGGTGCAGGGACGTCCCAGAAGGTCGCCACCGCCACCGCCTACGGTCCCGCCAAACCGCCTTCGATATCGGCCACCCCACACCAGGGGAACGTGCAGTTCAGCTGGAACCCGAGCACCGACAAGAACACCGTCGGGAACGGGCGCCCGGTGACGATGACCGCCAAGGTCAACAACCAGACCGTGTCCAATGACGGCGAGTACACCACGGACCGTTTCCGCTCACCCCGGGACTTCACCCTGGTTCTGACGGTGTGCGTCACCGGCACCAGCGAATGTGAGACCGTGCAGAAGAAGGAGCGGTCACTGGCCATCCCGGACCCGGGCATCTCCATCAGCGTCGGCCCGTCCGGAGACGGGGTGAAGAGCAACTGCGGCGAGGGCAAGGAGTTCGAGAACTGCCACTACACCCACATGGACATTGTCGGCCTGGACCCCGGCCCGGTGGACATCACCTGCGTGGCGATCGGCGGCGCGAGCTCGAATGCGCCGGGGCGGGAGAACGAGTACATCACCGGAACGTGGACCATTCCGGAGAACGGCAGCTACTCGGGGGTCCCGGGCATGTGCATCATGCACGACGACCACGCGCAGATGTTCGTCCGCATCAAGGAATACGGCCTCGAATCGAACCGGCTGTCTGGCCCCTGGCCGTAAACCGGCGAGACCGTGCCCAGGTCGGAGAGAGGCCGAACTAGACTGGCTCGGTGAGTACTACGGATTCCCAGTCCACCCCGGAGGCCCTAGCCGCCCTGCCGCTGCGTGATAACCTGCGGGGCCTGAGCCCCTACGGCGCCCCGCAGCTGGACGTGCCCGTCACGTTGAACACCAACGAGAACACGCATCCGGTGCCGGACGAGGTGGTGCAGGCCATCGCCGCTTCGGTGGCGGAGTCGGCGGTGAGTCTCAACCGCTACCCGGACCGCGAGTTCACTGAGCTGCGCAAGAGGCTGGCCGAGTACCTGGGCCACGGGCTGTCCGAGACGCAGCTGTGGGCCGCCAACGGCTCCAACGAGATCCTGCAGCAGCTGCTGCAGGCCTTCGGCGGCCCCGGGCGTACCGTGATGGGCTTCCCGCCCACCTACTCGATGTACCCGCTGCTAGCGGCCGGAACGGACACTGGCTACCTGGCCGGCGTGCGAGGCGAGGACTTCTCCCTCACCGCCGAGTCGGCCGCTGCGCAGGTCGCGGAGCACCGTCCTAACCTGGTGTTGCTGTGTTCCCCGAACAATCCCACCGGAACGGCCCTCGGCCTGGACGTGGTCGAGGCGGTCTACCAGGCCACCGAGGCGTATCAGGGCATGGTCATCGTGGACGAGGCATACGCCGAGTTCGCCCTCGCCGGCACCGACTCCGCGTTGTCCCTGTTGCCCGGCCGGCCCCGGCTCGTGGTGACCCGCACCATGTCCAAGGCCTTCGCCCTGGCCGGTGCTCGGCTCGGCTACCTGGCCGCCGCGCCCGAGGTCACCGACGCCCTGCGCCTCGTGCGGCTTCCCTACCACCTCTCCGCGGTGTCCCAGGCGACGGCCAACGCCGCGCTGCAGCACTACGACGTGCTGCTGGAGAACGTCGAGGACATCAAGCGCCAGCGGGATCGGATCGTCGAGAGCCTACATGGGCTCGGGCTGCAGCCGGCGGTCTCCGACTCGAACTTCGTGTTCTTCGGCGGACTCGGGGATGCCCATGCCGTGTGGCAGGGTCTGCTGGACCGAGGCGTGCTGGTGCGCGACGTCGGGATCGCCCACCACCTGCGCGTCACCGCCGGTACCGAGGCCGAGACCACGGCCTTCCTTGATGCGCTGGGCGATGTGCTGTCCCGATAGACTGGACCACCGAATAGCCTCACCGTGACGGTCCGTCGTGGTCATGAGAGAGCATCCACCACAGCAAGGAGCTGAGCCGCCATGGGCGCAGAGCTGATATCCGGACGCAAGGCCCGGATCCAGCGGACCACTTCCGAGTCCGACGTCTACGTCGAGATGGACCTGGACGGAACCGGCACCTCGGAGATCTCCACCTCCGTGCCGTTCTACGACCACATGCTGACGGCCCTGGCCAAGCACTCCCAGATCGACCTGACGGTGCGGGCCACGGGGGACATCCACATCGACGTGCACCACACCGTCGAGGACGTGGCGATCTCCCTCGGCGAGGTCCTCAAGACCGCGCTGGGGGACAAGTCGGGCATCCGCCGCTTCGGCGAGGCCTCGGTGCCGCTGGACGAGGCGCTGGCGCGCGCCGTCGTCGACGTCTCCGGGCGCCCCTACCTGGTGCACGAGGGCGAGCCGGAAGGCCAGCAGTACCACCTGATCGGCGGTCACTTCACCGGCTCCATGACCCGCCACGTCTTCGAGGCCATCACGTACCACGCGTCGATCTGCCTGCACATGGACGTCGTCCGCGGCCGGGACCCCCACCACATCGTGGAGGCCCAGTTCAAGGCGTTCGCCCGGGCCCTGCGCGCCGCGGTGGAGGACGACCCGCGGGTGACCGGGGTGCCGTCCACGAAGGGAGCGCTATGACCGGAACTCGACCGACCGTCGCCGTCCTCGACTACGGCTCCGGCAACACCCACTCCGCCGTGCGCGCCCTCCAGCGGGCCGGGGCGGACGCCGAATTGACGGCGGACGCGGACACCGTGATGAACGCGGACGGTCTCGTGGTCCCCGGAGTGGGCGCATTCCAGTCCGTCATGGAGGCCCTCCAGGCCACCGGTGCCACCCGGTGGATCGGCCGCCGCGTGGCCGGCGGCCGGCCCGTGCTCGGCATCTGCGTGGGCCACCAGATCCTGTTCGACGCCGGCGTGGAGCACGGCGTACGCACCGAAGGAATGGCCGAGTGGCCCGGCGTGGTGGAAGCGCTGCCGGCCCCGATCGTGCCGCACATGGGCTGGAACACCGTGCGACCGCCCGCCGGCTCGGACCTGTTCCGGGGCATCGAGGACGAGCGCTTCTACTTCGTGCACTCCTACGGGGTACTGGACTGGACCTTCGACCAGACCCACCAGGCGATGAACCCGCCGCAGGTGACCTGGTCGAACCACGGGGCGGACTTCATCGCCGCCGTGGAGAACGGCCCGCTGTCCGCCACGCAGTTCCACCCGGAGAAGTCCGGGGACGCCGGCATGCAGCTGCTCACCAACTGGCTCGGAACCCTCTGATGCCGTACTGGACCACGTTGCTCATCGCCCTGGGCGGCCTGTTGCTCGGCGGGGCCTACTCCCTGCGCAAGCAGGAGTTCCCGGTGTGGCTGCAGATCGGCTTCGTCGTCTGCGCCGTGATGGCGATCGTGGCCGGATTCCTGCTGCTCCCGTAGGCAGCCGGCCCGCACCGAATCAACCGTTTCACCCGAATCACCCCTGACCCTGTTGTCTTTACTGCAGATGTCTCTATTCCCGCATTCCCGAGAGGACCCACGTTGACCGAGAAGAAGCTTGAACTGCTGCCCGCCGTGGACGTCCAGGACGGCCAGGCCGTGAGGCTCGTCCAGGGCGAGGCCGGCACCGCCACCGGGTACGGAGAGCCCCTGGAGGCCGCCCTGGCCTTCCAGCAGGCCGGTGCCGAGTGGATCCACCTGGTGGACCTGGACGCCGCGTTCGGCCGCGGGGACAACCGCGAGGTCATGTCCCGCGTGGTCACGGAGCTGGGCGTGAAGATCGAGCTCTCCGGCGGCATCCGGGACGACGCCTCGCTGGAGAACGCCCTGGAGATGGGCGCCACCCGCGTCAACCTCGGCACGGCCGCCCTGGAGGATCCCGAGTGGACAGCACGGGTCATCGAGCGCTTCGGTGACCAGATCGCCGTCGGCCTGGACGTGCGTGGCACCACGCTGGCCGCCCGCGGCTGGACGAAGGAGGGCGGGGACCTCTGGGAGGTGCTGGCCCGCCTCGAGGAGGCCGGCTGCGCCCGCTACGTGGTCACCGATGTCACCAAGGACGGCACCCTGAAGGGTCCGAACACCGAACTGCTGGCACAGGTCGCCGAGAAGACCGCCAAGCCCGTGGTGGCCTCCGGCGGCATCTCCTCGCTCGAGGACATCGCCGCGCTCTACGCGATGGTGGGCGTGGCCGGATCTGCTGCTGCCGCCGGCGTCGAAGGCGCCATCATGGGCAAGGCCCTCTACGCCGGCCGGTTCACGCTCGAGCAGGCGCTCGCAGTCGCCTCCGGCGCCACCCTCGATGCGGCGGTGGCGGAGCACCCCGCCCCGTGACCGGTAACGATTCCGGCCGGCACCTCCCCGGGCACATCCAGGCTGCCATCCAGCGCAACCTGGAGCGCCAGCAGCGGGACGACGCCGGCCGCCCCGCCGACTCGGCCGGCCTCGCCTGGGAGGGCCGGGACCTCTCCGGAGAGGGGATCGACGGCTCGGCCAACCCGCTGCACGCGTTCGACACGGACGACGGCACCGCGGACCCCGCCTGGGGCCCGGTGCTGGACCGGTTGGCGGCCGGCGAGGCAGGGGAGCCCGCCGTGGTGGACGTGCTGTCCCGCATGCGCGTGTTCGCCGCCGTGGTGCCGACCGTCGCGGAACATGACGAGCACGGCGGCGACAAGGAGGCCGACGTCGCGATCGTGACGCTCAAGGCCCCGGACGGCCGGACGGCCCTGCCCGTCTTCACGAACGTCCCGGCTCTGACGGCGTGGCATCCGCAGGCCCGGCCCGTGGCCACCTGGATGCCGCGCGCATGCCTGTCCGCGGTGGACGAGGGAGCCGAGCTGGTCGTGGTGGATCCGGCGGCCGAGCGCACCTTCGTGGTGCGGCGGCCGGCCGTGTGGGCGCTGGCCCAGCAGCAGGACTGGACGCCGTCATACGCGGATGAGGCCCTGGCCGGTGAGCTGGCGTCCGTGGTGGGCCTGGTGCCCGGCCTGGAGCGCATCGGCCTGGCGCCGGGCTCCGGAGTGGCCTCCCGTACCGCCTCCGGCGCGGTGCTGCCCGGCGGCGGTTCCGGACCCGAGCTGCGGCTGGTGGCCTACCCGGAGCCGGCACTGAGTGCGGCCCAGGACGAGGCCGGGCTGCGGCTGATGGCCGCGACCCTGCAGCAGGTGCTCGGCGAGGTGCCCTCCCTGGCGGAGAAGGCGGACTCGGTGGAGATCACCGTCAGTCGCTGAGGGTCGCGGTCTCCCCGCCTTCCAGGGTCCTTCCCAGCCGGGAGAACACCCGGAGCAATGTCTCGGCCTCGCCGTCCTCGAGCCGGTCCAGGAACAGGTCCTGCACCTGGCGCGAGTGCACGGCCGCGGCCTTGCGGAAGTGGTGCCGGCCGGCGTCGGTGATCACGGCCTCCGCCCCGCGCCGGTCCGTGGCCGCGGCGCACCGCTCCACCAGGCCGCGTTGTTCCAGGGTCTTGACCTGGTAGGTCACGCGGGAGGGGGAGAAGACCATCAGCCGTGCCAGCTCACCCATGCGCAGCCGTCCCTCCGGCGCCTCGGAGAGCAGCAACAGCAGGTTGTAGTCGGCCAGGTGCAGCCCGGCTGAATCCTTCAGCGTCCGGTCAAGGCGGTCCTGCAACAGGGCCGTGGCCTCGAAGTAGGCACGCCAGGACTGGCGTTGCACACCGGACTCGTGGGCGACCGGGGCGGAGGTCCGGGACCAGGCGTCAGTTTCCGCGGAGGAGCTGGTCAAAGGGGATCACCTCCACGGGCTTCACCTCGCCGGTGGCCCGGCATGGGCGGGCCGGCAGCCGTCCCACCACGGAGGCCAGATCCTCGCCGGCGGCGTCGATGCGGTGCTGCAGCGGAGTGGTCCGGGCCGACTCCTGGCCGCCGGTGACCTCGCCCCAGTCGTCCGAGGCGGCGAACACCGAGGAGGACAGGACCTTGGAGCGCAGGTAGCTGAACAGCGGCCGCAGCGCGGTATCGATCATCAGTGAGTGGCGGGGCGTGCCTCCGGTGGCGCCGAGCAGCACGGGGACGCCACGCAGGGCGTCGTTGTCCACCAGGTCCCAGAAGGACTTGAACAGGCCCGAGTAGCTGGCCTTGAAGGTGGGGGACACGGTGACGATGCCGTCGGCCTGCTCCACCTGGTCCAACGCTGCCTGCAGGGCTGCCGACCGGGACGGATTGACCGTGGCCTCGGCGATCTCCGTGGCCAGCAGTCGCAGCTCCACCACATGGATCTCGGGGACGATCCCCTCGGCGGAGAGGTGATCCGCCGCGGCCGTGGCCATCCGGTTCGCCAGCATCAGCGAGGAGGACGGATCGCCCAGTCCGCCGGAGACCACCACGAGGTGGCGGGCCTGCGGCGTGAACGGATCCGTGGCGGCGGGGGAGCCGAAGTCCGGGGCGTCTTCCATGGCTCAGTTCTCCTTCGTGCTGGTGCTGGTGCTCGGGGCGGCGTCAACGGTGGACGCAGCGGCCTGGGCGGCCCGTTCCTGCGCATCCCTCCAGGCCTGTGAGCCCTCCTTGCCACCGGGGACAGGGGCCTCGCCGCGCCGCGCCCGCTCCACGAGGAACTCGTGGCTCGGGGCCTCGGGGACGTCGGCCGGCTTCAGCGCTGCGAATTCCTTGCGCAGGACCGGCAGGACCTCCTCGCCCAGGAGGTCGAGCTGCTCCAGCACCACGTCGGTCGGCAGGCCGGCGTGGTCCATGAGGAACATCTGGCGCTGGTAGTCGCCCACCCAGTCGCGGAACTCCAGCGTGCGCTCGATGACCTGCTGAGGGGAGCCCACGGTCAGCGGGGTCATCTTCGTGAACTGCTCCAGGGACGGGCCGTGGCCGTACACGGGGGCATTGTCGAAGTACGGGCGGAACTGCTTCACGGCGTCCTGCGAGTTCTTGGCCATGAAGGCCTGGCCGCCCAGGCCCACGTAGGCCTGGTGGGCCTGGCCGTGACCGTAGTACTCGTAGCGCTGGCGGTAGAGCTGCACCATCTGGATGATGTGCTCCTTGTTCCAGAAGATGTTGTTGTGGAAGAACCCGTCACCGTAGTAGGCGGCCTGCTCGGCGATCTCCGCGGAACGGATTGAGCCGTGCCACACGAACGGCGCGACGCCGTCCAGCGGCTGCGGGGTCAGCGTGAAGTCCTGCAGCGGGGTGCGGAAGCGGCCCTGCCAGTCGATGTTCTCCTCGTGCCACAGGCGGTAGAGCAGGTGGTAGTTCTCCACGGCCAGCGGGATGCCCTGGCGGATGTCCTTGCCGAACCAGGGGTAGACCGGACCGGTGTTGCCGCGGCCCATGGTCAGGTCCACGCGGCCCTCGGCCAGGTGCTGCAGGTAGGAGTAGTCCTCGGCCAGGCGCACCGGATCCATGGTAGTGATCAGGGTGGTGGCGGTGGAGAGGATGAGCTTCTCGGTCTGAGCCGCCAGGAACGCCAACAGGGTGGGCGGGTTGCCCGGGGCCACGAACGGCGGATTGTGGTGCTGGCCGGTGGCGAAGACCTCGAATCCGGCCTGCTCGGCGTGCTTCGCGATCTTCACCGTGTCCTTGATCCGCTGGTTCTCGGTGGGGGTGGTGCCGTTGGTGGGGTCCGTGGTGATGTCGCCGATGGTGAAGATGCCGAACTGCATGGTTGCTCCTTGCTGGCTTCCAGGATGGCCGCCGGTGGGCCTCGTGCTGAGTATTCCAAATTTGAATCATCTGGTCCAACGGTGGGACGCCGCGGACTATTCCCTGCTCTGCTCCCTGCTTTGTTCTCCTGTCTTCGCTGGTCCACACCGCGCGTCCGGTTGGACCGTGCGGCGGAGGAGGGGAGACTGGGCGCATGAGCCCCACGAGCAGCTTGAGCGACCAGAACCTGTTGGTGATGCAGCAGGTCACCGGCTTCATGTCCAACGACTTCGCGATCGAGAATGGCGAGGGAAGCGTGGTCGCCCACGGTCACACGCGCGGCTCGGCGGCCTCACGGATGTTCCGCGGCAACCGCCAGTTCGAGATCCAGGACCTGGACGGCACCCCGCTGTTCCGCGTGGAGGATCCCATGACCTTCGGCCGGGATCGGTACCGGGTCACCGGCCTCCTGGGGGAGCCCATCGCCGAGATCGTCCAGCGGATCTCCTTCTTCCGCACGTCCGTGGCGATCTCCGTGGTGGACGGCACGGACCTGCAGCTGGACGGTTCGCTGTCCGGGTTCTCCTTCCGGCTGATGGCGGGGCAGGCGCCGGTGGCCAGCGTGGACCGGAAGTGGGCCGGGTTCGGCAGGGCCATGTTGGGCCGCAGCCGCTATGCGGTGGAACTGGATCCCGGCATGCCGGAGGTGGTGCGCTACGCCGTCATCGGCAGTGTGATCGCCTTGGACCTGATCCGGGACAAGGCCAGCAACAACAACTGAGCCGTGCCCCCTCGGCTACGCCCGGGTAACCTGATTCCGTGAACTTCGCCGCCTACGGGCACCTGCTGCGGGACGTGCGCATCCGCCGTGTCCTGGGCGTGGGCTTCATCGCGCGGTTCCCCAATGCGGCCACGGGCATCATCCTGACCCTGCACGTGGCCGTAACGATGGACCTGGGCTACGGGGCGGCCGGCCTGGCCGTGGCGGCCATGACGCTGGGCATGGCCGTGGGCTCGCCGTGGCGCGGCCGGCTGGTGGACCGGCTCGGACTGCGCCGGGCCCTGGTGCCCTCCGTGGTCACGCTGGGGGCGGTGTGGACGGCCGTGCCCTTCCTGCCGTTCCCCTGGCTGCTGTTCGGTGCCTTCCTCGGTGGGCTGTTCGCCCTGCCCGTCTTCTCCGTGGTGCGTCAGTCCATCGGCGTGCTCACCCACGGTGCGCGGCGCGAGACCGCGTTCGCCCTGGACTCGATCATCACCGAGACCATCTTCATGGTCGGCCCCGCCCTGGGTGCCGTGGTCGCCACCAGCTGGTCGAGTGCCTGGGGGCTGGGGATCATCGGCTGGTCCGCCGTGGCCGCCGGACTGTACCTGATGTGGTTCAACCCGCCCACGCGCTCCTCCCAGCTCGGGACCTTCCTGGCCCGGCCCGGTACCGAGCGTGAATACTCCGCCGAGGAAGACCTGCGGCGGGCAGTGGACGGCTCCGTGCAGGGGGCCCCGGCGCACCTGGACCTCACCGCCACCGAGCTGGCCACGGGCGCCCTGCCGGTGATCCGCTCCACACCCCAGCACGACGCCGGCCCGCACCCAGATTCCCGTCCGCACCCGGGTTCCGGTTCGGGTTCCCGCGCGGACTCGCAGGCCGCGGCTCGGCGCGGGCCGCTGGCCCGGCTGCGCGCCTCCTTCGGCTGGCTCAGCGGCACCGCGCTCGCGGTGCTGGCCGTGTCCCTGGGCTCCGGGATGCTGATGTCCGGCACCGAGGTGGCGATCGTCGCGGAACTGGAACGCTCCGGCCAGGCCGCCCAGGCCGGCGTCGTGATCGCGTTCTGGTGCGGGGCCTCGGCAGTCGGTGGCATCCTCTATGGGGCCATGGGCCGGCGGATCTCCCCGTTGCTGCTGCTCGCACTCTTCGCCCTCGGCACGCTGCCGATGGCGCTCGTGGACGGCATGTGGGCGCTCGCCGTGGTCTCCCTCATCTCGGGACTGTTCACGGCTCCGACCCTCGCGGCCGCCTCCGCCCTGATGTCCACCGTGGTGACCGAGGAGCGGCGCGGTGAGGCGCTGGGCTACTACGGTTCGGCCATGACTGCCGGCGCGGCGCTGGGCGCCCCGGTCTCCGGTGCCTTCATCGACGGCATCTCGCCCGAGGCCGGGTACCTGTTCGCCGGACTGATCGCCCTGGCCATGGTGGGCCTGGCCGTGGCGGCACGTTTTCTCGTGCGGCGGCGCCGCGCGCGGCGCTGATCTGCTTCCTGGTGCGAGCCGGCTTCCGGTTCGACCCGGTGACTCAGCCCGAGACGCGCTCCAGCGTGGCGAGCGTCCGGGCCAGGACCAGCTCGGTGGCGGCGGGGTCGAAGTCCGGGTGTCCGTGCTCGGTGAACAGGTGCTGGTCGCCCGGGTACTCGTAGAGCTCGGCGACGTTCCCGGCCAGTCGCCAGGCCACCGGTCGGTCCTCTTCGCCCCAGGGGTCGCTGCTCTTCAGGTGCAGGTCCAGCCCGACGCCGTCCGGCCAGCGGGGTGCGAAATGGTCCACCGGCAGCGCCGCGGAGACGGCGATGCAGGCGCGGGCTGACGGCCGCGTCTGGGCGAGCCGGTAGGCCGGCATGGCGCCCAGGGAGATGCCGAGGAAAACCGTGGCCCCCGGGTGGGCGGCGGCCGCCTCGTCCGCCCGCTGCAGGATGCCGTCCACGCCCACGTCCTGCTCGGCGTGGGCCACCCCTTCCTCGATCGTGCCGAAGGTGCGGCCGGCGAAGAGGTCCGGGGTGTGCACCGTAGGCCCGGCCTCGGCGAGTCGACCGGCCAGCCAGCGGACGCCGTCGGTCACTCCCAGGGCGTGGTGGAACAGCAGGATCTCAGTCATGGTGAGGATTATTCGTCAGCGGCGGCGCGCGCGGTACCACTGGCGGCCGCGGTGGTGCCCCGACGGGCGAACAGGGCGTCCACGCCGGCCGTGATGAGGTCGAGGCCCATGGAGTATTCGGCCTCGACGTCGGCCGGGTCGGCCGGCTCGGTGGCGGCGTGCTCGGCAGCGTCAGGTCCGCTGACGCCGTCGGTGCCATCGATGGGGTCACCCATGAAGCCGCCGGTCGAGACCATGGCGGCCAAGTGGGGAAAGTCCTCGGGCGTGATGACGGTGGAGAGGCGTTCCAGTCCCTCGGCGGTGAGGGAGAGTCCGCCTTCCACGGCGAGGGAGCGTTCCAGTTCCACCATGGACATCACATGCTGCGAGATCAGCAGGATCACCCCCAGTTTCTCTCCGTCGTCCAGGTCCAATCCGGCCAGTGTGGCCAGGCCCAGTTCGGCGGCGCGCATGGTGTTCGGCATCAGCACGGCGGCCTGGTCGCGAGGGAGATCCATGAGCCAGGGATGCGATCGGTAGGACAGGCGCACCAGATCCGCCCATGTCTTGATGCCCTCCGGCCACGTGTCCGGCAGCCGGGTCTCCACCGGGACCTCGACGGCGGCATTCTGCATGAGGCGCAACAGCTCGTCCTTGCTGCTGACATACCGGTAGAGGGACATCGTGGTGAATCCGAGTGACCGCGCCACGGAGGCCATCGTGACGGCCGTGAGGCCCTCCTCGTCGGCGATCCCCACGGCGGCCTCGGCGATCCGACGATGGTCCAGGCCACGGGCTGGTCCACGTTGCGGGGTCTCCAGGAGGCCCCAGGCTGCGGCGACGGCGCGGGGCAGCCCGCCCTCCGTGGTCTCGTTTCCCATCTGAGCATCTTCTCATTCACCGTGGGAGACCGGCGCACTGGTGACGCGTGACTGTGTATGGCATACTCAGTGTATGCCATACACAACTCAATTGGTCGACGTTGACGGCCTGACCCAGTCGTTCGGCGACCGCCAAGTCCTCCGGGACCTGCGGGTGAGCCTGCCCCCCGGCATCCATGCCCTGCTCGGACCGAACGGCGCCGGCAAGACGACCCTGATCAACATCCTGTCCACGCTGATCCGCCCGGATGCCGGTCGAGCCCGGGTGCTGGGCCTGGATGTCCAGGCCGATCGAGCGCAACTGCGGCGCAAGATCGCCCTCACTGGCCAGTACGCGGCTGTCGACGAGGCCCTCAGCGGCATGGAGAACCTGGACATGATGGGCCAGCTCTTCGGTCTGTCCCGTTCAGCAGCGCGACGCCGCGGCGGGTTGCTGCTGGAGCAGTTCGGGCTGACCGCCTCGAAGTCCGCCAAGGTCTCCACCTATTCGGGGGGCATGCGCCGCAAACTGGACATCGCCGTCAGTCTGATCGCCGAGCCGGAACTGATCTTCCTGGACGAACCCACCACGGGCCTGGACACCCGCAGCCGCCAAGCCCTGTGGGACGAGATCCACCGCCTGGCGGACCGAGGCACCTCGGTGTTCCTGACGACCCAGTACCTGGACGAGGCCGAGGCCCTCGCCGAGCAGATCCTGGTGCTCGACGACGGCCGGATCGTCGCCGAGGGAACGGCCGATGAGCTCAAGGAGCTCGTGGGCGGGGCCACCATCCAGCTGCACGACGGCGCCGGTCATCTGCGGGCCGAGCATGCCACAGACGGGTCGGCCGCAGACGTGTCCCGCACCCTGGCGGAACTGGCGGCCCAGCATCCCGACCTGGCCGTGACCGTCCGCAAGCCCAGCATGGACGAGGTCTTCCTCCAGCTCACAGGCCAGCCCACCGAAGGAGCCCGATCATGACCGCCACCGCGACCCCTCCCGCCACCGGTCCTGCCGCTCCCGTGACCGCCGGCACCGGATTCCTCACGTCTCTGAGGGTGTTCTCGGTCCGCAGCCTGAAGAAGTCCTTCCGGGACGGCGAGTCAATGCTCATGGCGATCCTCCTGCCGGTGCTCCTCATGTTGATCTTCACGTTCATCATGGGCGGGGCCATCGATGTGGGCGGCGGGGGAGGGCGAGAGGCCTACCTGGCCTATGTCATGCCGGCGGTGGTCCTCACGGCGGCCGGCTTCGGTGCCTCCTTCACTGCCGTGGTGGTCAGCCAGGACGTGACCACGGGGTTCATGAACCGGTTGCGGACCATGCCGTTCCCCTCGGTGACCGTCCTGCTGGGCCACACGGTGTCCTCCATGACCCGCAACCTGATCGCCACCGCCGTGGTCTTCCTGGTCGGCTTCGCGGTCGGGTTCCGCACCGAGGCCACGGTGGGGCAACTGCTGGCCGCCGTGGGGCTGATCCTGTTGTGGATCCTGGCCACCACGGTGATCTTCGCCCTGCTGGGCCTCGTGGCCGGCTCGCCGGAGTCCGCCAACGGCTACGGCTTCATCCTGTTGTTCCTGCCGTATGTCTCCAGTGGGTTCGCGCCCGTGGACACCATGCCAGGGTGGCTGCAGCCCTTCGCCGAGCACCAGCCGATGACCCCCGTCATCGATGCCGCCCGCGCCCTGATGAACGGCAGGGATCCAGGGGCCGATCCCTGGATCGCCGTGGCCTGGTGCCTCGCATTCATGGCGATCGCCATCTGGCTCATCGCCGTGGTGTTCCCGAGGAAAACGGCTCGGTGACTACGTCGGGGGCACTCGCCGTCAGCTGAACGGCGACGCCGGGAGCCGGGTGGTCCGGCGAGATCATGACCGCCCTCCCCGGAACCTCCTTCACCCGCTGCAACGTCGGCCACACCATCCGGTGCTCCGGGGTGGAGCCGGCCGGAAGGTAGAAACGCGTGGGAACCAGGCCCAGGATGCGACCACCGGCCAGTTCTCTGGCTCCGAACAGCGCGGCGGCCAGCACCTCAGGACCATGGTCCCGCAGGAGGGTGGCCAGATGCTCCTCCACCGTCTCGTAGCCCGTTCCGACGCGTTGCGCCGACCAACGCCCCCACGAGGTCACCACGAAATGGACGCGGTGACGCTCTGCCAGGTGGCCCCTGACCCGCTCCAGGAGGTCCGCCAGGTCCTGCGGGGTGGCCCGGTCTGCTGCGAGCACGCTCCAGGAATCCGGCGCCCTGAGCGAATCCGACAGGCCGTTGCCGTCCAGCACGAAGGTCGGGGTCGCGGGGTCCAGACGCGCGAGATGGTCGAGAACGGACCGCGCTGCCGCGTCAACGCCTCCGGTCGTGGTGCCGATCCAGGCCACCGGACCGTCCCGCCCCGGCAACCAGCGCACGGCGCGCTGCGCCCTCTCGTGGTGAAGATCGGCCAGGCCCACGATGGCGGCCTCCGGCAGCACCGACCGGTCCTCCGGCGTCGGGGTCCACTGTTCTGGGAGTGCGGGCATGACAGCCTTGGCGGGAACCGGCAGGGCGCGGGAGGCGGCTTCCGCGCCGATCCGTACCGTCAGGTCCCGCCAGGGTGCCGGATCGGCATCAGGCTCACCGTCAGTCCACCGGACCAGGCCCGGAGGGCCGGTCGCCACCGAGAACTGACCTGCCTGGAAGAGCCTTGGCGGTCCGCCGCCGTGCCTCAGATAGGCACGTCCCGGGGAATCGGCGGCGATCGTCACCGCGTCGGCAGTGCCCAACAGGTCCCACGATTCCTGCTCGGTGGCCGTGCGCAGGCAGATCACGGTGCCCAGATTGGACCGGACATCGGGGCTGACGGCGCCTTGTGCCCGCTGGGTGGCCAGGATGAGGTGGAATCCGAGTGATCGTCCTGTGGCGGCCAGCCGGGCCAGCAGTGCGGCGGCCCGCGGATGATCGTCGACGAGGATACGGAGCTCATCGATGGCCACCACCAGACGTGGCAGATCCGCGTTCGGGTGGGCATGCCGGTAGGCACGGAAGTCTGCTGCACCGGCGGCCAGGAACAGCTCTTCCCGGCGGCGTAGCTCGGCCGAGAGGGCATCGAAGGTGCGCAGCGACTCGGCTTCCACGAGATTGGTCTCCACCGACATGGTGTGGGGTAGCCCGGCAAGGACCGCAAAGGACGATCCGCCCTTGAAGTCCATCAGGACGAAGGACACCTCGGTGGGCGGATGGTCGGCGGCGAGGCCCGTCAACAAGGTGAGCAGCAGCTCCGATTTGCCCGAGCCGGTGGTGCCGGCGACGAGCAGGTGTGGCCCGTGGGCGACGAGGTCGATGGTCACGGGGTCTTCGCCAGGCGACAGCTCGGCCCGGAGGGACTCGACGCCCGGTTGTTCCATCAGGGACTGAGGCAGGACCAAGCGGATCGGGTCCCGGTCCGCCTCCGGTCGGTGTGCCGCGCCCATCTCGTCCAGCAACCAGGTTGCGGTCCGGGCGGTCATGCCGTGCCACCGCAGAGCCGTGAAATCCAGGCCTGCGAGCGATGCAACTCCGTGGTCCGCCTCCACCCGGTCGTCCTGGCCTGGCGTGCCGCCGGCCATGGCCTCGGGTTGTTGTCCACGACCTGCATCACAGAGCAGCACACGGTGCCATCCGGTAGGAAGGTCCCGGGCAGATGCCCCGGGCCAGCAGACGATGGTGCCGGCTGAGGCCTGCGACGCACCACCCCACGGGGTGTCACCCCGAGCCGTCCGCATCACCACGCCTCGGCCTGAGGCGATCGCATCACGGCACAACTGCACGCGCAGCCACTGTCCCATGGCCTGCAAGGTGGAGGGCTGCCCCGTGACGACCGTCGTCCGGCCGGGGAGCAACACCGAACTGACGGGCAGGTCCACTGTGGACCAGCGGGACCATTGGTCGCCCTCTTTCGCGGATTCCACCCGGAGGCGGGCGGTCCCGCTGCCCCAGCGGATGACCGGACCGTCCGTTGGAGCACCGTCCATGCCGAAGCGATCCACGGAGTCGGCCCGCGAGGCCAGAGCGAGGCGCCCGGGGGTGGGCGCCAGATCATCGAGCCGCGCGGTGATCCGCTCGGCATCGTCCCGGATCCGCCGGCCGTGGCGCCGAGACGCCGCTCGGTGCTGGAACCACATGACGGCCACGACGGCCACCGAGACGAGACTGAACAACAGGAAATACCACAGGCCGGTGACCACGGCCATGACCACTCCGATGACCAGGGGCCCGGCAGCCATGATGGCCTGGAGTGCCGCATTCGGTCGAGCTGGTTCCGGCCCTGGGTCCACGACCGGGTCCGGTATCGGTCGGATGGGTGACAGGGGGTCCGGCCGGCCGCGGACCAGTCGGAAGGTCGAGCTGCCTGCCGTGTAGGGCCGGTCCCCGGTCCAGATCAGGTGTGCAGGACGTTGATCCGTATCCGCTCCGGTGACGAGAACACCTTCCGCGTCGACCTCCAGCCGGAAATGCGGGGCGGACAGATAGGGATCGGTGACGAGCCATTCGGCATGATTCCGCCCCACGGTGAGTCCGGAACGAGGCAGCGGGGCCAGTCGGCCGGCGTCGGGACCGTCTTCGGCCACCACCGTGACATCCGGCCCAGGACCCCGGGTATTCGTGCTCTCTCGCGGGCGGGCGACCACGGTCAAGTGGTCCCGAGTGGGCAGCCGCCCGTCAGCACGCCGACCAGGCCGGACGGCGTCTCCATCGACGCCCGAGAAGCGGTATCCGGGGAATCGGTCGCGCAATAGACCGTCGACCACGCTGGCGGAATCAGGCCCGGCGATTGGCGGGCCATTGACCACCTTCCACCATTGGCCTTCCTTGGCCGGCAGGCCCAGTATTCTCAACCACACTTCAGGTTGACCTCCCGCACTGCTGATGTTCCTCACGCCAGAATGCCGTGAAGGCAGGTGGTCTGGGGAGCGGGTTCAGCGAGAGTGTGGATAACACGCCCGAAACATGGATATCCACAGTTCACTGGGGATGCAGTGGGTTGCGCGTCCAGAATTCTGTACGCTCAGTCCCAGGTTGAGGCCCGATCGGGTCGTCATGGAGGGGAAACCATGGAAGCCATCCGCATTCTCGAGGATGAGGTCCGCGAGCTGATCCGCCGACGGGGCATGGACCCGCAGCGCGAGCCAGAGGAGATGCGCCGTCTGGTGCAAGCTGCCACGGCGGACTATGACGCGCGCTCCTTGATCGGTTCACTGCCGCTGCTGCCTGACCGCGACGATGCGGAGAAGACCGTCTTCGACTCCGTGGCCGGTTTCGGCGCGCTCCAGCCCCTACTGGATGACGACACGGTGGAGGAGATCTGGATCAACTCGCCCACGGCCGTGTTCTGCGCCCGGGGCGGTGTGTCCGAGCTAACCAATATCTCGCTGACCGAGGAGAACGTCCGGGATCTGGTCGAGCGCATGCTGAAGTCCTCCGGCCGCCGCCTGGACCTGTCGTCCCCGTTCGTTGACGCGGCCCTGCCGGACGGTTCACGCCTGCACGTGGTCATCCCGGATATCACCCGCAGGCATTGGTCCGTCAATATCAGGAAATTCGTGGTCCGAGCCCATCGGGTCGAGGACCTGGTGAGGTCCGGATCCCTGAGCGCGGATGCCGCACGCTTCCTCGACGCGAGTGTGGACGCCGGATTGAACATCCTGGTGTCCGGAGCCACCCAGTCCGGCAAGACCACCATGCTCAATTGCCTGTCGGCCTCCATCGGCAGCCGGGAACGCGTGGTGACCGTCGAGGAGATCTTCGAACTCAAGCTGCCCTTGCGTGATGTGGTCCAGATGCAGTGCCGTCAGCCGAACCTGGAGGGCCACGGCGAGATTCCCCTGCGCCGTCTCGTGAAGGAGGCACTGCGCATGCGCCCGGACCGGCTGATCGTCGGGGAGGTCCGCGAAGCCGAGAGCCTGGACATGTTGGTCGCTTTGAATTCAGGCCTGCCCGGCATGTGCACGTTGCATGCCAACAGTGCATCGGATGCCCTGACGAAGATCTGCACGCTGCCCCTGATGGCCGGTGAGAACATCTCCCGGAACTTCGTGGTCCCGACGGTGGCGTCCTGTTTCGACCTCGTGGTGCATTGCGCGCGGGACCGCCACGGCCGCCGATACGTGGAGGAGATCCTGTCCGTCGGCAGCCGGGTGGAGGAGGGGATCATCGAGTCCTCGACTGTCTTCCACCGCGTTGACGGCCAATTGGTCCTCAGCTCCTCGGCCATGTTGGAGAACCGCAAACTCGAATCCCGGGGCTACGACGTGCGATCCGTGGTGGGGGTCGGCTGATGGCACTGTTCCTGGGTCTGATGCTGGGGGCCGGGTTGTTCCTGGTGTGGTGGTCGTTCTGGCCGCGCGGGGACAAACCGGTGGTGATCCGCCGGGACAGCAACCTGCGGCAACTGCTCGCCCGTGCCGGCGTCGAGCAGGTCGGCCCCGCCGGTGTGGTCGCAGCGATGATCGGCTGCGGAATGGTGGCATTGTTGCTGGTCTTCATCGTGACGCGGGCCCTGCCGATCGCGTTGTGCTTTGGCCTGTTCGGGGCGCTGGTGCCGTGGGTCGCGCTGAATTGGCAGGCGAAGAAGCGGCGCACCCTGCTGCGTGATGTGTGGCCAGATGCCGTGGACCACCTCCGCTCGGCCATCCGTGCCGGCCTGACGCTGCCCGAGGCTCTCATCCAGCTGGGGGACAAGGGGCCGGAGGAACTCCAGCCGGCCTTCCGCGAGTTCGCCCGGGACTACCGTTCGGGACTGCGATTCATGGATGCCCTGGACAACCTCAAGTTCAGGATGGCCGATCCGGTGGCCGACCGCCTGATCGCCGCCCTGCGACTGACCCGGGAAGTCGGCGGCGCGGACATCGGCAATCTGCTGTCCACCCTCGCCGAGTTCCTGCGCGAGGACGCCCGGACCCGCAGCGAACTGGAATCCCGTCAGTCCTGGACCGTCAATGCGGCTCGCCTGGCCGTGGCGGCCCCGTGGATCGTGCTCCTGCTGTTGGGAACCCAGCCCGACGCAGTACGCGTCTACCAGACCTTCACGGGCCTGCTGGTGTTGGCCGGCGGCCTCGTGGTCTCCGTCATCTGCTATCAACTCATGCTGAAGATCGGTGCACTGCCGGAAGAACAGAGGGTGCTGTAGATGACGACATTCTCCCTCGCCCTGGTCTTGGGACTCGCCCTCGGGTCCGGGCTGGCCCTCGTGCTGGTGGCGCTGCCCTGGGGGTGGCAGCCCTCGCTGGCCCGCCGCGTCGAACCCCAACTGAGGCACCATGCACCCGGCTCATCACTGTTGAACGAGCAACAGGTCGTGTCCCCGTGGGGCGCCCTGGGCAGGATCATGCAACCGGTGCTGTCGGCCGGCGTACGGCAGTTGGGACGGCTCAACCTCGGGCATCAGGCTCTCGAACGCAAACTGGATGCCGCGGGATCCGGCCTCTCCGTCCAGGACTACCGGGCCCAGCAGCTCATCGCCGCGGCCGGGGGAGCGGCATTGGGGGTGACCGGATGCGTGGCGCTCGCGGTCAACGGTGCCCTGAATCCGGTCATCGGCTTCATGCTCGTCGGGGTTCTGGCCGTGGTGGCCTTCTTCCTCAGGGACAACCTGTTGACCAGCCAGATCAATCGCCGTCGCGCGAGGATCCTCAGCGAGTTCCCCTCCGTGGCGGAGCTGTTCGCCCTGTCCGTCAGCGCCGGGGACAGTGCGGCCGGGGCCCTGGAACGCGTCGCCACCTCGGCCAGGGGAGAACTGGCCGGGGAGTTCTCCACAGTCCTGTCTGACATGCGCTCCGGATCCTCCATCCATGCGGCCCTGAAAGCGTGTGCACGCCGGATCCAGCTGGCGCCGGTGGAACGGTTCATCGAGGGGGTCCTCGTGGCCCTGGAACGGGGTACGCCGCTGGCCGATGTGCTCCGGGCCCAGGCCAAGGACGTCCGTGAGCTGTCCAAGCGGGAGCTACTGGAATCCGCCGGCCGCAAGGAGATCGGAATGATGGCGCCCCTGGTCTTCGGCATCTTGCCATTGACCGTCATCTTCGCCGTGTACCCCGGGATCTCGATCATGAATCTCGGATTCTGAACCACCACCCGCCCAACAGAATCACCCAGCCGACAATCGAACCGACAACCCATCCTGGAGGGGACCATGACAGACAAGACCGAACCGAAGTACCGGGCCCTGGCAGCCCTGACCGCCTTCCTGGGCGAGGCCCGTGATGACGAGCGGGGAGATGTGCCCGGCTGGGTGATGATCACTTTGATGTCGGCCGTGCTCGTCGCCGGACTGCTGGCCATCGCGGGCCCGGCTCTGACGGACCTGTTCAACCAGGCGATCAGCCAGGTCACGCAGAACTGACCGTGCCGAACGCGCGTGAGGGCGAACGTGGATCGGCAGTGGCCGAATCCGTCATGGTGATGGCGCTCCTCTCGATCATCTTCGCCGCGATCCTCCAGTTCGGCATCATCATCCACGTCCGCAACACGCTGATCGATGCGGCCAGCGCCGGGGCGCGGTACGGAGCGCTCGGGGACCGGACGCCCGACGACGGCGCGGCCAGGACCCGAGAACTGCTCGCCGGGTCGATTCCGGGCGGCGGCCAAGCCGATGTGTCTGCGGAGACGACGGGCGGGGACGGAACCACCATCGTCAGGATCACCGTGCGCACGCAGATGCCCATGGTCGGCTTCCTGGCCGGTCCCGTGGGATTGGAGGCCGATGGCCATGCCTACCGGTACTGACACGGCTCCGGGCACTACTCCTGGGACCGCTATCGACACCACGATTGACGCTCGGCGAACGGAATGGCGGGGAGAGGAAGGCTCGGCCACGGTGGAGTTCGTGCTCCTGGCCGCGCTTCTGCTGATACCGGTGATCTACTTCCTGATGCTGACCAGCCAGATCCAATCCGCGGCCTATGCGTCCGTGGCCGCTGCAGACCAGGCGGCCAAGGCGATGGCTGGAGCCCCCGATGCCTCCAGTGCTGCCGGCCGTGCCGACCAGGTCGTCGCCTTGACGCTGGGGGACTACGGGCTGGATCCCTCCGTGGCGCAGTCCTCCCTGTCCTGCTCCACCAGCCCCTGCCTGGAGCCCGGTTCCTCCGTGTCGGTGGAGGTGGCGATCCGGGTGCCGGTGCCGTTGTTGCCGCAAGGACTCGGCTGGGACGCCGCCGTCGCCACGGTCACCAGCAGCTCCCAGCAACCCGTTCCGAGGTTCGGATGAGGGCCCGGATGCCGCGTCAGGGCGAGGCGGCGCGGGACCGAGGCGTCAGCGTAGCCAGCGACGAGGGTCAGACCACGGTGCTGGTCGTGGGGCTGACGGTGGTCTGCCTGTTGCTGGCCACCGTGATCCTCGCCGTGACCACGGTCAACCTCGAGGCCCGCAAGCTGCTGTCCGCAGCGGATGGGGCCACTATGGCCGCGGCGGGCAGCTTCACCATCGCCATCGAGGAGGGCGGGGACGCCGGGCACGCCCCGGTGCTCGCTGACGCCGAGGCTGCTGAGGCGGTGGCTGGGTACCTGGCCGCGGCCGGTGCGCACGGGCGGTTCGATGGGCTCGTGGTGGAATCCGTCTCCGTGGGCGACGGCGGCCAGACGGTCGACGTGGTGCTGACGGCCACCGCCCGCCCGCCCATCGTGAACTGGATCGTGCCGGACGGCGTCCGGATCGTGGCCACCAGTTCGTCCCGTACCGCCTTGACGCGCTGAGGAGACTCCATGCCCGCTGACAACACCGAGAACACCGAGAACCCCGACAACACCGAGCACCCGGACCTGCAGCGCCTGCGCCGCTGGGAGGAGTCCGGGGGCACCTGGGCGGTGGCCGCCCGCCGGGCCACACCCTCGGGGGAGACCGTGACCCTCGCGCTGATGACCTGCGACGGTGGAGAGGAGATGGACGTCTTCTCCTCCTCTGATCCGGGGCTGGTGGAATACGTCTCGGGGGACGCCGACTGACGGGCGGACGGGCCGGCGTCGTGCCCCGGAACAACACCGGCCCCACCGCGCTGTAGGCTGGACCCCACCATGGCTGAGACTGACTACACCGCTGAAATCGCGCAACTGCGCTCCACGCTGTCCAACATCGAGCAGGTGTCGGACATGGAGCAGATCAAGGCGGACATCACCCGGCTGGAGGCGGAGGCCTCCGCCCCGGACCTCTGGGACGATCCCGAGGCGGCGCAGAAGGTGACCTCCAAGCTGTCCCACCGGCAGACCGAGCTCGAGCGCGTCGCCAAGCTGGAGCAGCGCATCGATGACATGGAGGTCCTGGTGGAGCTCGCGGCCGAGGAGGACGACGACGCTGCCCGCGAGGACGTCGCCAAGGAGCTCGAGGCCCTCCGCAAGACGATGTCCGACCTGGAGATCGTCACCCTGCTCTCCGGAGAGTATGACGAACGCGACGCGGTCATCACCATCCGCGCCGGTGCCGGTGGCGTGGACGCCGCCGACTTCGCCGAGATCCTGATGCGCATGTACCTGCGCTGGGCCGAGCAGCGCGGCTGGGCCACCAAGGTCATGGACACCGCCTACGCCGAGGAGGCCGGGCTGAAGTCCGCGACCTTCGAGGTCAAGGCCCCCTACGCCTTCGGCACGCTGTCCGTGGAGGCCGGCACGCACCGCCTCGTGCGCATCAGCCCCTTCGACAACCAGGGCCGCCGGCAGACCTCCTTCGCCGCCGTGGAGGTCATCCCGCTCATCGAATCGGACGACTCGGTTGAGATCCCCGAGGGCGAGCTGAAGATCGACGTCTACCGCTCCTCCGGCCCCGGCGGCCAGTCGGTGAACACCACCGACTCCGCCGTGCGCATGACGCACATCCCCACCGGGATCGTGGTCTCGATGCAGAACGAGAAGTCCCAGATCCAGAACCGTGCCGCCGCCCTGCGCGTCATGCAGTCCCGCCTGCTGCTGGTGCGCAAGGCCGAGCAGGACGCGAAGAAGAAGGAGATGGCCGGAGACGTCAAGGCGTCCTGGGGCGATCAGATGCGCTCCTACGTGCTGAATCCGTACCAGATGGTCAAGGACCTGCGCACCAATCACGAGGAGGGCAACCCCTCTTCCGTGTTCGACGGCGCGATCGACGGCTTCATCGACGCCGGCATCCGGTGGCGCGCCGGCGCCCGCCACGGCGAGGACTGATCACCCGGTCCCTCCGCCGGACGGACCCTGGTTCCCTGGTTCCCTTGTCCGCGCCGGAACACCCTGCCTACAGTGACCACGAGGTCCGATCCGGGCCGTGGGCCCGTCCCGGGCCCTCCCGTCACCATCCGCAGCAGGAGGCCGGCATCATGCGCGCAGCACGGTACTACGACGCCAAAGACATCCGCATCGAGGAGATCGACAACCCGACCGCGGGCCCCGGGCAGGTGCTCATCGACGTGGCCTGGTGCGGCATCTGCGGCACGGACCTGCACGAATACCTGGACGGTCCGATCTTCATCCCGCCGGCCGGGCATCCGCACCCCATCTCCGGGGAGTCGGCCCCGCTGACCATCGGCCACGAGATGTCCGGCACCGTGGCCGCGCTGGGCGAGGGCGTGGACGATCTGGAGATCGGCCAGAAGGTGGTGGTCGAGCCCTACGTGATCCGCGAGGAGCACGAGAACGACCAGGACTACCAGCTCTCCCCGGACATGAACTTCATCGGCCTGGGCGGTCACGGCGGAGGCCTGGCCGAACAGATCGCGGTGCGGCGACGCTGGGTGCATCCGGTGGCAGACCACGTCAACCTGGACGAGGCGGCCCTGATCGAGCCACTCGCCGTGGCCCACCACGCCTTCGTCCGGTCCGGGGCACAGGCCGGAGACGTGGCCATCATCGGCGGCGCCGGGCCCATCGGGGCGCTCACGGCCGCCGTCCTCAAGGGCGAGGGCCTCACCGTCTACGTCTCCGAGCTCTCCGAGCTGCGCCGGCAGCGGGTGCTGGACGCCGGCGTCGTGGACGACGCCTTCGACCCCCGAGAGGTGGACGTGGCCGCGAAGGTCAAGGAGCTGACGGGTGGCCGCGGCGCGGACGTGGGCTTCGAGGCCACCAGTGTGGACGTGGTGCTGGAGATGCTCCTGGAGGCGGTGCGCCCCGGGGGCGTGATCGTCAATGAGTCCATTTGGGGCCATGAACCGAAGGTCCCCCTTCACCAGCTCGTGCTCAAGGAGATCGACCTGCGCGGCACCATCGGGTACGCCTGGGACCATCCCGCCACCATCAAGCTGATCGAGGACGGCACCGTGGACGTCAAGCCGTTCATCACCGGCAGGATCGGCCTGGACGACCTCATCGACAAGGGATTCGACACCCTCATCAACCACAACGAGACTGCAGTCAAGATTCTCGTCTCGCCCACCGGGAAGGGGCTCTGAGCCGGTGGCCGAGCACCCGGACCCGCCGCCCGTCGCCGAACGCGTCGTCACCGCCGAACGTCGTATCGCCGCTGGCGCCGGCACCATCTTCGAGCTGATCGCGGACCCGGCCCGCCAACCCGAGTGGGACGGCAATGACAACCTGGCGGAGGCCGCGCCCGGCCAGCGGATCACCGCCGTCGGGGACGTCTTCACCATGGTCCTGACGAAGGACGGTGCCGTCCGGGAGAACCATGTGGTGGAGTTCGAGGAGGGCCGGCGGCTCGCCTGGCTGCCCGCCCCGGTGGGTGAGGAGCCCCGGGGCCACCGGTGGCGCTGGGAACTGGAACCGGCGCCGGACGGCGGCACCCTGGTCCGGCACACCTATGACTGGACCCGGCTGACCGATGAGACCCGCTTCCGCCGGGCCCTGGCGACCACGGAAGCCACCCTGAGGGCGTCCCTGGACCGGTTGGCCGTGCTGGCCGAGCCAGTCCGCTAGGTCCCCGGAACCGGCCCACAACTCACCACGGGTCCGGACGCGGGCGTTGGTGTGGCGGTGAAGCGGTCGAGCAGATCCTGGCCGACGTCACGGACATCGTCCGGCCGGTGCGCCGCGACGGCTCCCAGGTAGCCCTCCGGAACGGGGACCACACAGGCCCACAGCTCCTCCACCTGCCGGTCCAGGGCCCGTTCCACGGGGTGCCAGGTCAAGGTGTGGACCCGGTCCCCCGAGTGAAACCTGGTCTCGGCCCGGGCGGGGCCCAGCAGGAGTTGGTCCGGAGGGTGGTCCAAGCCGGTCCCGGCGGCCTTCAAGACTGCCTCCTTGAGGACCCACAGGGCGATGCGCCGTGTCACGGGCTCGCCGATCGGGGTGCCCGCCGATGTGCCCGGTGATCCGCCGGTCCGGGTACCGCCGCTGTACCGGCCACCGGAGAACCGCTCGCGCTCGGCCGCGTGCAGGGCATAGTCGTCGAATCCCGGGATGGTCTGGTCCGGGATGCGTTCGAGGTCCACCCCGATCCGGTCCTGCTCGCGTGCCACCCCGGCCAGCACGGCGCCACGCCGGCTGGCGGTGCTCAGGCTGAGACCCGGCAGGGTGGGGCGTCCATGGCCGGTGCCACAGCGCGGGCAGGTCCTGTCGATCGGCAGTGTGCGGGCGACGTGGGGCGATTCTCCGCGTTGGTGCGCCACCAGGAGCCGCAGCGCCGCCCGCCCGGCCAGCAGGCGTTGACCATCCGCGGGATCCCGGCGCAGCCCGGCCTGGATCAGGTCGCCGGAGGAGACGACGTCGGACACCCGGCCGCCGGCCCATCCGGTCACCCGGGGCATGGCACGGGTCAGGGCGTCGACACCGGTGGCCACCACGGTGATCACCGGCCGACGCGCCGGTACTGCGCCACGGCCAGGGGCGCGAAGACGGCGATGATCGCCACGCAGCACAGGGCCGCATACAGCGGTGCGTTCTCAGCGGGCCAGCCTGCGGCGGCCTGGAAGCCCGCGGGGGCCTCGTTGCCGAATCCCTGGCGGGCTGCGGTGGCCACGGCCGTGACGGGATTCCATTCGGCGATCCCCTGCAGCGGGCCGGGCAACGAGGCGGGGGAGACGAAGGCGCCGGAGACGAAGCACACGGGGAAGAGCCACAGCAGCCCGAGGCTCTGGGCGACCTCCACGCTGCGGGCCGTCAGGGCGATGACCGCCCCGATCCAGGAGACGGCGAAGGCGAAGAACAGGAGCAGGCCCACCGTCCCGACCACCTGGAGCGGATCAGTCCCGACCCGCCAGCCGATGGCCAGCCCGCACGCCAGGATCACCAGCAGGGAGACCACGCTGGTGGCCAGATCCGACCAGGTCCGTCCGAGCACGACGCCGACGCGGGACATCGGCAGGGCGCGGAACCGGTCGATGATGCCATGGTGCAGGTCCTTGGCCAGGTAGACCGCGGTGAAGGAGGAGTTGAAGGTCAGGGTCTGCGCCAGGATGCCGCCGATGAGGAACTCGCGGTACTCGCTGCCACCCAGCGTGCCGCCGAAGACGAACGCCAGGATGAGCACGAACAGGATCGGCTGGGCCACCCCGGTGACCAGCGCGCCGGGGGTGCGGCGCACGACGGTGAGGTTGCGCCGGGCGATCACGCCGCCGTCGCGCACTGCTGAGACCACACCGGAGATCGCGCCGGAGGGCCGGTGGGTGACGGTGGAAACGCGGGAGACGGTGGAAACGGAGGTGCTCATGCGGTGGTCTCCTGCAGGAGCTCGGTACGCCGCGCCCCGGCGGGACTGCGGGTGATCCGGAGGAAGACCTCGTCCAGGGTCGGTTGGCGCAGAGCGGCCTCGGTCACGGGAATCCCGGCCGATGCGAGGACCTCCAGGACGCGCGTCAGGCTCCGGCCGCCGTCCGGGGCGGCCGTGGTGATCCGGCCGGACCGCTGCTCGGCGACGGCTTCCAAGTGCAACGGTCCCAACAGATCCAGGGCCAGTGCCACCGACCCTCCGGCCTCCAGGACCAGGTCGATGCGGGCGCCGCCGGCCATGGACTTCAGGGAGGCCGAGGTTCCCTCGGCGACGATCCGGCCGCCGTCGATCACGGTGATGGAATCCGCCAGTTCGTCGGCTTCCTCCAGGTACTGCGTGGTGAGCAGTACGGTGGTCCCATCCCGCGCCAGCGAGGTGATGGCCTCCCACGTGTCCCGGCGGCCGCGCGGGTCCAGCCCGGTGGTCGGCTCGTCCAGGATGACCACCGGCGGGCGGGACACGATGGCCCCGGCCAGGTCCAGCCGCCGGCGCATGCCCCCGGAGTAGGAGCCGGCCCGCTGGGTGCGGGGTACTCCGTCGAGCCGGAACTGCTCCAGCAACGCCGCCGCACGATTCCGGGCCTCACGCCGGCGCATGCCGTAGAGCTCGCCCACCATGCGCAGGTTCTCCGGTCCGGTGAGTTTGTCGTCCACCGCGGCGTACTGTCCCGAGACACCGAGATTGGCTCGCACCAGGTCCGGGCGGCGCCGGACGCTGTGACCGGCCACCACTGCGTCACCGTGGTCCGGGGACAGCAACGTGGTCAGGACCCGGACGCTGGTGGTCTTGCCGGCCCCATTGGGCCCGAGCAGGCCCTGGACGGTGCCGGCGGGCACCTCCAGGTCCACGTCGTCGAGCGCCGTGTACGTGCCGAACCGTTTGGTCACGCCGCGCAGGGCGATCACGAGACCGCCAGATCTCGCGAGGACAGCGGCGTGATGTCCAGCCAGTGCTCCTCCACGTACTCCAGGCAGGCCGGCCGCAGGGCGGGGCCGTGGACCACCACCCATCCCGGCGGCACGTCGGCGAACTCGGGCCACAGGGAGTGCTGGCCACGGTCATTGACGAGCACGCGGAACTGGTCGTCGTCGCGGTCGAAGGGGTTGGTCATGATCTCTCCTGGTGATCGTGGGTGGCGCCGGGTCGGCGGGTCTCATCAGGGGTTCGGGGCGGAACCGGCCGCGGATGGGTCACGGCGGCAATTTTCTCCGGCCACCACCGGTTTCTCACGGCAGTTCGAGCTGCAGGATCTCGGTCAGGGTCCGCAGGGACTCCGCCGTGCTGAGCAGGCCATCGTGAGAGGCGGCCAGACGATGGTGCTGGACTCGTCCGGAGACATGGCATCGCCAGGATTCCGGAGCGGGCCGGTCGGCCGGCACGTCCCGGGTCGCCTCGAAGAGGACCAGGTCACCCTCGAACATGGGTACCGGGGTGGCATCGAGAAGGGATCCGATGGACCGGAAACGACGGACGATGCGGTCGATGCTGTCCTCGGGGACCTCTCCCAGTGGACTCCCGGCCTGCTGCAGCCGGTCCCGGACGGACGCGGCCGTCAGCCGGTCCGCGGGGTCAGTGGCCACACCATTGGCCGCCAGGAAAGCGTGCCACAGGGCCTGGGAGTCCTCGACGCCGGCCATCGAGTGACCGGCCGGATAGGCATCCAGCACGGCCAGCAGTCCGACCCGCTGCCCCGCCGACTGCAGGGCAGCGGCGATGGCGTGGGCCAACCGCCCCCCGAGCGACCAGCCCACCAGGTGGTAGGGGCCGTCAGGCTGGATGCCGCGGATGACGCGCACGTACCGGTCCACCAGTTCCGCCAGGGTCTCCGGCTCGCCCTCGGCCGGGGCCTCCGGGGAGATCCCGCCCATCTGCAGGCCCATGATGGGACGGTCCGTGTCCAGCCGGTCGGCGAGGGCGGAGTAGGACCAGGCCAGTCCGTTGCCCGGGTGCACCGCGAACAGCGGTTCACCACGCCCGTCAGGACGCAGGGGCAGCACCGGCCGCAGGCTCGCGGCCACCGAATCAGCGCCGGAGGTGGCGAGGGCGGCCAGACCGGCCACGGTCGGGGCCTGGAAGAGCGCCCGTACCGGCAGCGTGGTGCCCAGGGCGGCGTTGAGAGCCGCGATGGTCGGTTGGGCCACGAAGGAGTGCCCGCCGAGGTCGAAGAACGAATCGTCCGCCGAGACGTCGGGGACGCCCAGCACCTGCGTGAAGGCAGCGGCCACGGCCTGTTCGGACCGGCCCTCCGGGGCCCGGCCCGAACCACTCCGGGATTGCGCCTCGGGCAGTGCCCGTTCGTCCACCTTTCCGTTGGCGGTGAGCGGTATCTCGCTGACCACCGCCACCGCTGCCGGGACCATGTAGGCCGGAACCCGGTTCTGGAGGGCGGCGACGACGGCGGACCGGAAGAGGTCCTCGGACTCGCCACCTGCACCGCCATCGACCACCCCGGCACCGTCCACTCCACGCTCACCGTGGGCGGCGGGGACCACCCAGGCCACGAGGACGGTGCCCTGGTCCGTCTGCCGGGCACGCACCACCGCCTGGGCGGCCACACCGGTGGAGCGCAACAGTGACTCCACCTCGGCCGGCTCCACCCGATGACCACGGATCTTGACCTGGCCGTCCGCCCGGCCGATCATCCTGACCCGCAGCCGCCCGCCGGAAGCATCCGCCGTGGACGGTGCCGGGAGATCCTCACCGGTCTCCGGGCCGGTCATGGCGCCAGAGGCCGGGCGTGCCGCCACCAGGTCGCCGGTGCGGTACATCCGGCTGCCATCCGCGGCGAACGGATCCGGGACGAACCGGGCGGCCGTCTCCCCGGGGCGCCCCCGGTAGCCGTGGGCCAGTTGCGGGCCGGCCAGCCAGAGTTCGCCGGTCGACCCCGCGGGCACCGGCTGCAGGCGGCCGTCCAGCACATACGCGCGCATGGCGGCGGTGGGGGAGCCCAGCTCTGGTGCTGGGTCTCCCGCCACCTCGGCCACCAGGGCGTCCACGCCGGCCTCGGTCGGGCCATAGAGATTCCAGCTGCGGGTACGCCGGAGGCGGCGCAGCCAGGCCCAGAGCTCCGGATCCACCGGTTCCCCACCGAGAAGCAGGGTGACCTCGGGGGTGTCCGGATCGTCCAGGTAGCCGTCGAGGTCGGTGGCGGAGCGCACGGCGGAGACGTAGCTCGGGGTCGTCTCCCAGGCGCTGATCCGGTGGGCACGGAAATACGCCACCAGAGCCTCCGGGTCCCGCCGGGTCTGGTCCGGGACCACGTGCACCTCATGCCCGGCGACGGCCCAGAGCACCGGGTCCAGGGCGGCGTCGAAGCCGACGCCGGTGGTGTGGGCCATCCTCGCCCGGGCACCCGGTGCGCCTTCTGCGTCCTGGGCGTCCGGCATCACGGTGGCGCGGTGTGAGGCGAGCAGCCGGGCCAGGGCGGAGTGGGGCACCTGGACGCCCTTCGGACGGCCGGTGGTGCCGGAGGTGAAGATCACGTAGGCCGGATCCCCCGGTGCCGGCGCCTCCGGTGCCGAGCCCGGCCCGGATGGGTTCGCTGCCGCCTCGGTGCCCGGGGCGGGGGCCTGAGCCAGCTGGTCCGTACCGAGCACCTGATCGGGAGCCAGGCCGGCCTGCCGGGCCGCGTCCGCGGCGATCTGAGCGGTCGAGGGATCCTCCGGTGCGCGGCCGGAATCCGGGCCGTGCAGCACCAGGCGGGTGCCGGCGTCGGCCATCATGTCCGCCAGGCGGGCCGACGGCAGGGTCGAGTCCACCGGCACGGCCACCGCCCCGGCCTGCCAGACGGCCAGGAGCGCCGCCACCGTGTCCACGGAACGGGGCAGGCAGAGGGCCACCGCGTCGCCACGGCGGACGTGCCGGGCCCGCAGGCCGGCAGCGAGTGCGCCGACCCGGGTCCACAGGCTGGCGTAGTCGACGGCCTCCGTGGAGTCGACGAGGGCCGTGGAATGCGGCTGGCGGCGGACGGTCTGGGCGAAGTGCTCCAGCACCGGCACCGCGTCCTCCTCGGACGCCCACGGCTCCAGGCGCGTGGCGGCCCCGGCCATCGGCGTATGGGCGAGGGACCGGTGCGGTGCCGAGGCGACCTCTTCCAGGAAGACCAGCCAGCGGTCCATCAGTCCGCGGACGGCCGCGGCGCTGAACAGCGAGCTGTTGTACTCCAGCACGGCGTCCACGGTGGGGTCGTCACCACCGCGGGGACGGAGGGTGATGGACAGGTCCAGTTTGGCGTGGCCGGTGGATTCCGAGGGCAACGGCGTGGCCGTGACGCCGGGAAGCTCCGGCACCAGGTCGGTGGGCTCCTCGACCGAGAGCATGGTCTGGAACAGCGGATGACGGCCCAGCCGGCGTTCGGGGGAGAGCTCCTCCACGATCTGCTCGAAGGGCACCTGTTCGTCCTCCAGCGCCTCCAGCGTGACCTGACGGGCCAGGTCCACGGCCTCTGCGAAGCTGAGCCGGCCCTCCTGCAGTGACAGCCGCAGCGGAAGGGTGTTGACGAAGAACCCCACCATGTCCAGCACGTCCGGGTCGGAGCGGCCGGCGGAGGGTGAACCGATGACGAGGTCGTCGCCGGCCCCGATGCGGTACAGGTACGCGGCCAGGGACGCCAGCCAGGCGTGGAAGCCACTGGCGGAACGGCCGGAGGCCACCCGGCCCAGGCGGCCGGCCAGCTCACCGGGAATCTCGAAGCGGTACTGGGCCGCCGGCTGTGCACCGGTGTCCCGCCGCCGTCCGTCGGCCGGGAGGTCCAGCTCCTGGGGTGCGCCGTCCAGCCGGTGGACCCAGCGGGCCAGGGCTTCCGGCCCGGTGCCGTCGGCCACCTGGCGCCGGGCGACGTCGGCCATCTGCACCCGCAGCGGCCGGCTCAGGGCGAGACCCGAGGAGACCCGGGCCGCATAGGCCGTGGCGAGGTCGCGGACCAGGGGCCGCAGTGACGCCCCGTCAGTGGCGATGTGGTGGATGACCAGCTCCAGCCGCCAGCTCTGCTCACCCTCCGGGATCAGCGCTGCCCGCAGGGGCGGCTCGTGGGTGAGGTCGAATCCGGCCGTGATGTCCACGGGGCCGTCATCGAACAGCCGATCCGGCACGGGGCCGACGCGCTGCACGGGTGAGCCCTGCACTGACGGGTAGACGGTCCGCAAAACCTCGTGGCGCCCGACGACGTCCCGCAAGGCGGCCTCCAGGGCATCCGGTTCCAGAGCCCCCTCCAGGCGCATCCGCACCACCACGTTGTACTCGGCGGTGCCCGATTCCAGTTGGTTGAGGAACCACAACCGGGCCTGGCCCGCGGTCGGCGGCAGCGGAGCTGCCGGGTCATGGGGGTGGGCGTCCACCCACTGGCTGAGGGACACGGTCCCGGCAGATCCGTCCGATCCGGCCGATGTCTCGACGTCCCGGACCTCGGACCCGTCCCCGCCGGCGGCGGCGAGCATCAGCGCCGGCGTGGGCGCCTCGAACACCGTCCGCAGGGGCAGGTGCAGCCCGGCCTCCTGCTGCAGGCGTCCCACCAGGGTGACCGCCAGCAGGGAGTGGCCGCCCAAGGCGAAGAAGTCATCGTCCATGCTGACCTCCGTGACGCCGAGCACCTCGCCCATCACCGAGCACACGGCACGCTCCGCCTCCGTGACGGGCGCCGTGGAAGAGGCTCCGGCCGTTCCATCTCGGAGGTCCGCCAGGGGATCCGGCAGGGCCGCCTCATCGATCTTCCCGTGGGCGGTCAAGGGCACCACCGGGATCGTCATCGCCCGGGTGGGCACCAAGTAGGGAGGAAGTTCCAGGGCAGCAGCCCGACGAGCCTCGTCAGGGTCCCGGGAGCCGACCAGCCAGGCCGCCAGCTGTTCGGTCCCGGAGCCACCGGGGGCCACCACCCGCACAATGGCGGACGTCACCCCGTCCAGCCGCTCCAGCACGGCCTCGACCTCGGCCGGTTCGATCCGGTAGCCGCGGATCTTGACCTGGCTGTCGTTGCGGCGCAGGAACTCCAGGGACCCGTCAGCCGATCGGCGCACCAGGTCCCCGGTCCGGTACATCCGGGCGCCCGGGTCCTGGGCGAAGGGGTCGGCCACGAACCGGGCCGCCGTCTCCCCGGGGCGACCACGGTAGCCGTGGGCCTCGGCCGGCCCGCTCAGGTACAGCTCACCGGCGACACCCGGGGGGACCGGGGCGAGGGTGGAGTCGAGGACGCGTGCGGTGAGGTTCGCCACGGGGGAGCCCAGATGAGGGCGGCCGGACTCGATGGGTGCCATGAAAGCGTCCACCGTGAATTCGCTGGGACCGTACAGGTTCCAGCCGTGGAGCACGGGGGATGCGGCCACGCGATCCCACAGGGCGGCGGGCAGGGGTTCCCCGCCCAGGGCCAGCAGCAGGGTACGGTCCTGCTCCTGGAGAACGTCCTCGAGCCCGATGGCGAGCAATTGCTGGGCGTAGGAGGGAGTGGTCTCCACGACGTCCACGGTGGCCAGCGCCTCCACCACGGCCTGGGCGTCCACCCGCTCCGCCTCCGAGGGCAGGACGAGGGTGGTCCCGGCCACGAGCCACAGGATCGGGTCCCAGGCGGCGTCGAAGCCCAGTCCCGTCAGGTGCAGCATGCGGGGCAGGTCCGGAGCGCCGAGCTGCTGGCCGGCGTCGATGATGGTGCGCCGATGGTGCGCCAGGAGATTGGCCAGGGCACGGTGCGGTACCTGCACGCCCTTGGGCGTGCCCGTGGTGCCGGAGGTGTGGACCAGGTAGGCGGTGTCCTCGAGACCGGGCGTGGCCGGCAGCGGCCGCCGACTCCGGGCACCGGCGGTGCGGAGCGTGTCCGGCCCCACCCGGGGCGGATCCGCGTCGGGAGCGTCTTCACCGATCACCAGCCGCGGCGCGGCGCTGGTGGTGATGTGCGCGATCCGGGCGGCCGGATAGGAGACGTCCACTGGCACCGCGACCGCGCCGACGCGCAGGGTGGCCAGCATGCTGACCAGTGCCTGGGCGGACCGCGGCAGGCAGACCAGCACCCGGTCGCCGGGGTCCACCCCGTGGGCCACGAGGCCACCGGCCACCTGGTCGACGGCCTCCAGCAGCTCGCCGAAGGTCATCCGTCCGGCGTCGTCCTGCACGGCTGTCTCCTGGGCATGGCGTGCGGCAGACCGTTCGAAGGTCTCCAGAAGGGTGCTGGGCGCCGGTACGGACGGCCCCTGTCCCCATTCCTCCAGCCGGTTGCGCGTGGCCGGTCCCACCGTGTCGAGCTCGGACAGGTGGCGCTGCGCCGAGGTGGCCAAGGCCGTGAGCACCCGGTCCAGGGCGTCGAGGATCCGCTGGCCCGTGCCGGGCTCGAACAGGGCGCGGTCGTAACCCAGCACCACCTGCAGCTGCCCGTCCTCACCCTCGGGGGTGCTGACATCGATCATCAGGTCCGTCTTGACTCCGGCGCTCGTCATCTGGGCGGGCACGGTGACGTTGACCCCGTCCAGGTCCAGCACCGCCGGCGGGGTGTTCTGCAGCGTCAGCATCACCTGGAACACCGGGTGGCGTCCGGCCACCCGGGGCGGGTTCACCGCATCGACCACGGCATCGAAGGGCAGGTCCTGGTGTCCGTAGGCCCGGGTATTGGCCTCCCTGACCCGCTCCAGCACCTGGATCAGCGTCGGATTGTTGGCCACGTCCGTGCGCAGCACGAGGGTGTTGACGAAGAAGCCGACCAGGGGTTCCAGCGCCGGGTCACCACGGCCCGCGACGGGTGTGCCCACGACGATGTCGTCCCCGGCGCCGTGCTGCCTCAGGGTCACGGCGACGGCGGACTGAAGCACCATGAAGAGGCTGCTGCGGTGCTGGGCGGCCAGGTGCCGCAGGGCGGCGTGACGAGCCGGATCCACGGGAAGGTGGACCTCGCCCATACCAGACGGTGCCCCCTCTTCGCCGCGTGCTCGGTCCCGGGGCAGCTCGATCTCGGCGGGGGCGTCCTGCAGGGCCTGCTGCCAGTACTCGTGCATCTGACGAGGGAATGCTTCGCCGTCCCCGAGGAGCTCGCGCTGCCACAGGGTGAAATCGGCGTAGGACACAGCCAGATCCGGCAGCTCGGCGGCACGGCCGTTCCGGCGCGCCGCGTAGTAGGCGGCGAGGTCCTGGGCGAAGGGAGCCAGGGACCATCCATCCGTGGCGATGTGGTGCATGACCACCACCAGGGTGTGCACCTGCTCCTCCGTCTGCAGCAGGACGGCCCGCAGGGGAGTCTGGGTGGTGATGTCGAAGGGACGCTCCGCCTCAGCCTGGACGGCGGCGTCGAGACTGGCAGCGGGGATGCGCACCGCGGTGAAGGGTGGCGCGCCCGCCTCGGCGCCGAGCACCTGCTGCACCGGTTCGCCGTCCAGCAGGGGGAAGACGGTGCGCAGGGGTTCATGCCGCCCGACCACATCCTCCAGGGCCCCGCGCAGGGCATGGGCGTCCAGGTCTCCGGTCAGCTGCAGTACCAGCGGCACGTTGTAGGCCGCCGAGTCCGGGTCCATCCGGTTCAGGAACCAGAGCCGCCGCTGTGTCAGGGAGACAGGCAGCCGCTCGGGGCGCTCCATCGGCTGGAGTGTCAGTGGACTCGCGGTGTCGCGACGTTCTCCGAGTCGCCGGTCCAGGGCACCCACCGTGGGGCACTCGAAGATGTCCCGCACCGCCACCGGCATACCCAGTTCGGCCGTCAGGACCGCCGCGAGGCGGGTGGCCAGCAGTGAATGTCCGCCCACGGCAAAGAAATCGTCGTCCAGGCCCAGCCCGGTGCCGGTGGCATCGTGGCCGAGCACTTCGGCGAACGCGGCGGCGATCCGGCACTGGCGTGCCGTGCTCGGTCGCTGGGCCTCATCCAGGACGCCCGTGGAGGAGGATGCGTCGAGGGGATCGGGCAGGCGGAGTCGGTCGAGCTTCCCGTTCGTCGTGAGGGGCAGATGCTCCAGCACCATCACGGTGCCGGGAACCATGTAATCCGGCAGTGCCTGCCGCAGGCGTTCCCGGACGGTGACTCCGTCCGGCAGGCCCGGGGAGTCCGGATCGGTCAGCGTGACGTAGCCGGCCAGCCGGGCCGTATCGTCCCGGCCGTGCACCACGACGGCGGCCTGCGCCACCCCGTCCTGACGCTGCAACGCGCCCTCGATTTCACCGATCTCCACGCGGTAGCCGCGGATCTTGACCTGGTCGTCCAGTCGCCCGAGGAACCGGACCGAGCCGTCATGCCGGAGCCGTACGACATCGCCGGTGCGGTACATCCGTGAGCCGTCGGCCGCGAAGGGGTCCGCCACGAAGCGTGCCGCGCTGAGGCCCGGCTGGCCCACGTAGCCGCGGGCCATATTGGCACCGGCCAGGTACAGCTCGCCGACGGCACGTTCGGGGACCGGTCGAAGGGCCGCATCCAGGATGTAGTGGCGGCTGTTGCGCACGGGACGGCCCAGGTGCGGTTGCGTCTCCGGCGTGATCTGGGCGACCAGGCTGTCCACGGTGGTCTCGGTGGGACCGTAGAGGTTCACCGCGTGGACCCCGTCCAGGGAGGCGAGGCGTTGCCAGACCTCAGGACCGACCTCCTCACCACCGACGGCGACCACGGTGGGATGGCCGTCCCGATCGAACAGCCCGGCGTCCAGCAACGTCTGCACGAAGGAAGGGGTGGTCTCGATCGAGTCGATCCGGTGGTCGATCAGGTAGTCGGCCAGTCGTTGCGGATCCCGCCGGACCTCCTCGTCCACCAGGTGGAGCGGGTGACCCGCCAACAGCCACAGGAGCGGGTCCCAGGAGGCGTCGAAGGAGAGCCCGGAGGTGTGCGCCACCCTGGCAGGCCGTCCCAGCCGTCGCTCCGTGGGCTCGAACAACGTGCTGCGGTGGTCGAGGAAGAGGTTTCGCAGGGCCGCCCGGGGCACGCCGACCCCCTTGGGGCGTCCGGTGCTGCCGGAGGTGAAGATGATGTAGGCGAGGTCCTCATCGGTGACTCCGCCGACGGCGGGGACCAGCGCCAGCGGATCGTCTGTGCAGCGCCGCCAGGCCGGCTCGGTGTCAGCGTCGACGGTGAGGCATGGGACGTTCCAGTCGGCCCCGGCGGAGCGGTCGATGGCGGCCTGGCGACCCGTGGTCAGGAGCAGCAGGGGGCCGGCGTCCTCGATCATTCCGTGCACCCGCTCCACGGGATACGCGGGGTCCAGGGGCAGGTAGGCCGCCCCGGACTTCAGGACCGCCAGCACCAGGACCGGCAGTTGCACTCCACGCTCCATGCGAACGGCGACGGCGTCGCCGCGGCCGATCCCACGGTGCAGCAGGTGGTGCGCCAGCCGATTCGAGGTGGAGTCCAGCTCCGCGAACGTCAACGCGCCGTCCGCCCCGACGACGGCGGTGGCCTCGGGGCGCGAGGCCACGGTGCGGGCGAAGGAGGCCAGGACCGTCTCGGCGGCGTCAGGATGTTGCGGACCGAGCCCGTCCTCCAGCAGCACCCCGGCCTCCTGCGGGAGCGTGACCGGGAGCTGGGACAGGGCGGTGCCCTGCTCGGCGGCGAGGAGACGGTCCAGGAAGGTGAGGAAGCGTTCGCCGTGGGCGTGCAGAGTGGAGGTGGTGTGCAGCTCGGCGTCGCCCTCGAGCAGCAGGGCAGCCTCGGCAGCGTCGCTGGTGAGCCCAGAGATCACGAAGGACAGATCGTGCACGGGCCCGGTCGAGAGGATGTGCACGGATCCGGTGGCCGCTCCGAGTCTCAGGTCCTCGACGAGGGGAAGCAGGTTGACCGAGGGGCCGACATGTCCGGGAGCACCGGGGAGCCGTCCCGGGTGGAACTGCTGGTGTGCCACCGTGCCGCGCAGGGCCTCGGCCGTGGAGGTCAACAGCGCGCCGACGGTCATCCCCGGGGTGGCTTCCACGGGCAGGGGAAGGATGGTGGAGAGCATGGACGGCGTCGACTTGGCGATCCGGCCCCGCCGTGCCGTGACGGGCAGTCCCACGGAGACCCGTTCATGTCCGGTGATCCGGGACAGGTAGTAGCCGATGGCGCCGATCAGCGTCCGGGAGGCATTCCGGCCCTGTTCGCGCAGGGAGACAGCCTGGTGACCGGCCAGGGGGATCCGGACGCGCACCACGTCGCGTGCCGGCCGTGTGGTGGTGCCCTCCAGGCCGTCCACCGTGGAGTCCCGCTGGAGGGTCTGGCGCCAGAACTCCTCGTCCCGCACGTACTGCTCGGACGACTCGTAGTCCTCGATGGCGGCGAGCAGGTCCTGGTGCCGGGGGAACGGTGATGGGATCCGGGCGGCCGTCCGGGCGATCCGCCCCGCCAGGGCGCGCACCGGCAGGGCCCGGGGTACCCGCTGCCGCAATTCGGTGTAGACGCGGGCCAGATAGTGCAGGGCCAGCACCGCAGAGTAGCCGTCGAGCTGGATGTGGTGAACGCGCTGGAAGAGCAGGGAACGGTCCGGAGACAACCGGAACAGCACGGCGCCGAACAGATCGCCCTGCTCGATCGGACGAGGGGTGGTCATCTCCCGCTCCATCCGGTCCCGCGCCTGCTGCCACGCCACCTCCACGTCGGGCTCCTGCTGGAGGTCCACGACGTGGAGGAGGTCTGCCGTCGGTTCGGGGCGGTCGAGCGTGGCGAAGGGGCCGGCGTCGTCCGCGGCGAAGCGCATCGACAACGCATCGATGTCCCGCACCGTCTTGGTCAGGGCCAGGGACAGGAGGTGGAGATCCACGGGGCCGGTGAGATCGAGGTACTGCCCGATCTGGTAGGTCGGGTTCTCGGGATCCAACTGCTGCGCGTACCAGATGCCGTGCTGGGCCTCGGTGAGGGATAGCGCCTCGGACCTGTTCGGTCGAGCGTGTCCGGCGGGCGGTGTCTGGCGGTGGGGCATGGCAGTGGGTCTCCTGGTCTCAGCGGCGGGCGGTGACAGCCCGGAGGTCTCGGTCGGGGAAAGCTCTCAGGAGGGCATCACTGCTGGAACTGGCCCAACTGCAGTCCGTTCAGCAGACCGCCCACGTCGAGCAGGGGGCCGTCCACCAGCGGTCCGTTGATGAGGGTGAGGCCGGCCACCACCGCCTGTGTCAACGAGACGGGATGGGCGCCGGTGATCAGGGCGTTCAGGGTCATCAGTGCTGCCACAGCCAGCACGGCCAGCACGGCCCACTGGGCCGGGCGGGTGGACGGTCGGGTCATGGTGATTTCACTCATGGTCTTCACTCCTGGTGTTCCGGTGAGTACGCGCCCCGGGCGGGGCGTTGGTGAGTGTTCGGAGCGCGAGCGGGAACGGATGGCATATGGGACAGAATGTGAACCACATCACAGGCCGCTGGGTGCTGGCCGCTGGCCGCACGGTGGCTCGCGGACGGCCGGACTGGACCTACAGTGAGAGCGTCAGGAAACGGTGCGGCGGAAAGGCGGTGGTGGGCGTGGATCCCGTGCGGGCCCTCGTTGAGTCGCTCGCGGCGGACGATGCCATCCTGGCCGAGACGGTCGAGACCCTCCGGGCCACGATCCCCGGTTATGAGCATGTCCCCGCCGAGTCCCTGGAGTCCTCTGCCCGCCGCAACCGGGCGCTGAGCATCCGCACCATCCTCGACGGTCTGGCCCCCGAGCCCGAGGGGATCGATGAGGCGGAGACGCTGACCGAGGAGCGGATGGCCCAGGGCGTCGAGATCGCCAGTGTGCTGGCCGGATTCCGTGCCTGCATGTCCATCATCCTGCGCCACCTGCTGGCCGCCGCCCCGCGCTTCGGGGTGCCGGTGGAGACAGCCCTGTCCTTCTCGACGTTGCTCTGGTCCCTGGGGGACGCCTTCACCACCCGCGCCGTGGTCTCCTATCGCGACCGCACGATCGCCCAGGCCGTGGCCGATTCGGCCCGCCGTGCCCACTGGCTCGGCGCCGCCCTGGCGGGGAGTCTGGACCGGACCGCGTTGTTCGCCGGAGCCTCCGTCTTCGGGGTACCCCGGGACAGGCCGGTCCGGGCCCTCTGCGCGGACGGGGTATCGGTCTCCGCCCTCCAGGACTGGGCCGAGGAAGCCGGGGCCCAGGCCGTCGTCGTGCCGCAGGGCACGGGGGTCATCGGCATCCTCATCGGTGAGCCCGACGCCGGCCCGTGGCCTGCCGGGGTGACCATCGCCCTCGGTGCCCCGACGGTCCTGGGGGAGCTGCCCCGGTCCTTCGACGAGGCCACCCGGGTGTTGGCGTCCGCCCAGCGGGTGGGGGCGGACGGGGTCGTCGACGTGGATCGGCTCTCCTGGCGCATGGGCGTCTTCGCCAGTCCAGAGGCCACCGACCTGCTCGACGGGATCTACCTGGAACCGCTGCGGAAGGAGGGGGCCTTCGGCGAGCTGATCGTCGAGGCCCTGCACGCCTACCTGGGGCATCGGATGAACATCCCCGCGGCGGCCGAGTCCATCCCGATCCACGTCAACACCCTGCGGTACCGTCTCCGGCGCTACCGCGACCTCACTGGAGCCGACCTGGGGGACCTCAACACCCTCATCGAGGTCGCCTGGGCCCTCGCTGCCGACCCGGGCTGAGCGTGACCTCGCTGCCGTGAGCACGTTGTAGCCAGCTACGAATACAGCACTCAGCTCTTGTGGAGCGGAACGTGGTCTGAATCACGTCTCCGGGGCATGGTGGTAGGTGCGGCCCGTCAGCGCCGTGACACCTCACTCATCAAGGAGACCCGAATGATCTTGGGGATCATTGGCATCATCCTGTCCCTCGCCCTGCTGATCACGCTGGCATACCGCGGCATGCCCGTCATCATCGCGGCGCCCATCGCGGCCGTCGTGGCCCTGGTGTTCTCCGGCGCGCCGATCCTGGCCTCCTACACGGAGATCTTCATGCCGGCACTCGCCGGGTTCGTGGGCCAGTACTTCCCGCTGTTCCTGCTCGGTGCCATGTTCGGCGTGCTGATGACGGTCACCGGTTATGCCGAGTCCATCGCCCGCTCGGTGGCCCGCTGGATCGGGGCCCGCAACGCCCTGGCCGCCACCGTGGTCACCTCCGCCCTGATGACCTACGGCGGCATCAGCCTCTTCGTGGTGGCCTTCGTGATGTTCCCCCTGGCCCGCGAACTGTTCCGCGTGGCGGACATCCCGAAGAGGCTGATCCCGGGGACCATCGCCCTGGGCATCTTCACGTTCACCATGACGGCCCTGCCGGGTTCCCCTCAGGTCCAGAACCTGATCCCGGGACAGTTTTTCGGCACCGACGGTTTCGCGGCCCCGGGGGTCGGCCTGGTGGGGACCGTGATGATCCTTGGGCTCGGCCTGGCGTGGCTCGAGTTCCGGCGCCGCCGGCTCATGGCCAACGGTGAGCACTTCAGCGATGCCAGTCCCCGCCGCGGGGACGGACCCGGTGCGGCGCTGGCCGGATCCGAGGCTGATTCCGCGACGGATTCCGCGACGGCTTCTGGAAGTGGCCCCGGCTCTTCTGCGAGTGGCCCCGACTCCGGCGCCCAGGTCCAGGTCAAGGAGGCCGAGGCCGGCACCTCCGGCGCCCTCATGACCCCGCGCAACGGGGTCGAGGCCTTCATCCCGCTGCTGGCCGTCATCGCCGTCAACTTCGGCTGCACCCTGCTGATCTTCCCCGCACTGAACTGGGACTACCTGCAGGAGGAGAAGTTCGGCGTCATCGAGTTGAGCTCCCGTGCCGGCATCTGGGCCGTCATCATCGCCCTGGCCGTGGCCATCCTGGTCATCGTGGCCTTCAACGTCCGCCGCTTCGGAGACCTGCGCAAGGCCTTCGTGGACGGGGCCAAGGGCTCCATGCTGCCGATCTTCTCCACGGCCTCGGAAGTCGGCTACGGTGCCGTCGTCGCCTCCGTGGCGGCCTTCGCCGTGATCCGGGACTCCGTGTTCAACATGGGCGGCAACGCGCTGGTCACCTCGGTGTTCTCCACCTCGGTCACCGCCGCCATCACGGGCTCCTCCTCGGGTGGCATGACCATCGCCCTGAACGCCTTCGGCGACGACCTCAGGACGCTGGCCCTGGACCAGGGGGTGAGCCTCGAGGCCATGCACCGCCTGACCGCCATGGCCGCCGGCGGCCTGGACACCCTGCCGCATTCCGGGGCCGTGGTCACCCTGCTGATCGTCTGCGGTATGACCCACCGCCAGTCCTACAAGGACATCTTCATGGTCACCCTCGTCATGCCGGTCATCACGGTCGCCGTGCTCACCGCCGTGGTCTCGGTGGTCGGGGCCTTCTGATGCGCCCGGCCCGGCCGATCTAGGCTGGATGTCATCCACGCCACACCACGTCACTCCACACCACGCGACACCACGTCGCCTCCCGACTCACCCACAGGAGAACTCCCATGACCACCACATCTTCTGCTCGCTCTGCTTCCCCCGCTGGACAGGACGCCGTGATCGTCGGCGGGGCCCGGACCCCGTTCACCCGGCTGCTGTCCCAGCAGGCCTCCCTGACCGCTGTGGACCTCGGCGCCCACGCCATCCGGCACGCCCTGCAGCGTGCCGGCGTGGACGGCGCGGACGTGGACTCGGTCATCATGGGCCAGGTCGTCCAGGCGGGCCAGGGGCAGAACCCGGCCCGCCAATCGGCCCTCGCCGCCGGACTGGACTGGAGCGTGCCGGCCACGACCATCAACAAGGTGTGCCTGTCCGGCCTTACCGCCGTCATCGATGCGGCGCGGCTCATCCGCCTGGGTGAGGCCGAGGTGGTGGTGGCCGGCGGGCAGGAGTCCATGACCAACGCTCCACACCTGTTGGTGGGAGCCCGGAAGGGATACAAGTACGGCCCGACGACGGTGCTCGACTCGGTCGCCTACGACGGCCTGACCGATGCGCTCAGCAAGGAGGCGATGGGCGAGCTCACCGAGTCCGGCAACACCGAGCGGCAGATCGACCGCCCCGCCCAGGACGAGGTCGCCGCGGCCTCGCACCGGCGAGCCGCCGCTGCTCAGGCCGACGGCACCTTCGAGACAGAGATCGCGCCCATCGAGATTCCGCAGCGCAAGGGCGAGCCGGTCGTCCTGTCCCAGGACGAGGGCGTGCGTCCGGACACCACCGTGGACTCCCTGGCCGGCTTGCGCCCGGCGTTCGCGCAGGAGGGGGGCATCACCGCTGGCAACTCCTCGCCGCTCTCCGACGGCGCCGCCGCCCTGGTGGTCACCTCGAGGGCCTATGCGGAGTCCCGTGGGCTGACCGTGCTGGCCACCGTCGGGGCTCCCGGCCAGGTGGCCGGGCCGAAGGACTCGTCCTTGCACTCCCAGCCGTCCAACGCCATCCGGGCTGCTCTGGCCAAGGAGGGTTGGTCCGTGGGGGACTTGGACTTCATCGAGATCAACGAGGCCTTCGGCGCCGTGGCGGTCCAGTCCCTGAAGGACCTGGAGTACCCGCTGGAGCGGACCAACCTCCACGGCGGTGCCATCGCCCTGGGTCACCCCATCGGCGCTTCCGGGGCTCGGCTGGCCCTGACCGCCGCCCTGGAACTGTCCCGGCGCGGCGGAGGCCGAACCGCCGTCAGCCTGTGCGGTGGTGGCGGCCAGGGCGAGGCCCTGCTGCTGAGTCTCTGAGATCCACCCCCACCTCACCACCCCCACCCCAACGCAGAAGGCAGGAACGTTCCGTGACCGAACCAGGGACCGCACCAGTGACAGAGCATCAGCAGACCACCGGGATCTTCCGGGACGGCATCCTCGCCGGACGGACCGCGGTGGTGACGGGAGGGGCCTCCGGGATCGGGGCGGCCTGTGTGCGTGCCCTGGCTGCGGCGGGGGCCACGGTGACCGTGGCCGATCTGAACGCGGAAGCGGCCGAGGCGCTCGCATCCGAGGTCGGCGGCACGGCCTGGGTGGCCGACCTCGCCGACACCGAGGCCCTGGACGACCTCCGGCTGGACACGGACATCCTGGTCAACAACGCGGGGATCCAGCGGGTCGCCCCGATCCACGAGTTCGACCCCCAGGCGTGGAGGTTCATCCACCGGCTCATGCTGGAGTCGCCGTTCCTGCTCACCCGGGCCGTCCTGCCGGGCATGTACGAACGGGGCTTCGGCCGGATCATCAACCTCTCCTCCGCCCACGGTATGCGCGCCTCGGCCTTCAAGAGTGCGTATGTCTCCGCCAAGCACGGTCTCGAGGGCCTGTCCAAGGTGACCGCCCTGGAGGGCGCGGAGCACGGGGTGACGTCGAACTGCATCAACCCGTCCTATGTGCGCACCCCGCTGGTGGAGAAGCAGATTGCCGACCAGGCGAAGAGCCACGGCATCTCGGAGGACGAGGTCGTGGAGAAGGTCATGCTGACCGAGTCCGCCGTCAAGCGCCTCGTCGAGCCGGAAGAGGTGGCCTCGCTGGTGCTCTGGCTGGCCTCGGACGTCTCCGGCATGGCCACCGGCGGTTCCTATGCGATGGACGGTGGCTGGACCGCCAGCTGAGACCGCAGACCAGCAGACCAGAAGACCAGCAGAACGGAAGGACAGACCATGAGTGTGGACAAGACGGTGGGTACCGCGGCGGAGGCAGTGGCCGATATCGGTGACGGCTCCTCGCTGGCGGTGGGTGGTTTCGGGTTGTCCGGCAATCCGGTCCAGTTGATCGAGGCATTGAGGGATCAGGGAGCGAAGGAGCTGTCCATCGTGTCCAACAACTGCGGCGTGGACGGCTGGGGCCTTGGGCTGCTGCTGGCCTCCGGGCAGATCGCCAAGATGACCTCGTCCTATGTGGGGGAGAACAAGGAGTTCGCCCGTCAGTACCTCGAGGGTGAGCTGGAGGTCGAGCTGGTGCCGCAGGGCACCCTGGCGGAGAAGCTGCGGGCCGGGGGAGCCGGCATTCCCGCGTTCTACACGCGTTCCGGCGTCGGGACCCAGGTGGCCGATGGTGGCCTGCCGATGCGGTACAACACGGATGGGACGGTGGCGAAGGCCTCGGCGCCGAAGGACGTGCGGTCCTTCTCCCTGGGCCAGACGGGGGAGAAGGACTACGTCTTGGAGGAGTCCATCGTGACGGACTTCGCGCTGGTCCACGCGGCGGTCGGTGACCGCCACGGCAACCTGGTCTTCAACAAGGCCACCCGCCAGTTCGCGCCGCCGGCGGCGATGTCCGCGACCGTGTGCATCGCCCAGGTGGAGAAGCTGGTCGAGCCCGGGGAGATCGATCCGGACCAGGTCCACCTGCCGGGGGTCTATGTGCACCGGATCGTGGAGGTCGGGCCGGACATCGAGAAGCCGATCGAGAAGCGAACCGTCCGCGCCGCCGGCCCGGACAGTGAGGAGGGGAACCGATGAGTTGGAGCCGAGATGAGATGGCGGCCCGGGCGGCGCAGGAGTTGCCGGACGGTGCCTATGTGAACCTGGGGATCGGGATGCCGACGCTGATCCCGAACCACATCCCGGAGGGGCGCACCGTGGTGCTGCAGTCCGAGAACGGGATCCTCGGGGTGGGTCCGTACCCGTTCGAGGAGGACGTGGATCCGGATCTGATCAATGCGGGCAAGGAGACGGTGACGGTCCGTCCGGGGGCCTCGTTCTTCGATTCGGCGTCCTCGTTCGGGATGATCCGCGGTGGCAAGATCGACGTCGCGGTGCTCGGTGGGATGCAGGTGGCTCAGAACGGGGATCTGGCGAACTGGATGGTGCCGGGCAAGATGGTCAAGGGCATGGGCGGGGCCATGGACCTGGTCCACGGTGCCGGCCGGGTGATCGTGCTGATGGACCACAACGCCCGGGACGGGGCCCCGAAGGTCCTCACGGAGTGTGACCTGCCGCTGACGGGCCAGGGGGTGGTGGACCGGATCATCACGGACAAGGCCGTGATTGACGTGGACAAGACGACGGATCCGAGCGCCCCGCGCCTGGTGCTGGTCGAGACCGCTCCCGGGCTCACGGAGGATGAGGTCCGCGAGGCCACCGGCGCCACCCTGTACTGACGCACACCTCCACGGCCCGACGCCGGCCGGTGGGTACCGGGGGCCCGACCACCTTGCGCGGTGGTCGGGCCCCGTGCTCCGCGCCGACTCACCGCCCAGCATCCCACCGCTGTTATCGCTTCGTGACTACCGTGGGAAAGGTCGGCACCGAGACTTCCCCAACCCAGCCCCTGGTGCCGCGGGATGATCGCGTCCGGGGGCAAGTGTGGAACATGATCCGGTTCGAGCAGGTCTCCAAGGTCTATGACCGCCGTTCCCGTCCGGCATTGCACGACGTGACGGTGGAGTTCGAGCGGGGTGAGTTCGTCTTCCTCGTGGGTGCCTCCGGTTCCGGGAAGTCCACCTTCATCCGCCTGATGCTGCGTGAGGAACGCGCCAGCAGCGGGACGGTCTACGTGGTCGGTCGGAACGTGGCACGGCTGCCCTCGTGGCGTGTGCCGAAGCTGCGCCGGGGGATCGGCGTGGTCTTCCAGGACTTCCGCCTGCTGCCCAACAAGACCGTCTACGGGAACGTGGCCTTCGCCATGCAGGTGCTCGGCAAGGGCCGGGCGCAGATCCGCCAGACCGTCCCCGAGGTCCTCGAGACCGTGGGCCTGGAGGGCAAGGAGAAGCGTATGCCGCACGAGCTCTCCGGTGGCGAGCAGCAGCGCGTGGCGATCGCCCGCGCCATCGTCAACCGGCCGGAGATCCTGCTGGCCGACGAGCCGACCGGCAACCTCGACCCGGAGACCTCACTGGGCATCATGGCCGTGCTGGACAAGATCAACCAGAACGGCACCACCGTGGTCATGGCCACCCATGACGACGACATCGTGAACCAGATGCGCCGCCGCGTGGTGGAGTTGGACGCCGGCGGGATCGTCCGTGACGAGTCCGGTGGCGGGTACCGGACGGCGGTGACGGCATGAGGTTCGCCTTCGTCCTCGGGGAGACGTTCTCCGGCATCCGCCGCAACCTGTCCATGGTCGTCTCGGTCGTGCTCGTGACCTTCATCTCGCTGACCTTCGTCGGGGCGGCGGGCCTGCTGCAGCAGCAGATCAACCAGATGAAGGGGTACTGGTATGACCGGGTCGAGGTGGCCATCTTCCTCTGCACGGACACCTCCACCACCACCTCGTGCGCCTCCGGTCCTGTCACGGACAGCCAACGCCAAGCCATCCAGGACCTGCTGGAGTCGCCCACGGCCGCCCCCTACGTCAAGAGCTTCGACTACGAGTCGCAGGACCAGGCCCTGGAGATCTTCCAGGAGCAGTTCAAGAACTCCGCCATGGCGGGCACCGTCACGGCAGACCAGTTGCCGGAGTCCTTCCGGGTGGCGCTGGTGGATCCCGAGCAGTACGAGGTCGTCAACGAGCTGTTCTCCTCCATGCCCGGCGTGGAGATCGTGTCCGACCAGCGCGAGTTGCTGGAGCAGATCTTCTCCCTGATGAACATGGCATCCGTCATCGCGGTCTCCGTGGCGGTGGTGATGCTGGTCTGTGCGGTGTTGCTGATCGCGACCACCATCCGGCTCTCCGCGTTCTCCCGCCGGCGCGAGACCGGAATCATGCGCCTGGTCGGTGCCTCGAAGACCATGATCCAACTGCCCTTCCTGTTGGAGGGGGTGATCGCCGCCCTCGCGGGCGCCGTCCTGGCCAGCATCACCACGTGGGCCGTGGCGGAGTTCTTCATCGGCGACTGGCTCACCGGCCAGTACCCGGGAACCGGTTTCATCGCGGGCGGGGACGCCCTGATCCTGATCCCCCTGCTGCTGGGCGTGGCGGTCCTGCTGGCCGCGCTTTCGTCGATCCTCACCCTGAGGCGTTACCTTAAGGTGTGATGATGGTGAGACAGGTGTGACTCGTGTGACACTTGTGACCAGATGTTGTCCGATTCGAGATAGTGCACCGCCTGATTCACCCGCAGGTCGCGGGCCCGCCCACGGGCCCACCGACCGTCTCTGACCGTATTCCTGACGGAGGAACCCGTGAAGCCACGCCGACTCTCCCGCGCCATCATCGGTGCCGGACTGGTCACCTTCCTGACCCTGTCCATGGGCGGCACCGCCACGGCACAGGACTCGATCGATGACCTGCAGCGCCAGATCGAGCAGGCAGAGCGCCAGCAGTCCGAGATCGATGAGGAGATCGGCGACCTGGGCGGGAAGCAGTCGGACCTGGAGGATCGCCAAGGTGATCTCGATGCGTCTCTCGAGGGCCTGGACTCCGACATCGCGGATAAGATCCGCGAACTGAACTCGCTCCAGGACCAATTGCCCGGGGCCCAGGAGGCGCTGACTGCCGCCGAAGGCCAGGTCTCGGCCGCCGCTGCGGAGGTCCAGTCACTCAATGAACGTGTGCGGCAGGCCGAATCGAGCCGCTCCGAGATCCTCGCCGAGATCGCCGCGAGCGAGCAGGAGTTGGACGTGGCCTCCGCCGAGATCGGGCAGATCGCCAACCAGGCCTACAAGCAGGGTGGTGTCTCCTCGGACCTTGCCTTCATCCTGGGCATGAGCGACTCCTCGTTGCCGGACGCCATGGGACTGGCGAACCAGGCCATGCGGATCCAGAACAGCCGCATTTCCACCGTCTCGCAGAGCAAGTCCACGGACGTCAACGCCGAGGTGCGCCTGGCCGCCGTCGAGACGGAGATCCGTGACCTGCGGGCCCAAGCCGAAGAGGCGCTGCAGCGCGAGGAGCAGGCCCGTGACGCCGCCGCCACCGCCAAGCGGGAACTCGACCAGATGGTCTCCACCACGTCGGAGCTGACCGACGAGCTCAAGGCGCAGCGCCCTCAGATCCAGGCGCAGATCGACGCCAACCGAGCGGCTCAGGACCAGGTCAACGATCAGATCGCCGAGCGCCAACGGGCGTTGACGGCCCAGGCTGGCAAGGCCAGCGACCTTCAGGAACAGCACCGTGCGGCCGTGGCCGAGGCCGAACGCAAGCGCCGCGAGGCCGAGGAGGCGGCCCGCAAGGCCCGGCAGGCCTCGGCTGCGAACCGGGCAGCCGCGCAGGCCTCGGCCGAGCAGGCCGAACGCGAGGCCAGCGCCGCGGAGGACCGGGCGAGCGAGGCGGAGAAGGCGGCCAGCACCTCGAGCAGCTGGGGCCTGCAGTGGCCGCTGAACACGTACATCACCTCGGGATTCGGCTGGCGTCCGACGCCGTCCGGCACCTTCGACTACGGGGGCGCCGGAGGCTACGTCCACACCGGCATGGACTTCGGCGGTGGCTGCGGCCTGCCGATCCGGGCCTCGGCGGACGGCGAGGTCTGGAACGCGGACTGGGCGGTGTGGACCTCGGGCAAGCGCGTGGTCATCTCCCACGGCGTGGTCAACGGGCGTGCCCTGGCCACCAAGTACCACCACATGACCCGGTACATCGTGTCCCCGGGGCAGGACGTCAAGCGCGGCCAGATCATCGGCTACACCGGCACCACCGGCAACTCCACCGGCTGCCACCTGCACTTCGAGACGATCCTGGACGGCCAGGCCGTCAACCCCGCCGGTCTGCTCTGAGGCTGGCCCGGTGCCGTCCCTTGACGGCGGCGGTACACTGGTGAGTCTGTGTATTGAGCATCCGACCCGTCGGAAAGGAGGGGACCGGCTATGGCCAAGAAGTCCGCCGGCAAGTCCGGCAAGTCGTCCACCCCGGACGGCCGGCAGATCATCGCGACCAACCGCAAGGCCCGGCACAACTACCTCATCCTGGACACCTACGAGGCCGGGATCTCCCTGATGGGGACCGAGGTCAAGTCCCTGCGTGAGGGCAACGCCTCCCTGGTGGACGGATTCGCCGTCTTCTACGGGGACGAGCTCTACCTCGAGCAGGTCTACATCCCGGAGTACCTCAACGGGTCCTGGACCAACCACTCTGCACGCCGGCGGCGCAAGCTGCTGCTGCACCGCCAGGAGTTGACCAAGATCTCCCGCCAGATCATGGAATCCGGACACACCATCGTTCCGCTGCAGCTGTACTTCCGGGACGGCCGGGTCAAGGTCGAGATCGGCATCGCCCAGGGCAAGAAGGACTATGACAAGCGCCATGCCCTGCGTGAGAAGCAGGACAACCGTGAGGCGCAGCGTGCCATGAGAATACGCAACCGCCGGGCGGCCTGATGTCAGGAGACCGGCCGGAATACCCCGGACCGGGGATGCGTTACACTGGGTAGTCCGGACCAGGCGGGGAATCAGAGAAGCCTCGCAGGGAACCGGTTGATTGAGAACAGAACATGGGGATGATCGGTTTCGACGATGTGAGTCGCGACAGGGGAAGCGGGCCGAGGATGCAGAGTTATCTCGGAAACGCTCTCTGCAAACCAACAAGTGCCGAATCTAAGCGCACTGACTTCGCTCTCGCTGCCTGATCAGTGAACGAGTCCGTCAACCTGAGGATGCTATCGCCCCAGGACCTGGCGTCGATTAGATAGCCAATGTCCACCACCCTCGCCGGGGGTCGTGGTGGAGACCTTAATCCGGCTGGGCCCGGGTTGGCTGCCTGTTTGCGGGACAGCCAGGGCCGAGTAACACCCACAGCAAACTGCGCCCGGAGAAGACCTGGCAACGCTGCATCGGACGCGGGTTCAATTCCCGCCATCTCCACCATCCCACGGCATAGGCCCTGGGACACCGTTCAACGGTGTCCCAGGGCCTTTGTCATATCCGTCTTTCCCCTAGACTGGGCAATCATGCCAGTCACCGCCGGTCCCGCCCTCCACGCCGTCCTTCTCTTCCTGCTCGAACTCGGACTCCTGGGTGCGGCGGGGTTCTGGGCGCTGACGCTGTTCTCCAGCCCCTGGGCGGCCGTCGTGGCCGTGATCGTGGTGGCGGCCGGATGGGGCCTGCTGCTCTCGCCCAAGGCTCCGGCCCGGCCACCGTGGCCCTGGCACGCGGTGGCCGCTCACGTGTTGTTCGTCCTGGGCGCCGTGGTGCTCTTCGCCGTCGGCCAGCCGCTGATCGCCGCCGTCTACCTCGCGCTGATCCTCGTGTCCGTGGCCCTGACCGTCGTCTATCGAGACCGGGTCGGCCGAGCAACGGAGCGGATCCGAGAGTCCGCCGCGCCCTCGGGCCGCCGCGCCGCCGGCCGGTAGGCCTCCTGCTAGCGGAAGGTGCCGCCGGTGGCGAGCCCCAGTCCGACGGCCAGCATGGCGAGTGCCAGGTGTGCGGACCAGGACCCGACGGCGGCGGCGAACCTCCCGGACAGGGCATCCCGCGCCGTGGAGACGGAGACGGTGGAGAAGGTGGTGAGGGCTCCGGCCAGGCCGACCACCCAGATGGCCTGGGCAGGTCCGGAGACTCCCGTGGTGGCCAGCCCGGCCACGAAGGAGCCGATCGCGTTGGCCACCAGGATGCCACGTGGCTGGAGATAGTGATCCGCGAGCAGCCGCAGGACCGCGCCGACGGCTCCCGCCAGCGCCAGCGCCAGCAGCATCCCCGTCATCGCCGGTGTCCTCCGGAGGCGTTCCCCTCCACGGGGGAGGACCACCCTCCCAGGCGCAGACCGGCGGCGGCGCAGGCGGTCCCCAGCGTCGCTCCGGCTGCGAGGGCCAGGAGGGTGCCGGCGAGGCCGGCCACGAGCGTGACCCCGCCGGGGGAACCGGTCTGAATGAATCCCGTGACGCCGAAGGCCGGGGCCACGGAGGCGGCCACCACCACGGCGGACAGTGAGGTGTAGGCCCCCAGCACGCCGACACCGAGGCCGGCCACGAGCCAACGCGGCAGGGTCCGCCGCGAGCTGATGCCTGCCAACAGCCCCAGCAGGAAGGACCCGGACAGGTTCACCAGCCCCAGGCTGATCCATCCGGCCACGGGTGAACCGGTCTCCGGGGTCGGAGCCACGAGCAGCCAGCGCAGCAGCGTCCCGAGGGCACCGCCGGCCGCCACGGCGCCGACGACGGCCCATCCGGGGTGGCGTGGCCGTTCCATCAGGCCTGCTGCTGGCCGATCAACTCCGGATTGAGGGACTCGAGGGCGTCCGGATGCAGCAGCCCGTTGGTGGCCAGGGCGTTGCCGCCGAAGGGACCGTCCTCGCCCTCGAGCGAGGTGAAGCGCCCGCCGGCCTCGGTGATGATCGGCACCAGCGCCGCCATGTCATAGAGCTCGAGCTCCGGTTCGCAGGCGATGTCCACGGCACCCTCGGCCACCATCATGTAGGACCAGAAGTCACCGTAGGCCCGGGTCCGCCACACGGTGGAGGTCAGCTCGAGGAACTCGCGGATGTTGCCCCGCTCCCGCCATCCCTCCAGGGAGGAGTAGGACAGCGAGGCGTCCTCGATCCTGGAGACGTTCGAGACGTGGATGCGGGTGGCCGAGGCGATGGACTTGCCGGTGTAGGCGCCGGTACCCTTCGCAGCCCACCATCGGCGGTTCAGGGCCGGGGCGGAGACCACGCCGACCACGGGCACGCCGTCGTCGAGCAGGGCGATGAGCGTGGCCCAGACGGGGACGCCGCGCACGAAGTTCTTGGTGCCGTCGATGGGGTCTACGACCCAGCGCCGTGGCCCGTGGCCGTGCTCGCCGAACTCCTCGCCGAGGACGGCATCACGGGGACGGGCGCGGGCCAGGTTGCCCCGGATGAGTTCCTCGGCGCCCCGGTCCGCATCGGTCACGGGGGTCAGGTCCGGCTTCGTGTGGACCGTGAGGTCCTGCGCCTTGAAGCGGGACATGGTCTGGGAGTCAACCGAGTCGGCCATGATGTGGGCCAGTCGAAGATCATCGGTGTAGTTCTTGGGCGCATCCGTCATGGAGGCCACGCTACCGTTCCCCGGCGGCCGTATCGGAACGTCCGTCGAGGAGGCGCCGCAATGACGCCAGCCGTTCGGGTCCGGACGCCCCCGCGTGCCCCGCGGCCACCCAGGCGTCCAGGGCGCACCCGGGCTCGCCGGCAGCGTGCAGGCAGCCGCGGGGGCAGTCGGCCAGTGCCGGTGCCAGGTCCTCGAAGGCCTCCACCACGCGGTCCCGGTCCACCAGTCCCAGGCCGAAGGACCGAATGCCGGGGGTGTCCACCAACCAGGATCCGTCCGCGCAGTCCGCACCGATCGACTTCGGCAGCGGGATCGCCAGCGCCGAGGACGAGGTGTGGCGGCCGCGGCCCGTGACGGCGTTGACGTGGCCGGTGGCACGCCGGGTCCCGGCCAGGGCGTTGAGCAGGGTGGACTTCCCGACGCCGGAGGGCCCCACGAGCACGGAGATGTGGCCTTCCAGCCGGGTCCTGAGGGTGGCGAGCAGGCCGGCGTCCAGGTCCGCGTCGCCGTCCGGCCCGTCCGTGCTGTCCGTGCCGCCCTCCTTCGCCGGCTCCGCGGTGCCAACATGGGCTGGCTCCGCGGCGCCCGAGGTGAGGACCTCGAGGTCGAGGTGGCGGTAGTGGGAGAGCAGGTCGGCGGGATCCCGCAGGTCGGTCTTGGTGATGCACAGGATCGGCTCGATGCCGGCATCATAGGCGGCCACCAGGGCCCGGTCGATGAAGCCGGTGCGGGGTTCCGGATTGGCCGCGGCCACCATGATCACCAGGATGTCCACGTTGGCCACCACCACGCGCTCGTAGGCGTCCGAATCGTCGGCGGAGCGGCGCAGGACCGTGGATCGGTCCTCGATCCTCACGATCCGCGCGAGGCTCCCCTCGCGGCCGGAGAGGTCCCCGACGACGCCCACGAGGTCACCCGTGACCACGGGATTGCGGCGTAGTTCCTTGGCACGCATCGCGGTGATGTCCCGGGTGCCGTCATCGTCACGGACCTGCACCGTGTACCGCCCGCGGTCCACCGTGACGACCCGGCCCACCAGGGCCTCCCCATGCGTGGGGCGGTCCTTGGTGCGGGGACGGGACCCCTTCTTGGACGGGCGGGCACGGACATCGGACTCGTCCCACCGGCGCGGGTCGAAGTCGCGGCCGGGGCGGCTCATCCCCCCACCAGCCCGGTCCACATCTCCGGGAAGTCCGGCATCGTCTTCGCCGTGGTGGCGATGTTGCGGACGGTCACGTCCGGCACCGCCAGGCCCACGACGGCGGCGAAGGTCGCCATCCGGTGATCCTCATAGGTGTCCAGCGTGGCTCCGTGCAACGGTGCGGTCCCGGCGGGGAGGCCGGTGAACACGAGGTGGTCCCGGCCCTCCTCGACCGCACCGCCGAGACGCCCGGCCTCGGTCGCCAGTGCCGCCAGACGGTCCGTCTCATGACCGCGCAGCTGGCCGATGCGGGTCAACTGCCCCGGACCCTCCGCCAGCAGGCAGAGGGCCGCCACGGTGGGGGCCAGTTCCCCGGTATCCGCGATCTCGCCCGGGGCGGTGATACGGGGTCCACCGGTCACGGTCAGCGTGCCGGTGGCACCGCCCGGGACAGTGGGGGAGAAGTCCACGCGGGCTCCGAAGGCAGGCAGGATGCTGCGCCAGCGGTCACCGATCTGGGTGGTCTGGGCGGGCCAGTCGGGAACGGAGACCGTGCCGGCCGTGGCGACGGCCGCCGCCAGGAAGGGCCCTGCGTTGGACAGATCCGGCTCCACCGCGGTGTCCAGGGCGCGGATCGGCCCGGGGGAGACCCTCCACTCGCCGGGCACGGAGTCGTCCACCTGGACACCGCAGCGCCGCAGCACCGCCACCGTCATGCCGACGTGCTCGGGGCTCGGCACCGTCTCTCCGGTGTGCACGAGGTGCAGACCTTCGCGGAAGCGGGGGGCGGCCAGCAGCAGGGCTGAGACGAACTGACTCGACCCGGAGGCATCCACCTCGACCCGGCCGCCGTTCACTCCGCCGGTGCCGTGGACGGTGAAGGGCAGGGTGCCGGCGTCGAGTCCGGGGCCGTCCATCCGGACGCCGAGGCGGGCCAGGCCGTCCAGGACCGGACCCATGGGCCGGGACAGCGCGGCCTCGTCACCGGTGAACCGGACGGAGCCGGACACGAGCGCGGCCACCGGTGGGACGAACCGCATGACGGTACCGGCCAGGCCACAGTCGATGGTGACGTCGCCGAGCGGATCAGCCGCGCCGGCGTCGGGCCCGGTGGTGGGGACGGGGGAGGGAAGGGGCGTGACCTCCACCGTGCCGGGCGCGACCTCCGTGATGGTGGCCCCCAGGGCGACGAGGGCCTGGACCATGAGCCGGGAGTCACGGCTGTCCAGCACGCCGCGCAGGCGGCTGGGCCCGTCAGCCAGGGCAGCCAGCACCAGATAGCGGTTGGTGAGCGACTTGGAGCCGGGCACGCGCACGGTGCCGGAGACGGGGCCGGAGGCTCGAGGTGCGGGCCAGGGATCGAGGGGTGCGGGAAAGGTGCTCACCCTGCCCAGATTACCGGCCGCGGAATATCCCTGCTGGTTGGGTTGCTGTACTCGCCAAGATCCAGCTGATCTCCAGCTGCTCTGCACCAGTCCAGCACAGTCCAGCAGAGTCCAGTCGTCTCGGAAGGATGGTCCCCATGGCCCCAGCCGCAGTGTCGCTTGCCGAACGGCCCCTCCTGACGGACCGGGCCGTAGACTGGCAGGCAATGGATACCAAAGACACCGCCTCGGTCCCCGCGGCGCACGACAACCCGGACGTGGACCTCACCTCGGAATCGGACGGCGCACGGCGCATGCGCTTCGAGCGGGACGCCCTGGAGTACGTGGACCAGTTGTATTCGGCAGCCATGCGCATGACGCGCAACCCACAGGACGCCGAGGACCTGGTCCAGGAGGCCTTCACCAAGGCGTATTCGTCCTTCCATCAGTACAAGCCGGGGACCAACCTCAAGGCATGGCTGTACCGGATCCTGACGAACACCTACATCAATCTGTACCGCAAGCGTCAGCGCCAGCCCCAGCAGGCGGCCACGGACACGGTCGAGGACTGGCAGATGGCCCAGGCCGCCGAGCACACGTCCAGCGGCCTGCGGTCCGCCGAGACCGAGGCGTTGGACCACCTGCCCGATTCGGACGTCAAGGACGCCCTGCAGGCCATTCCGGAGGAGTTCCGCCTGGCCGTGTACTTCGCGGACGTGGAGGGCTTCGCCTACAAGGAGATCGCCGGGATCCTCGACATCCCCATCGGCACGGTCATGAGCCGGCTGCACCGCGGCCGCAAACTGTTGCGCGGCTTGCTGACGGACTACGCCCGGGACCGCGGCATCAAGGTCGATCGTGCTGGCAAGAAGGGCCCCCAGGGCGGCGCGAAGAACCAGAAGAGTACGACCACGACGACAGACCACGAGACAGACCACAAGACGGACAAGGAGGCGGGCAGATGAGCGAGGACTGCCAGAAGATCGGCGACTGTGAGGATGCCCGCATCCAGCGGCTCTACGAGTACCTCGACGGTGCGCTGACCCACCAGGACCTCGAGGAGGTCAAGAACCACCTGGGTGAATGCACGGACTGCTCCCACGAGTACGACCTGGAGTGCATCATCCGCTCCGTGGTCAAGCGCAGCTGCTCCGAGAAGGCCCCCTCGACCTTGAAGGTCAGCATCATGGCCCGCATCAGTGAGATCAAGGTGGAAGCCGGCCATTGACCCCGGCGGTTGCGTGCTGGTTGCGAGAGCGGTCCGCGGCAACGGCTTCACGCAGGACGAGAACGGGCTTAAAGCAACAGACCCCGCCGGAGCGGACGGATCAACCGTCCCGATCGGCGGGGTCTAGTGCGTTGCAGGGCCTCAGGAGTTGGGCCGCTTGCCGTGGTTGGCGCTGCCCTTGCGGCGGTCCTTGCGCTTGCGTCCACGCTTGCTCATCGCGGTTCCTTCCGGTGATGGATGCCGTCATCGATACATGACAGCGTCCTCCAGTTTCGCACACGCCGGTTGCCCGGCCCAACTTGGAGGTGGCCCCGCTGGCGGGGGAACCGCGGTCAGGCGGTGGGCTCCGGCACGTTCAGCCACTGGTACCAGCCGCGGTGCAGCACGAGCCAGGCGATGAGGCCGTAGCCGGCCTGGCCGGGCAGGCCCTGACCCGCCGCCAGGTCATTGCGCCACTGCTCGTGGTTGACCAGCGGCGTGAAGGTGTCCACGTAGTAGTGGTGGCGCCGGTCCGCCACGTCCATGTAGGCCGTGTTCAGCTCCTGCAGCCGCGCATTGCGCTCACCGTCCAAGGACGGAACGGGACCCACCACGAGGGTGGCGATGTCCAGTTGCGCGGCCCGGTCCAGGATGTTGGCCAGGTTCAGGCGCGCACGGGCCGTGGAGGACTCCCGGTCCAGGTCGAGGTCGGACAACCCGATGACCAGCCGGTTCTCGGTCCCCTCGCCGTAGCGCAGCGCCGTCTCCGACTGCCACCGCTGGGACAGGGCCTCGGTTCCCTCGTCCGGGCGGGCGAGGACATAGCTCTCCAGGTGCACCCCGGGTGCCGAGGTCTTGGCCAGCACGCGTCCGAGCCAGCCCAGGGCGCGGGGGTCGCCCACGCCGGCCAGCAATTCATTGCCGACGGAGGCGATGCGGATCCGACGAATCTCCACTGTTTACCTTTCGATGGGGTGCCCGTCACTGTACCAAGGCCGACTGGGAGCCGTGCACGGAGTCAGGGTCTGGCGGGAAGCACTGGGGAGCACTCGGCCCGGCCACGTGAGGTGGTGGCCGGGCCGAATACCCCCGTCAGGGACTGGCGGTGACGCTCAGCGGCCGAAGGCCTGGTCCAGCAGGATGGAGGCCTCGTGATCGTGGCGGACCTTGGAGCCGGCCGATGTGGAGGCCGAGGCCTGGCGGGACACCAGAGTGACCTTCCGGTCCAGTTCCGGCAGCAGGTTCAGTGCCATGAACGGCCACGGACCCTGGTTGGCGGGCTCGTCCTGGACCCAGGACACCGTGGCGTTCGGGTACTTGGCCAGCTCGGCCTGGATCTCCTCGGAGGGCAACGGGTAGAGCTGCTCCACACGGATGATCGCCGTCTTGGTGTCCCCGTCCTTCTGGCGGCGGGCCAGCAGGTCGTAGTACAGGCGCCCGGAGACCAGCAGGACCTTCTCCACCGAGTTGCCGACCTCGTGGTCCGGGATGACCGCCTGGAAGCGGCCCTGCGTGAAGTCCTCGACCGTTGAGGAGGCCGCCTTCAGGCGCAGCAGCTGCTTGGGCGTGAACACGATCAGCGGCCTGCGCGGACGCGCGTAGGCCTGCTCGCGAAGCAGGTGGAAGTGGTTCGCACCGTTGGACGGGTTGGCCACCCGCATGTTCTCCTGGGCGCACATCTGCAGGAAGCGCTCGATCCGTGCGGACGAGTGGTCCGGCCCCTGTCCCTCATAGCCGTGCGGCAGCAGCAGCACGAGCGAGGAGTTCTGGCCCCACTTCTGCTCCGAGGAGGAGAGGAACTCGTCGATCACGGTCTGGGCGCCGTTGACGAAGTCGCCGAACTGGGCCTCCCACAGCACGAGGGCGTCCGAGCGCTCCACGGAGTACCCGTAGTCGAAGCCCATCGCGGCGTACTCGCTCAGGAGGGAGTCGTACGCCCAGAACTTGGCCTGGTCGCTGGACAGGTTGCGGATCGGCGTCCACTCGTCATCCGTCACGCGGTCGTGGAAGACCGCGTGACGCTGCACGAAGGTGCCGCGGCGCGAGTCCTGGCCCGCCAGTCGCACCGGCACGCCCTCCATGAGCAGCGAGCCGAAGGCCGCGAGCTCGGCGAAGCCCCAGTCGATGTCCCCGTTGACGGCCATCTTGGCACGCTTCTCGAGCAGCGACTTGAGCTTCGGGTGGATGGTGAAGTCCTCGGGGATCTCCAGGTGGGCCTGACCGATCCGCTGCAGGGTCTCCTCGGTGATCTTGGTGCCGTCCGGCGCCTCGGGAGTGCGGTCCTCATTGTCCGTGGTCTTCTCCAGGCCGGTGCCGATGACCGGGATGGGCGAAGTCTGGGCCTCATGGGTCTCTGCGAACACGCGCTCCAGGCGCTGCTGGTAGTCCTTGAGGGCCGAGTCCGCCTCGTCCTGGGTGATGTCACCGCGGCCGACCAGGTTCTCCACGTACAGCTTGCGCACCGAGCGCTTCTGCTCGATGAGGTTGTACATGCGCGGCTGGGTCATCGAGGGATCGTCACCCTCGTTGTGGCCGCGGCGGCGGTAACAGATCATGTCGATGACGACATCCTTGTTGAACCGCTGCCGGTACTGGTAGGCCAGTTGGGCCACGCGGACCACGGACTCCGGGTCGTCACCGTTGACGTGGAAGACCGGCGCCTGGATGGTCTTGGCCACGTCCGTGGCGTAGACCGAGGACCGGGCGGAGGACGGCGGGGTGGTGAAGCCGACCTGGTTGTTGACCACCACGTGGATGGTGCCGCCGGTGCGGTAGCCCCGCAGCTGGGAGAGGTTCAGCGTCTCCGCCACCACGCCCTGGCCCGCGAAGGCGGCGTCCCCGTGCACCAGGATCGGCAGCACGGAGTAGGAGTTCACGGAGTCGCCCCCGCGGTCCAGGCGGTCCTGCTTGGCGCGGACCACACCCTCCAGGACCGGGTTCACGGCCTCGAGGTGGGAGGGGTTGGCGGCCAGGTAGACCTTGGTGCGGTTGCCGCGGTCCGAGATGAAGGTGCCCTCGGTGCCGAGATGGTATTTCACGTCACCGGAGCCCTCTACGGAACCCGGGATCGCGGTGCCCTCGAACTCGCGGAAGACCTGAGCGTAGGTCTTGCCCGCGATGTTGGTCAGGACGTTGAGGCGGCCGCGGTGGGCCATGCCGATCGCGACCTCGTCGAGGCCGTCGTCGGCAGCGCCGGACATCACCCCGTCCAGCAGGGCGATCAACGATTCACCGCCTTCCAGGGAGAAGCGCTTCTGGCCGACGAACTTGGTCTGCAGGAACGTCTCGAAGGCCTCGGCGGCATTGAGGCGGCCGAGGATGCGCAGCTGCTCCTCACGCGTGGGCTTGGCATAGGGATGCTCCAGCTCGTCCTGGAACCACTTGCGCTCGGTCGGGTCCTGGATGTGCATGTACTCCACGCCGGTGTTGCGGCAGTAGGCATCCCGCAACACGCCGAGGATGCTGCGCAGAGGCAGCATGGGCTGGCCGCCGAAGCCGCCGGTGGGCCACTCGCGGTCCAGGTCCCACAGGGTCAGCCCGTGCTCCAGGATGTCCAGGTCCGGGTGCTTGCGCATCGTGTATTCGAGCGGGTCCACGTCGGCGATCAGGTGGCCACGCACGCGGTAGGAGTGGATCATCTGCTGGATCCGGGCGACCTTGTTGATCTGGTCTTCCGGGTTGACCTGCACGTCCGGCTTCCACTGCACGGGCTCGTAGGGGATCCGCAGCGACTCGAAGATCTCCTCGTAGAAGCCCTGCTCACCGAGCAGCAGCCCGTGGATGATCTTCAGGAACTCACCGGAGGCGGCACCCTGGATCACGCGGTGGTCATAGGTGGAGGTCAGCGTGATCGTCTTGGAGACGGCCAGGCGGTTCAGGGTCTTCTCGGAGGCCCCTTGGAATTCGGCCGGGTAGTTCAGGGCACCGACGCCGATGATCGCGGCCTGGCCCTCGGAGAGGCGCGGCACGGAGTGAACGGTGCCGATGCCACCGGGGTTGGTCAGCGAGACGGTGGTGCCGGCGTAGTCGTCCAGGCCCAGCTTGTTGTCCCGGGCGCGCTTGACCAGGTCCTCGTAGGCGCGCCAGAAGTCGATGAAGTTCATGGACTCGGCGCCCTTGACGTTCGGGACCACGAGGGTGCGCGAGCCGTCCTTCTGCGGCAGGTCGATGGCCAGGCCGAAGTTGATGTGGGCCGGTTCCACGATGGAGGGCTTGCCGTCCACCTCGCGGTACAGGACGTTCATGGCCGGGTACTGGGCCAGGGCACGGATCAGGGCGTAGCCGATCAGGTGCGTGAAGGAGACCTTGCCGCCGCGGCTGCGCTTGAGGTGGTTGTTGATGACCACGCGGTTGTCGATGAGCAGCTTGGCAGGGACGTCGCGAACCGTGGTCGCGGTCGGCATGGACAGCGAGGCGTCCATGTTCTTCGCCACGGCCCGGGACATTCCGCGCAGGGGGGAGACCTTGTCCTCGGTGGACTCCTCGGAGCCCTTCTTCTTCGTCTTCTCCGGCTCGGACGGGACGGGGGCGGTGGCCGGGGCGCCCGACTTCTTCACGGCGGGGGATGCCGAGGCAGCGGACGGGGCGGTGGACTTCTCGGACTTCTTCGGGTCCTCCGTCTTCCCAGCCGGCGCGGCCTTCGCTGTCCGCTCTGCCTTCTCAGTCTTGTCGCCAGAGCCGGCGGACTGGCCCGAACCGTTCGAATCGGCACGCTTGCCGACGTCGACGGCGGTGTCCTTCACGGCCTGCGAGGACGCCCTGGCCGGCGCGGCGGACGGAGCGGCTGCGGATGCCGGAGTGTCTGCTTCCAGCCGTTCGAAGATCTGGACCCACTTGGCATCCACGGAGGACTTGTCCGCCTTGTACTTGTCGTAGATTTCCGCGACGAGCCATTCGTTTCCGGGAAATTCCGCGGAAAGCCGGTCGGACGTGAGTTCTGGCACGGTGGTAACGCCTCTTCCGTAAGTTTCTGTCTGGTTCACCGGCGGGTGCATCCCTGCTGCGCGCCCCGCTCCGGTCCGCTCTGTTGGCGCGCCTCCCCAAGCATAGTGATACTTCGGCGTCAGGTTCCAACGCGCGCCGGGATTTTCTGCCAGCCAACGGCGAACTACGCGAGAACCACTCGCGAATCGGTTCGTGGGACCATGGGGCCATGGAATTCCTCACGACTCCGACCACCGATCTCACCTATGCGGATGTGTTCCTGGTTCCCTCGAAATCCGAGGTCACGAGCCGGATGGACGTGGACATCTCCGCCGACGACGCCACCGGCGCGACCATCCCGCTGGTGTCCGCCAACATGACCGCCGTGACCGGCCGCCGCATGGTGGAGACGATGGCCCGGCGCGGCGGTCTGGGCATCCTGCCGCAGGATGTACCCCTGGACGTCATCGGGCAGGTGGCGGGCTGGGTGAAGCACCGCCACCCCGTCTTCGAGACGCCCCTGCGGGTCCGTCCCACCGACACCGTGCTGGACGTGCTGCACCTGCTCGGCAAACGCAACCACCCGGCGGTCTGCGTGGTCGAGGGCGGGACGGGCGATGGCGGGGCGGGCGAGGAAGAGGTCTTCGCGGGCATCGTCCGCCGCGAGGACTGCGAGGGCGTGGACCGCTTCTCCTCGGTGGCCTCGGTGCTCCGTTCACCGGCGCTGACCTTCGAGGCCGGGACCTTCCCCTCTCTGCAGGAGGCCTTCGGCCAGCTGGACACGGCCGGTGTGGCCTATGCCCCGGTCCTGGACGGCACGTCGCTGGTGGGCGTGGTGACGCCCTCAGGGGCATTGCGCTCGGGGATGTTCGCCCCCGCGCTGGACCGGAACGGGGCGCTGGGTCTCGGCGCCGCCGTCGGGATCAACGGGGACGTGGCCGGGAGGGCCGCCGCCCTGGTGGAGTACGGCGTGGACGTGCTCGTGCTGGACACCGCGCACGGCCACCAGCAGAAGATGCTGGACGCCCTGGCGGCCGTGAAGTCCCTGGACCTGCCAGTTCCCGTGGTGGCCGGCAACGTGGTCTCGGCCGGCGGCGTGCGTGAGCTCGTGGCCGCTGGAGCGGACATCGTCAAGGTCGGCGTGGGGCCGGGCGCCATGTGCACCACCCGGATGATGACCGCCGTGGGCCGGCCCCAGTTCTCCGCGGTGCTGGACTGCGCCGCGGCCGCCCGGGACCTGGGCAAACATGTCTGGGCCGACGGCGGCGTCCGCTACCCGCGTGACGTCGCCCTGGCTCTGGCCGCTGGGGCCAGCCAGGTGATGATCGGCTCCTGGTTCGCGGGCACGGTCGAGTCCCCGGGGGACCTGGTGGTCGACGCCGACGGGCGCCAGTACAAAGAGAGCTTCGGCATGGCCTCGGCGCGGGCCGTGCAGAACCGCACCAAGGCGGAGGACGCCTATTCGCGGGCCCGCAAGGCCATGTTCGAGGAGGGCATCTCCACCTCGCGGATGTACCTGGACCCGGAGCGGCCCTCCGTGGAGGACCTGCTGGACATGATCACGGCCGGGGTGCGCTCCTCCATGAGCTACTCCGGCGCGAGTGACCTGGCCCAGTTCCGCGAGCGGGCCGTCGTCGGGGTGCAGTCCGCTGCCGGCTACGAGGAGGGGCGGCCGGTCCGGCAGTCTTGGTGAGACGCCGGTGAGACCCCGCGGGAAGTGTTCCGTATACTGGGGGACACTATGGACAGACACCGATCTGGTGCCACCGCCCGCCGCCGGGGATCCCTTCAGGATTCCGCCGTGGCCGGAACGGAGCCCTCTAGTACGTGCCCACTGAACGACCCGGCCGCTGACGGTCCCGCAGGGGGTGGGTGCTGACGTGGAATGGCTCCTGCTTGCCCTGGGCCTTCTGCTGGTCTTCGGTACCGGCTTCTTCGTGGCCGTGGAGTTCTCGATGATCGCCCTGGACGTTCCCACGGTCCAGCGTCTGGCGGACGAGGGCGACCGCGGCGCAGTGCCGTTGCTGAAGTGCCTGAAATCGCTCTCCACCCAGCTCTCCGCGTGCCAGCTCGGCATCACGCTGACGACCCTGCTGACGGGCTACCTGATGGAACCGTCCCTCGGCGCCCTCCTGGCGGGGCCGATGGCGTCCCTGGGGCTGAACGAGGCCACCGCCTCGACCGTCTCGATCGTGGTGGCCATGGTGGCCGCCACCCTCGCCTCGATGCTCATCGGCGAGCTGATCCCGAAGAACCTCTCGATCGCCCGGTCCATGCAGGTTGGCCGCGCCCTGGCACGTCCCATGCTGGCGTTCTCGCTGGTCTTCCGGCCGGTGATCTTCATCCTGAACGGCTTCTCCAACCGGGTGCTGCACCTGTTCGGCATGGAGGCCAAGGAGGAGATCTCCGGTTCGCGCACCCCGGAGGAGCTCTCCTCCCTGATCCGCCGGTCCGCCAAGATGGGCACCCTGGACGAGAAGACCGCCGTGTTCGTGGACCGCACCCTGCGGTTCTCCGATCGCACCGCGGCCGATGTGATGACCCCGCGCATCAGGATGGAGTCGATCGAGGTCGACGAGCCCCTGGACGCCGTCATCGAGACCGCCCGCCGCACGGGCTACTCCCGGTTCCCGGTCATCGGTGACTCCCCGGATGACGTCCGTGGGGTGCTCCACGTCAAGAAGGCCGTGGCGGTGCCGCGCGCCAAACGCCAGGAACTCGTGGCCGCCACCATCATGACCGACGTCGGCCGGGTCCCGGAAACCGTGCACCTGGACCAGCTGTTGACGGAGCTGCGCTCATCCAGCCTCCAGGTCGCCATGGTCGTGGACGAGTACGGGGGCACCGCCGGCATGGTCACCCTCGAGGACCTCGTGGAGGAGATCGTCGGCGAGGTCTCCGACGAGCACGACCGGGTCACCCCGGGCGTGCTCCAGACCGCCTCCGGAAAGTGGTACTTCCCGGCCCTGATGCGCCCCGACGAGGTCGGTGCGCAGATCCCGGCCCTGAAGGTGCCCGAGGACGGTTCCTATGACACGGTCGGCGGCTACATCATGGCCGTGCTCGGCCGGGTGGCCGAGGCCGGGGACACGGTGGCGGCCGACGGCGGCACGCTGGTGGTGGAGCGGATGGACGGGCGCCGCGTGGACCGGGTCAAGTTCGTGCCGAGCGCCCCGAACCTCGCCGCGGCCGAGGCGTCCGGTTCAGCCGGATCAGCTGATCAGCGGAAGGCGGCCCACCGATGAACGCGCTGAACAACGACGTCATGGGCATCGTGTGGCTGGTGGTGCTGCTGATCGCCAACGCCTTCTTCGTGGCCGGCGAGTTCGCCGTCATGGGCGCCCGCCGCAGCCAGATCGAGCCCAAGGCCGACGCCGGCTCGGGCCGGGCCCGGACCGCCCTGTTCGCCATGGAGCACGTCAGTCAGATGCTCGCCGTGTGCCAGCTCGGCATCACGGTCTGCTCACTGCTGATCCTCAATGTGTCCGAACCGGCCATCCATCATCTGCTCGTCATCCCGCTGGAGGGCATGGGGGTCCCGACGGCGGCCGCGGACGTCACGGCCTTCGTCATCGCCCTGCTGGTGGTCACCTTCCTTCACGTGACCTTCGGCGAGATGGTCCCGAAGAACGCCGCCGTCTCCATGGCGGACAAGGCGGTCATGCTCCTGGCCACCCCGCTGGTCTGGCTCAACAAGGTCCTGCACCCGGTGATCGTGGCCCTGAACTGGGCCGCCAACATCGTGCTGCGGGCCATGAAGGTCGAGCCGCAGGACGAGGTGAACTCGACCTACACCCTCGAGGAGGTCCAGTCGATCGTGGCCGAGTCCACCAGGACCGGTCTCGTGGACGACGGCTCCGGTCTGATCTCCGGCGCCCTGGAGTTCTCCGACTACACGGCCGAGGCCGTCATGGTGCCGGTCTCCGACGTGGTCTCCCTGCCGGCTGACGTCGCACCCAAGGCCTTCGAGACGGCGGTGGGCCGCACCGGATTCTCCCGCTTCGTGCTGGAGGACGGCGACGGCTCCTACACCGGGTACCTGCACCTCAAGGACGTCATGACCGTTCCCGGGGAGCGCTACCGGGAGCCCGTGCCGGTGACCAAGGTCCGGTCCATGGCCAACGTGTCCGTCACGGACGAGATCGAGGACGCCCTGAGCCTCATGCAGCGCACCGGTTCCCACGTGGCCCGGGTCATCTCGGCCGAGGGCGAGACCGTCGGGGTGCTGTTCCTCGAGGACGTGCTCGAGATCCTGGTGGGCGAGATCCACGATGCGACCCAGTCCAACAACCCCCTGAAGCTGCAGGCTCCGGGGCGGTAGCGGGCCGGAGGGCACCTGCGGGCGAAGCGAGACTCCTGCCCTGACCGCAGCACGGATTATTGGCAACGGTTCGCAGCATGCTAAGTTGACAACCGTTCTCAATAGATCTCACCGCCCGGAAGGCACCCCATGCACGAGACCCCGTCGACCGCCACCCGATCCGCCCTGGGGCGGTCCGGTCGGAGACGGTCCGGCACCGCGCGGACGCGCGTCCTGTCCCTGACGGGACTCGTCCTGGCCGGCACCGTCCTGGCCGGATGTGCGGGTGGGGGCTCCGGGGAGGGGGCCGCATCGGACGGGACAGAGCCCGTGGCCGTGGCCACCACCACCCAGCTCGGCAGCATCCTGGACAGCATCACCTCGTGCGCCGGGACCATCTCGTCCACGGTGATGGGCCCCGGTGACGACCCGCACGACTTCTCACCCTCCTCACGGCAGATCGCCGAGATGGCGGATGTCGGCCTGGTCGTCACCAACGGCCTCGGCCTCGAGGCGGGGATGCAGACGGCGCTGGACAATGCCGCGGCGGACGGGGCCCACCTGGTCGCGGTGGCCCCCGAGGTGGATCCGCTGCCGTTCGCGGAGCACGACGGGCATGAGGGCGGTTCCCACGAGGGCCACTCTCATGAGGGTCACTCCCATGAGGGTGAGGACCCGCACTTCTGGATGGACGTCGCCCGCATGGGCCAGGCGGCCGAGCTGATCGGGGCCGAGCTCGCCGAGGTCACTGGAGACGGACAGTATGCGGACTGCGGTACCCAGACGGCCGAGGAGCTGGCCGCAGTGGACGCCGAGGTGCGCCAGATCCTGGAGACCGTCCCCGAGGACCGCCGCACCCTGGTGACCGACCACGCCGCCTACAACTACTTCGCCGAGGCCTATGGGTTCGAGGTCGCCGGCGTGGTCATCCCCGGGGGCTCGACGGACTCCGAACCGTCCTCCGGCGAGCTGGCCGGACTGGTGACCCAGATGAACCAGGAGGGAGCGGATGCCCTCGTCACGGGTGCCGGATCCGGCAACAAGCTCGTGGGAGCGCTGTCCGCCGAGACCGGGGGAGAGGTCCCGGTCGTGGAACTCTACGAGGGTGGGATCGGCCCAGAGGGTTCCGGCGCCGAGACGTATGCCGACGCGATGGTGCTCAACGCCCGCACCCTCGCCGAGGCCCTACAGTGAGTGGCGTGCCGTTCCCCGTGTTCTCTGTGTTCTCCGTGTTTTCCGTGGATTGGCTGGTCGAGCCCTTCGCCCTGGGCTTCCAGCAGCGCGCCCTCGTCGGCGGCCTCGTGGCCGCGGTGATGTGCTCCGTGGTCGGCGTGTGGCTGGTGCTGCGCGGCATGAGCTTCTTCGGTGACGCCTTCGTCCATGGCGTGATCCCCGGCATCGCTGCCGCCGTGCTCTTCGGGTTCTCCCCGTACGTGGGAGCCGCCATCGCTGCGGCCGCCATGGTGGGCGGGATGCAGCTGATCTACCGCACCACCACGCTCAAGGAGGACACCTCCATCGGCCTGCTGTTCGTGGGCATGATGGCCCTCGGCGTGGTCCTGATCTCCAAATCCGAGTCCTATACGGGCTCGTTGACGGCCATCCTTTTCGGCGACGCCCTCGGTGTCAGCTGGGAGGACATCCGCACGCAGACCGTGATGGCCGTGGTGGTCATCGTCTTCGCCGTGCTGCTGTACCGGCCCCTGATGTCCCTCTCGTTCTCCCCGGCCAAGGCCCAGTCGCTGGGGATGCATCCGAAGCTCACGCACGGGCTGCTGCTCGTCCTCATCGCCACGGCCGTCATCGGCAGCTTCCAGGCCGTGGGGACGCTGCTGGTGTTCGGCCTGCTCGTCGGGCCGCCGGCCACCGCTGCCCTCGTCTCCCGAACGGTGCCGGTGATGATCACCTGGTCCGTGGCCATCGCGGTGGTCTCGGTCTGGTGCGGGCTGACCCTGAGCTACTACTGGGGCACGGCCGGCTCGGCGACCATGGCGCTGGTGCCGATCGTGCTGTTCTTCCTCGTGCTGGCCGTCCGGGAGGCGGTCCGGTGGGTGAGGCGGCGTGGACGCCCGGACGATCCGGCACATCCCTCACACCCACACCCGCAGGAGAGCGCGCTCAACGACGGGCTGGACGAGGGGGTGAGGGCATGAGCGGCTTCCTCGTCGAGGCGCGGGACCTCGTCCTCTCCCACGGCCACCAGATCGCCGTGCACTCCTCCTCGTTCCGTGTCCCGCTGGGCGGGGTCACCGCTGTCATCGGACCCAACGGGTCCGGTAAATCGACGCTCCTGCAGGCGATCGCGGGGGTGCTGGAGCCGGCGTCGGGCACCTTGACGGTGCTGGGTGGCTCGGTCCGGGACAGTCGGCAGCGCATCTCCTACGTCATGCAGTCCGTGGTCTTCCCGGTGGGGACGCCGATGACCGTGCGGGATGTGGTCCGGATGGGCCGCTATCCGGCCGCGGGGTGGCTGCGGCCGTTCACGAAGGCCGACCGCGCGGCCGTACGGGACGCCATGGAACAGATGAAGGTCGAGGACCTGGCGGGCCGCCACCTGGATGAGCTCTCCGGCGGCCAACGGCAGCGGGTCTACGTGGCCCAGGGGCTGGCCCAGGGCCATGAGGTGCTCATGCTGGACGAGCCGATGACCGGACTCGACATCAACTCGGCCCGCACCATCGACCGCATCATCCACGCCGAGACCACGCACGGACACTCCGTGGTCCTCACCACGCATGACCTGGACGAGGCGCGCGCCGCTGACCACGTCATCCTCGTGCACGGCCGGGTGGTGGCCTCCGGCCGCCCCGAGCACGTCATGACGCGCTCGAACCTGGAGGCCGTCTACGGCCTGGGCTCCCTGCACGGCTCCGCGGACGGCGACGCCCCGGTCCTCGTGGACCCGGACTGCACGGCGAACGAGGTTCAGGAGCGGGAGCAGTCGGGACAGATCCCGTAGATCTCCACCGTGTGCTCCACCTCGGTGAACTCGTGCTCGGACGCGATCCGGGCCGCCCACTGCTCCACGGCGGGGGCCTCGATCTCCACCGCGCGGCCGCAGCGGCGGCAGACCAGGTGGTGGTGGTGGGTCTGGGCCTCGCAGCGGCGGAACAGGGATTCGCCGTCATCCGGATTCAGCACGTCCACCAGACCGTCCTGCTGTTGTTGCTGGAGGACGCGGTACACCGTGGCCAGGGAGACCTGCTCGCCGCGCTCCTTGAGGACGGAGAAGAGTTCCTGGGCGCTGACGAAGTCGGTGAGCTCGTCCAGGGCGCGGTTCACGGCGGTCTTCTGCCGGGTGGAGCGGCTTTTCACGGGTCCGGCATTCATCCAGGCAAGGCTACCAGCGTCCTCGTCGCATGGGGCCGTCGAGCCGGGCAGCATGAGACCGGAAGGGAACTCGTGCCTGACGTGGAGCACCTTCCTCCGTTAGGGTGGAGCGGTGCCTAGCCAGATAGTCCTCACCAAGTACGGCCATGCGTGTATCCGGCTCGAGAAGGACGGGCGTCGCCTCGTCCTCGATCCGGGGAATTTCAGCGATATCCCCGTGGCCCTCGACGGCGCCGAACACATCCTCGTCACGCACGAGCACGCCGACCACCTCGACGACGGCCCGGTCCTGGAGTACCTGGCGGCACACCCGGACGTGACGGTGAGGGCGCCCGTCGCCGCGGTGGCCAGATTGGCCGCAACGGCGCCCTCCTCCAGTGTGGATCCGGACCGGATCATCCCCACGGGCCCCGGGGAGGAATTCGAGACGGCTGGGTTCGCGGTGCGGACCGTGGGCGGCCAGCACGCCGTGATCCACCCGCAGATCCCCGTGGTGGCCAATACGGGCTATCTGATCGACGGCCTCGTCTACCACCCGGGGGACAGCTACATCGTCCCCCCGGGCCCGGCCCCGGACACCCTGTTGGTACCCCTGAGTGCACCGTGGAGCAAGCTGTCCGAGATGGTGGACTTCATCACCGCCGTCCGTCCCCGCCAGGCCATCCCGGTGCACGACGGCCTGCTCAACGACCGCGGGCTGCCGATGTACCGCAGGCAGGCCACCACCTTCGCCGAGCGCTACGGCACCGAACTGACCGTCCTGGAGGAGGGTGAGAGCACGTGGATCTAGCGTCCCAGCCCCCCGTCCTCGTCGACGTGGGGGTCCTGGCCTCCTGGCAGGGCCGTGACAGCTCCGTGTCGGCCGACCCGCCGGCCGGCTTCGTGGGACGCGAGCCCGCGCCGACGGAGGAGACCCTCAAGATCCTGGACGTGCGGTGGACGCCGATGGGCTCCGGCAACGGCCATGAGGAATACCTCCGCGGCCACATCCCCGGGGCGGTCTTCGTGAGCATGGGCAGCCAGCTCGCCGGCCACTACGGACCGCGGGAGGGCCGCCATCCGCTGCCCGATCCGGCCCGCTTCGGGGACACCGTCCGCATGCTCGGCCTCAACGACGGTGACACCGTGGTGGTCTACGACGATGCCCACGGCACCTCCGCTGCCCGCGCCTGGTGGCTGTTGCGGCATGCCGGGGTGGAGAAGGCCTACCTCCTCGACGGCGGGCTGTCCGCCTGGCGGGCGACGAACCTGCCGCTGCAGGCCGGGGACGTCATCCCCCGGCCCGGGCGGGCCCGGACCACGTGGGGGCAGATGCCGGTGCTGACCATGGATGATGCCGCCGTGCTGCCCGAGGACGGGGTGCTGCTCGATGCCCGTGCGGCGGAGCGATACCGCGGCGAGGCCGAGCCGCTGGACCCCCAAGCCGGCCACATCCCCGGGGCGGTCAGCGCACCGACCGCGGACAATGTGGACGAGAGCGGGCACTTCCGGCCGGCCGGCGAGCTCGCCGAACGGTTCCGGGCGCTGGGCGTGGACGAGGCCGGCATCGTGGGCGCCTACTGCGGTTCCGGCGTGAGCGCGGCCCACCAGATCGCGGCACTGCATGTCGCCGGGGTCCCGGCCGCCCTGTACCCGGGGTCCTGGTCGGCCTGGTCCAATACCCCGGGACGGCCCGTGGCCACCGGGGAACGGCCGTGACGCCGGCCCCGCGTGGACCGATGCCGGTCCCGCGGGGGAAGATCGAAGCAGCAGTGAGCACCAGTCCCGTACCAGGAGGCCACACCATGAGCACCGTCTTCACCCGCATCATCAACGGAGAACTGCCCGGCCGGTTCGTCTGGAAGGACGAGACGTGCGTGGCGTTCCTCTCGATCGGACCTCTGACCCAGGGCCACACCCTCGTGGTGCCGCGGGCAGAGGTCGATCTCTGGACCGACGCCGAACCCGAGCTGGTCTCCCACCTGATGACCGTCGCGCAGGCCATCGGCCAGGTGCAGGTGCAGGCCTTCAACGCGCACCGGGCGGGACTCATGGTGGCCGGCTATGAGATCCCGCACCTGCACGTGCACGTCTGGCCGTCGAACTCCCTGGATGACTTCGACCTGGACCAGGTGGACAACAACCCCGAGCCCGAGGACCTCGACGAGGCCGCGGACCGAATCCGGGCCGGGCTGCGGGTGGCCGGCCACACGGAGCACGTGCCCGAGGACTGAGCCGATCCCGGAGCTGCCTGCCGGCCCTGGAGCAGAGGGGCTAGCCGGCAGCCTGCTTCAGGGCCTGGCGCACCCGCTTCTCTGAGACGGAGACGGCGGTCCCCAGGTCCTGCGCGAAGTAGCTGATGCGCAGCTCCTCGATGAGCCACCGGACCGCGTCCAGCGCCGGCGGGGTGGACTGGCCGGCGGGCAGCTTCCGCACCTCGGCGTCGAAGGCGTCCTCGAGACCCTGCACCACGGCCATGTCCCGGGCATCGCGTTGCACCTGGCCGCCAGCCTTGAGCTTGTCGATCCGCCGGAGCATGCCCTGCAGGTACCGGGGCAGGTGTTGCAGATGTGCCCACCCGGTGGCGGCGACGAAGCCCGGGAACACCAGCTGCTCCAGGTGGGCCTTGATGTCGTTCAGGGCGGGAGCCATGGCCAGGGACACCGACCCCTTGAGCTCCTTGCGCACCTGGGTGGCCCGGGACAACACCTGCTCCACGATGGCCGTCACCGCGAAGACGGTGTCGATCACCTCGGCCCGTACGGTGGTGAACAGTCGGCGGAACTCGGTCTCGGTGAACGGCAGGGACGCCGGTACCAGACGGTCCACGGCGGCGCGGGTGCAGTCGTTGATCAGCTGCTCCACCGAACCGTGGGGATTCTGCGTGAACGTCAGCTTCTCCCGGTTGTCCAGGTGGTCCAGGACGTAGCGCTGCGGGCTGGGCACCAGCGCCAACAACAGGTTCACGACGCCGGCCCGGTGCGCGGCCTGCTGGTCCGCCTCGGTGCGGTACACCGTCAGGCCTGCGGCGGGCGACCCGTCCCGGGCGGTCTCGGCGGTCAGTCCCGGATAGCCGGTGATCCGCTGCCTGCCTGAGCCGGCCGAACCTGCCGAGATCTCGGTGTCCACCTTCCGGGGAATGTCCCCGACCACCCAGTCGGTCAGGCCGTGCCGCTCGGCGAAGGCAGTCCTGGCCGGGGCGGAGGCGGGACGGCCGTCGGAATGGGGGTGGGCATCGCGCCGGACGCTCTGCGGCGATGGTGCAGAGCTGGCACCATCGCCTGCACCATCGCCTGCACCACCGGCGCGGGCGAGCGACTCCGCGATGGCCGTGCGGTTCGCCCCGGCCAGCCGGCCCTGGAGCGCGGCGAGGTCCTGGCCGGTGCCCATAATGGCGCCACGGGCGTCCACCACACGGTAGTCGGGCACCAGGTGCGGCGGGATGGCGGTCAGGTCCCAGGACCCCGGGGGGATGACCACGCCCTTCATCCGCCGCAGGGCCAGTTCCAGGGCGGGCAGCAGGTCGTCCGCAGCGGGGTCCGCGTCCCGGTCCAATTGCTCGACGGCGGCCCGCGCCACATCCGGTGCCGGCACGAAATTCTTGCGCACGGCCTTGGGCAGGGAGCGGATCAGGGCCGTCACCAGGTCGACACGCAGCCCGGGGACGAGCCAGCGGAACCGCTCCGGGTCCATCTGGTTGAGCATCAGGATCGGGATGAGGACGGTGATGCCGTCTGACTCGCCAGCCCCCGCCGCCGGGTTGAAGTCGTAAGACAGCTCGAGGTCGATTCCGCCCCCGTCCGTGGGGTGGTGGAACACCGTGGGGAACTGGTCCGTGTCCAACTCCCCGGTGTCCACGGCCAGGAGCGCCCGCTGATCGAGGTCCAGCAGGTCCGGGGACGTCTGCCGCGTCTTCTTCCACCAGGAGTCGAAGTGGCGCTCGGAGACGACCGTGGCGGGGATGCGCGCGTCGTAGAAGTCGAAGAGGTCCTGGTCCGAGACGCGGAGATCGCGGCGGCGCAGGCGCGTCTCGAGGTCCTCGATCTCGGCCAGGGCTGTCCGGTTGCGTGCGAAGAAGTGGTGCCGGGTCTTCCAGTCGCCTTCCACCAGGGCGTGGCGGATGAACAGCTCACGGGAGCCGGCCGGGTCGATCCGCCAGAACTGGACCTGACGGTCCGGGATCAGGGTGATACCGAACAGGGTGACCTTCTCCCGGGCGACCACCGAGCCGGAGCGCCGGGACCAGTGGGGCTCGTTGTAGGTCCGCTTCGCCAGGGCACCGGCGGCCTCCACGGCCCAGACAGGATCGATCTTCGCCACCATCCGGGCCCAGAGCCGGGAGGTCTCCACGAGCTCCGCCGCCATGACGAAGGCATGCCTCTTCTTGAACAGGGCCGAGCCCGGGAATACCGCGAACCTCGTGTTGCGGGCGCCCTGGTAGTCGCGCTTGCGCTCGTCCCACGCTCCGATGTGGGACAGCAGTCCGGTCAGCAGGGACCGGTGCACGGGCTCATGCTGACCCACCGGGTCCACGGGCCCGGCGGAGACGGAGATGCCCAGCGGCTTGGCCAGCTGGCGCAGCTGCTGGACCAGGTCCTGCCACTCGCGGACGCGCAGGTAGTTGATGTACTCGGTGCGGCACATCCGGCGGAACTGGTTCCCGGAGAGTTCCTTCTGCTGTTCGCGCAGATAGGCCCACAGGTTCAACAGCGACGAGAAGTCCGAGTTCTCGTCCTTGAAACGGGAGTGCTGCTCATCGGCCTGGGCGCGCTGTTCGGTGGGGCGCTCTCGGGGGTCCTGGATGGTCAGGGCCGCCGCGAGGACCATGACCTCGCGCACGCAACCGCGCTCGCCGGCCTCCACGATCATCCGTCCCAGACGCGGGTCCACGGGGAGCCGGGCCAGCTTCCGGCCGACCGGCGTGATGGTGCCCTTGGGATAGGATCTGCCGCGCTCATCCGGCTGGCCGCTGTTCAGTGCCCCCAGCTCGGTCAGCAGGGCCGCACCGTCGCTGACCTGCCGGGAGTCCGGCGGCTGCAGGAAGGGGAAGTCGCCGACGTCGGCCGGGGTGGTCGCCACGCCCATGGAGCACATCTGCAGGATGACGGCCGCGAGATTGGTGCGCAGGATCTCCGGGTCGGTGAACTCGGCGCGTGACTCGAAGTCCTCCTGCGAGTAGAGGCGGATCGCGATGCCGTCCGAGGTGCGGCCCGAACGCCCGGACCGCTGGTTGGCGCTGGCCTGGCTGATGCGCTCGATCGGCAGCCGCTGGACCTTGGTGCGGTGGGAGTACCGGGAGATGCGGGCCGTACCGGTGTCGATGACGTACTTGATCCCGGGAACGGTCAGCGAGGTCTCGGCCACGTTGGTCGCCAGGACGATGCGCCGCCGGGGGCCGGTGGAGAACACGCGGTGCTGTTCCGCCATGGACAGCCGCCCGTAGAGCGGCAGGATCTCCGCGTTCCCGAGGCGGCGGTTGGCGGCGACCCGGGGTGCCAACGCCTCCGCGGCGTCACGGATCTCGCGCTCGCCGGAGAAGAACACGAGGATGTCCCCGTCCGGCTCGCGGGACAGCTCGTCCACGGCATCGCAGACCGCGTCCACGGGATCGCGGGACTCCTCGTCCGTGTCAGCGTCGAATCCCGAGGAGCCGGAGGACCCGTCGTCCTCGTCGCCCGGACCTACCGCACTGCCCGGAGCACCGTCACGGCGCGGGGCGTCCAGAGGGCGGTAGCGAATCTCCACGGGGAAGGTGCGGCCGGAGACCTCGATGATCGGGGCCGGCTCGTCCTGACCAGCGGCATCGGGCAGTGCGAAGTGGGCGGCGAAGGACTCCGGATCGATGGTCGCGGAGGTGATGATGACGCGCAGGTCGCGGCGCCGGGGCAGCAGGCGCTTGAGGTATCCGAGCAGGAAGTCGATGTTGAGACTGCGCTCGTGGGCCTCATCGATGATGATCGCGGAGTACCTGGACAGCAACTGGTCGTGCTGGATCTCGGCGAGCAGGATGCCGTCCGTCATGACCTTGACCCGGGTCCGTGCGGACGTCTGGGCCGTGAAGCGGACCTGGTAGCCGACGTCGGAGCCGATTTCCGTGCCGAGTTCGTGGGCGATGCGTTCGGCCACGGAGCGGGCGGCCAGGCGCCGGGGCTGGGTGTGACCGATCATCCGCTCGGCATCCAGCACGCCCTCGTCCGCCAGCTCGAGGAGCATCTTGGGCAGCTGGGTGGTCTTCCCCGACCCGGTCTCGCCGGCCACGATGACGACCTGGTGGTCGCGGATGGCACCCATGATCCGGTCCCGTTCGGCGGAGACCGGCAGGTTCGGTGGGTACTCCAGGCGGATGGTGGAGGCGTGCACGGAGGGGTGCGTCGTAGCATCGGACATGGCACCGGCCAGTCTACGGGGCACGCGGGCGGGCGGGCATGCCCCCCTCGGCATCGAACAGGCGTACTATCCAACGGCCAGGTCTGGACAGGAGAGGCTGCCAGCGCCGCGACGGTGGACGAAACCGGGGTGCTGACCGTTCGAGGAGGACAGACGGTCCGATAAGTGATCCGTGTTACGTCAAACGCGACTAGGGTGGGTAACCGTCGTACCCCGGATCCCTCGCACCGGCGCACCAGCGTCCGCCCGGCGTACGCGGTGGTGAAAGGACCCCATGATGCTCGGTAGCCAGAAGAACCGCACCGGACTCCGTGCAGGAGCGCTGCTCGCCGTCTCCGCACTCGCTCTGACGGCCTGCGGCAACGACGGAGGCGACGGCGGCTCCGCGACCGAGGGCGGCGATGGCGCCGAGTCCTATTCGATCGGTGTATCCCAGTTCCTCTCCCACGCCTCCCTGGACGCGGCCCGCTCCGGGTTCGAGGCACGGATCGAGGAGTCCGGCCTGGACATCACCTTGGACGTCCAGAACGCCCAGGGCGACCAGGCGACGGCCAACACCATCGCCGGTTCCTTCGCCTCCGCGGACCACGACCTCGTGCTCGCGATCGCCACCCCGTCCGCGCAGACCGCCGCCCAGGCCATCACCGACATCCCGGTGCTCTTCACCGCCGTGACCGATCCGGTCTCGGCCAACCTGGTGGAGTCGAACGAGGCACCGGGCGGCAATGTCACGGGTACCTCCGATGCCAACCCCGTGCTGGAACAGCTGACCCTGCTGACCGAACTGGACCCGGAGGCCGCGACGGTGGGCATCGTCTACTCCTCTGGTGAGGTCAACTCCGAGGTCCAGGTCGAATGGGCCAAGGAGGCCGCGGAGGAACTGGGCCTGGAGATCGTCGAGGCCACCGTCTCCAACTCCTCAGAGGTGCAGCAGGCCGCGAACTCGCTCTCCGACGTCGACGCCCTGTACGTGCCCACCGACAATGCGGTGGTGTCCGCCCTGGAGACCCTGATCGGTGTGGCCCAGGAGCGCCAGATCCCGCTGATCCCCGCCGAGGGCGATTCAGTGGAACGCGGCGGAGTGGCCACGTACGGCCTGAGCTATGAACAGCTCGGTGCGCAGACGGCGGACATGGCCCTCCGCATCCTGACCGAGGGTGCAGACCCGGCCACCATGCCGGTGGAGACCCTGACCGAACCGGAGCTGTACGTGAACCCGGACGCCGCCGAGGCCATGGGCGTGGAGATCCCGCAGTCAATGATCGACGAGGCCGACCACGTGGTGGGCCAGGAGTAGGCGTCCCTTCATGAACACCGCCATCGAACTGGGCCTGATCTACGCGATCATGGCCCTCGGGGTCTACGTGACCTTCCGTATCCTCGACTTCCCTGACCTGACGGTGGACGGCTCGTTCACCACGGGTGCGGCAGTCGCCGCCATCTCCATCGTCAACGGGGTGAACCCGTTTCTGACCTTCCTGCTGGCGTTCGTGGCGGGATTCCTGGCAGGCGTGATCACGGGGCTGCTGCACACCAAGGGACGCATCAACGGCCTGCTGGCCGGGATCCTCACCCAGATCGCGCTGTACTCGATCAACCTGCGGATCATGGCCAAGGCCAACGTCCCCCTGCTGGGCGAGGAGACGGCCATCAGCCCGCTCAAGGACGCCGGCCTGATCGGAGGCTGGGGTTCCATCGGCATCTTCGCGGCCGTGGCCATCCTGCTGGCGCTCATCCTGGCCTGGTTCCTGCACACGGACCTCGGCTTGGCGATGCAGGCCACGGGTGACAACGAGAAGATGATCCGCTCCTACGGGGTCAACACGGACAACCAGAAGATCCTGGGCCTGGCCCTGTCCAACGCCCTCGTCGGAGTCAGCGGGGCCGTGGTCGCTCAGTTCCAGGGCTTCGCGGACATCGGCATGGGCATCGGCCTCATCATCGCCGGCCTGGCGTCCGTGATCCTCGGCCAGGCCATCTTCGGCACGCGCTCGATCCTCGTGGCTGTCCTGGCCGTCATCGCCGGGTCCGTCCTCTACCGGGTGGCCATCCAACTGGCCCTGACGGTGGGGCTGGACCCGAACGACATGAAGCTCGTCTCGGCCGTGCTGGTGGTGATCGCCCTGGTGGTACCCCAGATGCCCTTCTTCCGGCGCCGCAAGGCGCTGGTGAACCGGGCCGACCCGGGCGGTGCCGCCGCCGCGGGGGCCGAGGCGGCGGCACCGCCGGCGGGCGCGACCGCCGGGGCATCCGCAGGCGCACCGGACGCCCCCACGGCAGGAGGAACCCGCTGATGCTGACTCTGACGGACGTGAACAAGACGTTCTTCCCGGGCACCGTCAACGAGCGGCGTGCCCTGCGGGGGATCGACCTGCACCTGCGCGAGGGCGACTTCGTCACGGTGATCGGCTCCAACGGCGCCGGCAAGTCCACGGTGCTGAATGTGATCTCGGGCGGACTGGGGCCGGACTCCGGCACCGTGACGATCGACGGCCGCAACGTCACTCGGCTCAAGGACCACCGCCGGGCCGCCCTGGTGGGCCGGGTCTTCCAGGATCCGATGGCGGGAACCGCGCCGCACCTGAGCATCGAGGAGAACATGGCGATCGCGGACAAGCGCGGTGCCACCCGGATGCTGGGTCGAGGCGTCACCAACGCCAAGCGCCGCCGATTCACGGAGGCGCTCTCCGTGCTCGAGCTGGGCCTCGAGAACCGGCTCAAGGCCAAGGTCGGACTCCTCTCCGGTGGCCAGCGGCAGGCCCTCAGCCTGCTCATGGCCACATTCTCGGACCCGCGGATCCTGCTGTTGGACGAGCACACCGCCGCCCTGGATCCGCAGCGTGCCGAGCTCGTGACCCGGCTGACCGAGCAGATCGTCACGGACCAGGGGCTCACCACGCTGATGGTCACGCACAACATGGAGCAGGCGCTGCGGGTGGGCAACCGCCTCGTCATGATGCACGACGGCCAGATCATCCTCGACCTGGACGAGGAGCAGAAGCGCGGCAAGACCGTGCGGGACCTGCTCGGCGAGTTCGAGAAGATCAAGGGGGCCACGCTGGACGACAAGACCCTGCTCCAGTAGGCACCGGGGCCGGGCCGCCTTCCGGCGATCCGCACCTGACCGGTACGGCGGCTGGCAGTGACCCCCTGCACGTGAAAGGGTGACTCCACCGCACCCTGATGTCGAGGTCCCGGGCCATGATGAGCCCTAGGGACGAGGAGATGATGGATACCACCTTCAAACTCATAGCGATCCTGTTGTACTTCGCCGCGATGCTGGCCATCGGCTTCTACGCGTCCCGGAAGAACAACGACCTCGACGACTACATGCTCGCCGGTCGCAAACTCCCGCCGTTCGTGGCGGCGCTCTCCGCCGGCGCCTCGGACATGTCCGGCTGGCTGCTCCTCGGCCTGCCCGGCGCGGTCTACGCGTCCGGCCTGGTGGAGGCCTGGATCGCCGTCGGCCTGACCATCGGCGCCTGGCTGAACTGGAAGTTCATCGCGCCGCGCCTGCGGGCCTACACCGAGGTGGCCCGGAACTCCATCACCATCCCCTCGTTCCTGGAGAACCGCTTCCGTGACCGCACCCACCTGCTGCGGATCGTGGCCGGTGGAATCGTGCTGGTGTACTTCACCTTCTACGTGTCCTCCGGCATGGTGGCCGGCGGCAAGTTCTTCGAGTCCTCGTTCGGCTCGACCTACCTCGTCGGCATGCTGCTCGTGGCGGGCGTGACCATCGTCTACACCCTGTTCGGCGGCTTCCTCGGTGCCTCGCTCACGGACGTGGCGCAGGGCCTGCTCATGCTGGCCGCACTCATCGCCGTCCCGGTGGTCGCCCTCATCAACGTGGGTGGCTGGGGCGAGATGGTCGACCTGATCGGGTCCGCGGACGCCGGGATGGAGGAGGGCACCAACCGGCTGTCCTTCCTGGCCAACGCCACGTGGGTCGGCGTGATCTCCGCCTTGGCGTGGGGCCTGGGGTACTTCGGGCAGCCACACATCATCGTCCGCTTCATGGCCCTGCGGTCGGCGAAGGACGCCGTGGCCGGACGTCGCATCGGCGTGGCCTGGATGGCGATCTGTGCCTTCGGCGCCGTCATGACCGCGCTGGTGGGCATCGCCTACTTCCAGGCGAATCCCGGCATCACACTGGACGATCCGGAGACGGTGTTCCTGGTCCTGGCCCAGATCCTGTTCCACCCCTTCGTGGCCGGTCTGGTCCTCGCGGCCGTGCTGGCCGCCGTGATGTCCACGATCTCCTCCCAGCTGATCGTGTGCTCCTCCGCCCTGGTGGAGGACCTCTACAAGCTCTTCGGCCGCAAGGCCAGTGCCCGGAACGAGCTGTGGCTGGGCCGCGGCGGGGTCATCCTGGTGGCCATCATCGCGATCCTCATCGCCCTCGATCCCGAGGCCAGTGTCCTGGACCTCGTTAGTTTCGCCTGGGCGGGCTTCGGCGCCTCCTTCGGGCCGGTGGTGATCCTGGCGCTGTTCTGGAAGAAGTTCAACGCCTGGGGCTCCCTGTCCTCACTGGTGGTCGGCGCCGTCATCGTCTTCTGGTGGGGCAACATGCCGGACGAGGCCTGGGGTGGGGCCTTCGAGATGTACGAGATCGTGCCCGGCTTCGTGCTGGCCGCCATCGTGGGCATCATCGTCTCCCTGGTGACCCACCGCTCGGAGGCCGCGGAGACGGCCGAGATCAGCGCCGAGTTCGACGAGGCCGTCGCGGTCTCCAAGGGCAAGGAGTTCGTCACCTCGGAGGCCTGAGATGCACGGTAGGACGGTTCACCCGGGGTGCTGAGCCGTCACCCGTGGCCCCCGGTAACCGCGCAGTGCCGCGTCCTGCCGCATCCCCAGGGACAGGTACAGGGCGTGCGCAGCCTTCCGGGACTCGCGCACCGTCAGGTGCAGCATCCCAGGATCTCCCGCAGCCAGGAGCCGTTCGGCGAGACCGATCACGAGCCGGCGGCCCAATCCGTGGCGCCGAGCCTCGGGGACCACGGCCGTGAAGTCCACATAGGCCTGGCCGTCGTCCTGGAGAGATCCCGCAGCGTAGCCCAGCACCGCCCCGGTGGAATCCTCGGCCACCACGGTGTGGTGGCGGGAGAGCAACTGGGCGGCCGTCGCGTAGGCCTCGCCGAACTCGGCCGTGTGCAGCGGTTCCAGGAGCCCGACGTCGGCCGGTCCCGCCGGCCGGATACGCACCGGTTCGCGGAGGCGCACCGTCGGCGCCGCGCCGGCGTCGGGCCCGGTGTGCTGTTCGGCTTGTTCGGCCTGTTCCGTCTGTTCCCTCTGTACTGCCGGCTCCGACCACCGCGCCGCCGTAGAAGCCGGGGCCACCATGGCGTAGTTCACCTCCGTGGCGGTCCAGCCCAGGTCGGCGGCCAGGGCGGCCATGGACCCGTTCGCCACGTGGCCGCACATCTCGAAGCGTTCGATGCCCGCCGGGACGGCATCACACACCGCAGCCACCAGGGCGGCGCCGTGGCTGGCCACCTGCTCGGGACGGCCCCACGGTCCGTGGACCCAGGCCATTGACGGCTCCGGGTCCCAGTCGACGGTGCACGCGGCGATGACCGTGCCGTCCTGTTCCACGACCCTCAGGCCACGCAACCAGGGCTGGCCCAGGCCCTCGAGTTCGGCCTCGATCCCGGCGGCATCGTCCCCGAGGAACGCGGTGCCGGTGGCGGGATCCTGCTGGCAGGCGACGATGAAGGCCAGGGCGGCGCTTCTCTCCGCTGTGCTGCCGTCCACCGCGTCTCCCGCCACCGGGTTGCTCTCGACCATGAGGGAATCGTCTGCCCTACGATGGCGTGATGGAAGAGCTCGCCGCCGAACTCATCGATCACCGTTGGGGCTCCGACGCCCCGGGCCAACCGTGGCTGGGCTTCGAGGCCGGGGGCCGGCTGCACGGTTCCGACGGCTGCAATCGCCTGATGGGGGAGTGGACCCTGACGGCGCAGCGGGCCGACTTCGGCCGTCTGGTCTCGACGATGATGTTCTGCGAGGGCGTGGACACCTGGCTCAACGGCGCCGTGTCCGCACGGCTCCTCCATGACGCTTCCGGAGATCGGCTCGAGGTCCTCGATGCGGCGGGCCGGGTCATCGGCGTCCTGCCGCGGACCGTCCCGGACACCGGGGTTACCGCGTGACGATCCGGCCGTGGGTGACGCCGATGACACGGCCATGAGGAGAGAAAAAGAGGAGATAATGGTGCCCCCGGCAGGAATCGAACCTGCGGCCTTCTGCTCCGGAGGCAGACGCTCTATCCCCTGAGCTACGGAGGCGGGGGTCTCTCAATCGGCGGGCCGATCAGGACTTGATAACCCTACCCCATGCGGGGCCGGTGCGGGAAACCGGCCAGCGGTCCCACGTCGGTTACGGGCGGAGACCGCCAGAACATTAGACTGTCGCGGGTGACCCCCGAAGACCTTTCCACAGCCCTGGCCGCTTGCCTGCAGGATGCCGTTGATTCCGGCGAGATCTCTGTGGAGGTGCCCACCACGATCAAGGTGGAGCGACCGAAGAACCGAGAGCACGGTGACTGGGCCACCAACGTGGCCATGCAGCTGGGCAAGAAGGCCGGCCTGGCCCCGCGAGACCTCGCGGCGCTGCTCTCCGAGAGGCTGGCGCAGGTCCCCGGCGTGGACCGGGTGGACATCGCCGGCCCCGGATTCCTGAACATCACGCTCGACGCCGCGGCCGCGGGGGAGCTGGCCCGCACCGTCGTCGAGGCCGGAGCAGCGTATGGCCGGAACACCGCCCTGGCGGGCAGCGTGGTCAATATGGAGTTTGTCTCCGCGAACCCCACGGGTCCCCTGCACATCGGCCACACCCGCTGGGCCGCGCTCGGCGACGCGATCTCCCGGCTGCTGCGCGCCTCCGGAGCCGAGGTCACGGCCGAGTACTACATCAACGACGCCGGCCACCAGATGAACGTGTTCGCCCAGTCGGTCTACAACCGCCTGCACGGCCTGCCCGTGCCGGAGGGCGGCTACCCGGGCGGGTACATCCAGGACCTGGCCACCCAGGTGCGCACCGAACACCCGGACATCATGACCCTCACCGAGCAGGCGGCCCTTCCGGTCATCCGCGAGGCGGCCTACCGCCACCAGATGCAGGACATCCGGGACACGCTCAAGACCTTCGGCGTGCACTTCGATGTCTGGTTCTCGGAGAGGGAGCTGCACGAGTCCGGGGCCATCGGCCATGCCGTGCAGCGTCTGCGCGAGCAGGGTCACATCGACGACCGTGAGGGCGCCGTCTGGCTGCGCACCACCGACTTCGGGGATGACAAGGACCGCGTGCTCATCCGCGCCAACGGCGAGCCCACCTACTTCGCCGCGGATGCCGCGTACTACCTGTCCAAGAAGGACCGCGGCTTCATCGAGAAGATCTACCTGCTCGGCGCGGACCACCACGGCTACGTCGGCCGCCTCAAGGCCATCGCCGCCTGCGCCGGTGATGACCCGGGACGCAACATCGAGGTGCTCATCGGCCAGCTGATCTCCGTCAACGGAGCCAAGCTGTCCAAGCGGGCCGGCAACATCATCGAGCTCAAGGACCTCATCGACTGGCTCGGGGCGGACGCGCTGCGCTACTCACTGGCCCGGTACCCGGCGGACTCCCCGATCACCATCGACCCGGAGATCCTCACGTCGAAGACCAATGACAACCCGGTGTTCTACGTGCAGTACGCCCATGCCCGGTCCCGGGGGGCGGCACGCACGGCCGAGGCGGCCGGCGTCGACCGTTCCGTCTTCGACGCCGCGCTGCTGACGCACGCGACCGAATCGGATCTGCTGGCCCGGCTGGGCGAATTCCCGTCGATCGTGGCCCAGGCCGCCGAATTCCGCGAACCGCACCGCGTGGCCCGCCACCTGGAGGTCATCGCCGGCGCCTACCATTCCTGGTATGCCGCGTGCCGGATCGTGCCCGTGGCCGAGGGCCGGGCCGGCGACATCCAGCCGGGGGAGATCACCGACCTCAACCGCACCCGCCTGTGGCTCAACGAGGCCACCGCGCAGGTGCTCGCCAATGGACTCGACCTGCTGGGCGTGAGCGCCCCGGAACGGATGTGACCGTGACTTCTTCGACTGCCCAGGTCTCGCCCCTGGCACCCGACTGGCTCGACTACCCCGAAGACCCGAATGCCCTGGTCACCAAGCTCTGGGCCTCCGGAGTGGAACGGAACGACGACGGCGAGATCGCCGTCCAGGGCCTGCCCGCCTCCCAGCTGGCCCGGGACTACGGGACACCGCTCCTGGTCCTCGACGAGGATGACTTCCGCTCGCGGGCCCGGGCCTTCCGCGACGCCTTCAACGAGGCCTTCGCGGACCTGTGCGGCGGCGTGGACGTCTACTACGCCGGCAAGTCGTTCCTCTGCACCCCCGCGGCCCGCTGGGTGACGGAGGAGGGCCTGCGCCTGGACACCGCCTCCGGGGGCGAGATGGCCACCGCGCTGCGCGCGGGCGTCGATCCGGCGCACATCGGACTGCACGGCAACAACAAGTCCGATGACGAGATGCGCCGGGCCCTGGCCGCCGGGGTGGGGCGGATCGTGGTGGACTCCCTGGACGAGCTGGACCGGCTCACCGAGCTGGCCGCCGAGGCCGGCGCGGTCGCGCCCGTGATGCTGCGGCTGACGCCCGGAGTGCACGCCCACACCCATGAGTTCATCGCCACCGCCCACGAGGACCAGAAGTTCGGTCTCTCGATGGTGGGGCCGGCGGGAATCGACGGGACGGCTGGAACGGCCGGGTCGCCGGCCGCAGAGGCCGTCGCGCGGGCGCTGGCCGCCGGGTCCATCGACCTGCGCGGACTGCACTGCCACATCGGCTCGCAGATCTTCGAGCCCGAGGGCTTCGGCGTGGCCGCAGAGAAGCTGTTGGGCTTCCTCGCCGAGATCAAGGCGGAGCACGGCGTCGAGCTGGAGGAGCTGGACCTCGGCGGCGGGCACGGCATCGCCTACACCGCCGCGGATACCCCGCGGACGCCGCAGGACATCGCCACCACGCTGGCCGGCGTGGTCGGCGCTGCCTGCACGGCGCTGGGGATGGCCTGCCCCCGGATCTCGATCGAGCCCGGCCGTGCCATCTCCGGCCCGGCCGCCTTCACCCTGTACGAGGCCGGTGTCCGCAAGACCGTGACCGTGGACGGTGACCAGGGCGCCACCCATCCGCGCCGCTACGTCTCCGTGGACGGGGGCATGTCGGACAATGCCCGCCCGGTCCTCTACGAGGCCGACTACTCCGTGGCGTTGGCCTCCCGTGCCTCCGGCGCCCCGGCGGTCCTCTCCCGGGTGGTGGGCAAGCACTGCGAGTCCGGGGATATCGTCGTCAAGGATGCCTACCTCCCGGACGACGTGGCCCGCGGCGATCTGCTGGCCGTGCCCGCCACCGGTGCGTACTGCCATTCGCTGTCCAGCAACTACAACATGCTCACCCGGCCGGCCGTCGTCGCGGTCCAGGGCGGGCAGGCACGCGTGATCATCCGCCGCGAGACCGAAGAGGACCTCTTCGCCCGCGAGACCGGTCTGTAGCGGAGCCGACTTTTCCACCCTGACTTTTCCGCCCGACTTTTCCATCTCCCAGAACCAACGGAGGACCATGACCGTCACGACCCCGTCCGCTCCGCACGCCTCGCAGCCGGCCCTGAAGATCGCGCTGCTGGGCGCCGGCACCGTCGGCTCCCAGGTGGCGCGGATCCTCACGGAGGACGCCGAGATGCTGGCCGCCCGCGTGGGCACGCGCCTGGAACTGGCCGGCGTCTTCGTCCGCAATCCGGACGGACGTCGCGACTACCAGCTGCCCCGCGAGCTGTACACCACGGACGCCGAGGCGCTGGTGGACTCCGCCGACATCGTGCTGGAGCTGATGGGTGGCATCGAGCCCGCCAAGTCGCTCATCGAACGGGCCATCGGCAACGGCTCAGCCGTGGTCACGGGCAACAAGGCCCTGCTCGCCCAGTCCGGCTCGGAGTTGTTCGCGGCCGCCGCGGAGGCCGGCACCCAGCTCTCCTTCGAGGCGTCCGTGGCCGGGGCCATCCCCATCCTGCGCCCGCTGCGGGACTCCCTGGCGGGGGACACCGTCACCCGCGTGATGGGCATCGCCAACGGCACGACGAACTACATCCTGGACCAGATGGACACCACCGGGGCAGCTTTTGATGATGCCCTCGCCGATGCCCAGGAGCTCGGCTACGCTGAGGCCGACCCGACGGCGGACATCGAGGGCCATGACGCGGCCGCCAAGGCTGCGATCCTGGCCAATCTGGCCTTCCACGCACCGTTCCGGATCGACGAGGTCTACTGCGAGGGCATCACCAGGATCACCGCCGCGGACAATGAGGCCGCCTCCGAGGCCGGCTACGTCATCAAGCTGCTGGCGATCGCCGAGCGGATCACGGCTGGTGACGGGACCGCCGGCGCCGTCCTGCGCGTGCATCCGACACTGTTGCCGCGCGAACACCCGCTGGCCGCCGTCCGCGGCGCGTTCAACGCCGTCTTCGTCGAGGCGCAGAACGCCGGCGAACTGATGTTCTACGGCCCCGGTGCCGGCGGGGCCCCCACGGCCAGCGCCGTCATGGGGGACACCGTCTCCATCGCCCGCCGGCTGGTCCGCGGCGGTGCCGGGCGCACGCACACCCCGCGCTCCGTGGTGCCGGCCCTGCCCGTGGGGGAGGCACGCACAAGCTACATGGTGGTCATCCGGGTGGCGGACCGCCCCGGCGTACTGGCCGCCATCGCCTCGGCCGTCGCCCAACACGGTGTCTCGATCGTGTCCATGCGCCAGGTCCCCCTGGCGGAGGACGACCTCGTCGTCGAGGAATCCGACGAGGCCTACACCGATGAGGCACCCGAGTCTCTCCTGCGCATCATCACGCACGAGGCCAAGGAGCAGAACCTGGCGGCCACCGTGGCCACCATCAAGGAACTGGACGTGGTGACCGAAGTGGTTTCGGTCCTGCGAGTCGAAGGGAACTGAACACAGTGGCACACCAATGGCGCGGGGTCATCCGCGAATACGCCGACCGCCTGCCCGTCAGCACGAGCACCCGGGTGGTCACCCTGGGCGAGGGCGGCACGCCGCTGATCGAGGCCCCGGCCCTGTCCGCGCTCGTGGACGGTGAGGTGTGGGTGAAGTTCGAGGGCATGAACCCCACCGGCTCCTTCAAGGACCGTGGCATGACTATGGCCATCACCGCTGCCGTGGAGCAGGGTGCCCAGGCCGTGGTCTGTGCCTCCACCGGCAACACCTCGGCCTCCGCCGCCGCCTACGCGACCCAGGCCGGGCTGACCTGCGCCGTGCTGGTACCGGACGGCAAGATCGCCATGGGCAAGCTCTCGCAGGCCATCGCCCACGGCGCCACGCTGCTGCAGGTGGACGGCAATTTCGACAACTGCCTCGACGTGGCCCGCAAGCTCTCCGAGAACTACCCGGTCTTCCTCGTGAACTCCGTGAACCCGAACCGCATCGAGGGGCAGAAGACCGGTGCGTTCGAGGTCGTGGACGCCCTCGGCGACGCCCCGGACTACCACCTGCTGCCCGTGGGCAACGCCGGCAACATCACCGCCTACTGGAAGGGCTACCAGGAGTACTCCCAGCCCTACACGAACCCCCACCCCGGTGCCGCCCCTGAAGGGTCCGAGCCGGTCGAGCTGCCCGCGGTGGCCACCCGGACCCCCACGATGTGGGGCTTCCAGGCCGCCGGTGCAGCACCGATCGTCCTCGGTCATCCCGTGACCGAGCCGGACACCATCGCCACCGCCATCCGGATCGGCAACCCGGCCTCCTGGGAGCAGGCCGAGGCGGCGCGCGACGAGTCCGGGGGCATGATCGACTCCGTCACCGATGACGAGATCCTGGCCGCCCACCGCTGGCTGTCCGCCCGGGAGGGCGTCTTCGTGGAACCCGCCTCCGCCGCCGGCGTGGCCGGACTCATCAAGCATCACGCCCTCGGCAACGTCCCGGCGGGCAAGCGCTGGGTCATCACCGTGACCGGTCACGGACTCAAGGACCCGCAGTGGGCCCTGAGGAATGCGGACGGCTCGGACGTCGAACCGCAGAAGGTGCCGTTCGACGTCGTGGCCGTGGCCGAGGCCCTGGGGCTCTCCTGATGCCGAACCGGCCGGAGCAGGGTTTGAGGAGCGTGCCCGCCGGGGTCACCGTGCGTGTCTCCGTCCCGGCGACCTCGGCGAACCTCGGCCCCGGATTCGACTCCATGGGACTCGCCCTCGACCTGCGGGACGACGTGGAGGTGACCACCGTGGACGGGGGTTTCTCGGCCGTGGTGCAGGGCGAGGGCGCCGGCGTCGTGCCCACCGACGCCTCGCACCTGGTGATCGCCACACTGCGTGGATACCTGCTCGAGCGCGGCTGGGAGGTGCCCGGGCTGGAGCTGGTGGCCACCAACCGGATCCCGCACGGCCGTGGGCTCGGCTCATCGGCCGCGGCCCACGCCAGCGCCATCCTGCTCGCCGATGCCCTGCTGCCGGAGGACGAACGCGCCTCCGAGGCGGACCTGCTCAACGCGGCCTCGCACCTGGAGGGCCACCCGGACAACGTGGCGCCGGCCCTGACCGGGGGACTCACCGTCTCCTGGGAGGAGGACGGTCGCTACCGTTCCTCGGTCATGAGGCCGCATCCCGCGGTGGTGCCCGTGGTGGCGATTCCCGCGCAGCCGCTGAGCACCGAGACCGCACGCGGGCTGTTGCCCGCGCAGGTCCCGCACCACGTGGCCGCCGCGAACGCCGGCCGGGTGGGACTGCTGGTGCACGCCCTGACGCAGGAACCGTCACTCCTGCTGGCCGGCACACGCGACTGGCTGCACCAGGACCAGAGGGAGCCTGCCATGCCGGAGTCCGTCGGCCTGGTGCGGGATCTGCGCCGGCAGGGCCTGGCCGCCGTGGTCTCCGGCGCTGGCCCGACCGTCATGGTGCTCGCCGACGGCATGGATCAGGCGGAGACCGCCCGGATGGCCATGGAATCCGGTCTCGACCGGTCCGCGCAGCCGTGGCGTGTCAGCATTCTGCCCGTGGACGCCGCGGGTGCTAGGGTGGAGACACACCGCTCAGGCCAGCCCATCTCGGGCTGATGTCGACCGGGACCCGCTGAGAGTGCGGATCCCGTGGTCGGTGGGAATCCAGGCTCCACGCGGACCAGTTTGGTCCCAGCGGGCTTCGGCCTGTCTTGGCTCCCTGGATTGCACTTTCCCGGATCGAGTCCGATCCGGTATTGAATCCCGGTTTTCAGCCACCTGTTCAGGTGGCAGCCGGTACACACTTCGCGGGATCCCTCCAGTCGGATCCTGCCTGACGAGGGAGAAGGAACCTTCGTGACCGAAACCACAGAACTGCCCACGGCCTCCGCGGGCAATTCCACCGAGGCACCAGCCGCGGCAGCCACCACCGCCGCCCAGGCGGGTGGCGGCCTGGCCGGCCTGAAGCTGGCACAGCTGCAGGCCCTGGCCTCCCAGCTCGGGATCACCGGGGGATCCCGGATGCGCAAATCCGACCTGGTGGCCGCCATCTCCAGTCACCAGCGCGGCGGCTCCGTCGCGGACCGCAAGCAGGCCGAGGACACCTCCGGCACCGCGGCCACGGCCCGCTCGGACAGCAAGGCCGGTGCCGACAGCAAGTCCACCGGTGCCGACGACGGCGCGGCCGCACCGAAGCGCCGGTCCCGCGGCACCAAGACCGCCAGCGGCCAGGTCGAGCAGAAGCAGGCCGAGCAGTCGGCTGACCAGAAGCAGGCTGACTCGTCGGCCGACCAGTCGACCGACCAGAAGCAGACCGCGACGTCGGCTGCGGGCACCGAGGGCGGCGCTCCCGAGCGTCCGGCCCGCCGGACCCGTTCGCGCCGCGCCGAGTCGGCAGCCGGCGCCACCGGCGAGGATCAGTCCGCCTCCGCGGAGCCCTCGTCCGAGGCGGCCTCCGAGTCCCGGAACGGTACCGGCGACGGCGCCGACCAGGGGAACGACGGCCAGCAGGAGCGCTCCAACGACCGGAACGCCCGCGGTGACCGCAACAACCGCTCCGGCCGTGGCGACCGGAATGACCGGAACAGCCGTAACGACCGGAACAACGACCGGAGCGACCGGAACAACGAGCGCAGCGAGCGGAATGCCGATCGACAGCAGGACAACAGGTCTGACAGCAACAGGTCCGACAACAAGTCCGACAACGATCAGCAGTCCGGCAGCCGGGGCACCAACCGGAACAACGACCGGAACGAGCGGAACAACGACCGCGACGAGGACAGCCGCCGCAACCGCCGCAACCGCAACCGCAACGACCGCAACCGCAATCGCCGCGGTCGCAGCGGCCCCGAGGTCGACGACACCGAGATGACCGAGGACGACGTGCTGCTGCCCGTCGCCGGCATCCTGGATGTCCTGGACAACTACGCCTTCGTGCGGACCTCCGGCTACCTGCCGGGTCCGAACGACGTCTACGTCTCGTTGTCCATGGTCAAGAAGTACGGCTTGCGCAAGGGCGACGCTGTGGTGGGTGCCATCCGTGCCCCGCGTGACGGCGAGAGCCAGAACAGCAGCAACAACAGCGCCAGCGGTGGCAACCGGCAGAAGTTCAACGCCCTGGTGCGTCTGACCTCTGTCAACGGTCAGCAGGCCGAGGACAGCCCCAAGCGCACCAAGTTCAACGACCTGGTGCCGCTGTACCCGCAGGAGCGGCTGCGCCTCGAGACCGACTCCAAGCTGGTCGGCCCTCGCGTGATCGACCTGGTCTCACCGATTGGCAAGGGGCAGCGCGGCCTCATCGTCTCCCCGCCGAAGGCCGGCAAGACGATGATCCTGCAGTCCATCGCGAACGCCGTCACCACCAACAACCCCGAGGTGCACCTCATGATGGTGCTGGTGGACGAGCGTCCGGAAGAGGTCACCGACATGCAGCGCTCGGTCAAGGGCGAGGTCATCGCCTCGACCTTCGACCGTCCGGCCGATGATCACACGACCGTGGCCGAACTCGCCATCGAACGGGCCAAGCGCCTCGTGGAGATGGGCCGTGACGTGGTGGTCCTGCTGGACTCCATGACCCGCCTGGGCCGTGCCTACAACCTGGCCGCGCCGGCGTCCGGACGCATCCTGTCCGGCGGCGTGGACTCCTCGGCGCTGTACCCGCCGAAGCGGTTCTTCGGTGCCGCCCGCAACATCGAGAACGGCGGATCCCTGACCATCCTCGCCACCGCCCTGGTGGAGACCGGTTCCAAGATGGACGAGGTCATCTTCGAGGAGTTCAAGGGCACCGGCAACATGGAACTGCGTCTGTCCCGCCAGCTGGCGGACAAGCGCATCTTCCCTGCCGTCGATGTCAACGCCTCCGGCACCCGCCGTGAGGAGAACCTGTTGACCTCCGACGAGATCAAGATCATGTGGAAGCTGCGCCGGGTCCTGTCCGGCCTGGACACGCAGCAGGCGCTGGAGATCCTGACGAACAAGATCAGGGAGACCCAGTCGAACGCCGAGTTCCTCATGCTGGTCTCCAAGACCACGTTGGGTTCCAAGGGCGAGAAGTAGCGACCCACCCTGGCCCCCGTCCCTCCGCCGTCTGTGCTGTCCGGTATCCACCGGGCACTGGACGGCGGAGGGGCGGGGGCCGAGTCGTTCGCCCCGCCACCGGGAACCGGACCTGACCGCGCCCCTGAATGCGCCCCTGACTGAAGGAAGACACCGATGTTCGAATCCGTGCAGGACCTGCTGGACGAGCACCACGAGCTCACCGAGAGACTCGCGGACCCCGCCGTGCACCAGGACCAGGCCCTGTCCCGGAAGCTGGGCCGCCGCTTCGCCGAACTCGGTGCCATCGTCGCGGCGCACCGGGCGTGGACCCAGGCCGAGGCCGACCTGGCCGATGCCCGCGAACTCGCCGAGGACGACGAGGAGTTCGCCGCCGAGGTGCCGGAGCTCGAGGCCACGGCGGAACAGGCCACGGAGAAACTGCGCCGGTTGCTCATTCCCCGGGACCCGGCCGATGCGCGGGACGCCATCCTCGAGATCAAGGGCGGCGAGGGCGGCGAGGAGGCCGCCCTCTTCGCCGCGGACCTGTTGCGTATGTACGTGCGCTTCGCCGAGACGAAGGGGTGGAAGACCGAGATCCTCTCCACCACGGAATCTGACCTCGGTGGCTACAAGGACGTCCAGGTGGCCATCAAGGGGAACTCGACCGACCCGTCCCAGGGCGTCTTCGCGCACCTGAAGTTCGAGGGCGGAGTGCACCGCGTGCAGCGCGTCCCCGTCACCGAGTCCCAGGGCCGCATCCACACATCGGCGGCCGGCGTGTTGGTGTTCCCCGAGGTCGACGCACCGGAGGAGGTCGCCATCTCCACCAACGACCTCAAGATCGACGTGTACCGGTCCTCCGGTCCGGGCGGCCAGTCTGTGAACACCACCGACTCCGCGGTACGCATCACCCACCTGCCCACCGGGATCGTGGTGTCGATGCAGAACGAGAAGTCGCAGATCCAGAACCGTGAGGCCGGCATGCGCGTGCTGCGCTCGAGGATCCTGGCCCACCAGCAGGAGCAGCTCGACGCCGAGAATGCCGCCGTGCGGCATTCCCAGGTCCGGACCATGGACCGCTCCGAGCGCATCCGGACCTACAACTACCCGGAGAACCGGGTGGCGGACCACCGCACCGGATACAAGGCCTACAACCTCGACGCCGTCCTGGACGGTGACCTCGGTCCCGTCCTGCAGTCCTGCATCGAGACGGACGAGGCACACCGATTGGAGGCGTTGGGGCAGCATGACTGACACCGTGACTGACCGGCAGACTCACCGCCAGGGGGACACCGTGACGCTGGAGTCCCTGCTGCGGTCCTCCACCGAGTTGCTGGCCGCGTCCGGCGTGGACTCACCCCGCGCGGACGCCGAGTTGCTGGCCGCCCACGTCCTCGGCGCCAGCCGTGGCGAGGTGGCCGCCTGGGCCATCGCCGGACGCCGGCTGGATCCCCTCCAATCCGTGGACCTGCGCCGGCTGTCCATTTCCCGCGCCACCCGCACGCCGCTGCAGTACCTGACCGGCACCACGACCTTCCGGTCCGTCGAGCTGCAGGTCGGACACGGCGTGTTCCTGCCCCGCCCGGAGACCGAACTCGTCGCCGGAGCGGCCATCGACGCCGCGCGGGCCGTGCGGCCCGGACCGGGCGAACAGGACGGACACCCGCTCGTGGTCGACCTGTGCACCGGCTCGGGAGCCATCGCTGCAGCGGTGGCCACCGAGATCCCCGGAGCCACGGTCCACGCGGTGGAGGCCGACCCCGAGGCCGCCTGGTGGGCGGCCGCCAACCTGGACCCGCGCGGTGTCGCGTTGCACGTGGGGGACGCGGCGACCGCGCTGCCGGATCTGGACGGGCGCGCCGACGTCGTGGTGTCCAACCCTCCGTACGTGCCGGACGGCCGCATCCCGGCCCAGGCCGAGGCACGGCGAGATCCGGGGCTGGCCCTCTATGGCGGGGGAGCGGACGGCATGCGCCTGCCCACCGTCGTGGCCGCCACGGCCGCCCGGCTGCTGCGCCCGGGCGGAACACTGGTCATGGAACACGACGACACCCAGGGCGAGCTGGTGGGCGGCCTGCTGCGGCGGGGCGGACGGTTCAGCGATGTCCAGACCCGGGAGGACCTCAACGGGCGGCCGCGTTATACGATCGCAGCGCGCACGGATGGGACAATGGCACGGTGAGCCTGCTGATCGACTGCACCACGGAATCCGGACTGGACGAGGCCATCGAGGCCGCCCGGACGGCACTGGCCAACCGCGAATGCGTGGTCCTGCCGACGGACACCGTCTACGGGATCGCCGCCGACGCCTTCTCCCCGCAGGCCGTGGCGGTGCTCCTGGCCGCCAAGGGCCGGGGACGGGCCATGCCGCCGCCGGTGCTCATCGGGAGCACCCGGGTGATGGACGGCCTGGCCGTCGATGTCCCGCAGAGTGCCCGGGACCTGGCCGAGGAATTCTGGCCCGGTGCCCTCACCCTGATCCTCCAAGCACAGCCCTCGCTGACCTGGGACCTGGGGGAGACCCGCGGGACCGTCGCCCTGCGTGTGCCGGATGACCAGGTGGCCCGCGAGCTGCTCCAGGAGTTCGGCCCGCTGGCCGTCTCCAGCGCCAACCGCACGTCCCTCCCGGCGGCGACGACGGCCGGGGCCGCCCGCGAGATGCTCGGCGACACGGTGTCCGTCTATCTCGACGACGGCGAACGCACCGTCTCCGAACCATCCACCATCATCGACTGCACCGTCTCGCCCTTCCGGGTGGTGCGTCACGGGGCCCTGTCCTACGGCGAGCTGGCCGCGGTGGTCCCGGACCTGGTGGAATGAAGGTCTACCTGCTGCTGCTGGGGCTCTCCGCCGTCATCAGCTTCGTCCTGACACCGGCGGTGCGCAGGCTCGCCCTGGCCGGGGGCGTCTACACCCCGCAGCGCCAGCGGGACGTGCACCGCGAGCCGGTGCCCAAGCTCGGCGGCGTGGCCATGATCGCCGGAGTGCTGGTAGCGCTGGGCATCGGCGCCATGATCCCGTTCCTCGACGGCATCTTCTCCGACCCCGATCCGATCCGCGGGCTGTTGTTCGCCCTCGCCGTGGTCCTGGCGATGGGTGTGGCGGACGATCTGTGGGACCTGCACTGGACCCTCAAACTCGCCGCCCAGGTGACGGCGGCCGCGCTGGTGGCCTTCCATGGGATCCGGGTCGAGGCCATGCCGGTGGGGTGGATCCCCGTGGGCAACGAACCGATCCAGATCGGCCTGACGATCTTCATCCTCGTGCTGACCATGAATGCCATCAACTTCGTGGACGGCCTCGACGGGCTGGCCGCCGGGATGGCCGTCATCGGTGGCTCGGCCTTCTTCATCTACACCTACCTGCTGACCCGGACCATCAACGAGTTCGACTACTCGAACCTGGCCACCCTCCTCATGGCCGTCCTCGTCGGGTCCTGCCTCGGCTTCCTCCCGCACAACTTCAACCCGGCGAAGATCTTCATGGGTGAGGTGGGCGCCATGCTCATCGGCCTCCTCCTGGCCACCGCCGCCGTGGCCGTGACCGCGGACGTGGAGGCGATGGAGGGATTCCGCTTCCGCAATGTCCCGGCCTACATGCCGATCCTGCTGCCGATAGCCGTCATGGCCCTGCCGCTGCTGGACCTTGCCCTGGCCGTGGTGCGGCGGACGGTCCGCGGGGCCAGCCCGTTCTCGGCCGACCGCGGACACCTGCACCACAAACTCGTGGACGGCGGGTGGACGCACCGGCAGGCCGTGCTGCTGCTCTACCTGTGGACCTTCCTGATCGCCTACGGGGTGGTCTCACTGAACTTCTTCGACGGGCTGATCGTCCTGCCGGTCGTCGGCGTCCTGCTGCTGGGTGCCGGATACCTGACCCTGCACCCCTGGGTGCGCCGTTCGAGGGAATCATCGAGGGAGCTCCGCTCATGAAGCCGCCCATGAAGCCGTCCATGAAAACGTCCGTCAAGCGCGTCAACACCCGAGGCTGGTGGGGGATCCTCACCGCCTGCCTCATCGGCTCCGTCGCCGCACTGGCCCTGGCCGTGGTCGTCGCGTGGCTGGTGGTCGGGGGAGCGGCCGGCGGAGCCGCCGCCGCGTCGCTGGGACTGGCAGGCGCCGCCGTCGTGGTCCTCTCCGGAATGACCCTGCTCGTGACGGCCTGGTCCTGGGACCGCTGGCGGGAGCACGCGGTGTTCATCGCCCTGTTCGGCTTCGTCCTGAAGATCATCCTGATGGCGGTGCTGCTGACCGTGGTGCCCACGCCGGCCTGGCTGGACACCATGGCAGCCGGACTCGGCGCACTCGTGGCGATCGTGGCCTGGCAGGTGACGGAGGTCCTCGTCTTCGCCCGGACCCGCCAGCAGATCTACGACGACTGACCTCATCGGCGCCTCGAGGGATGGCCAGGGGCGGCGAACGGACACCGCATCACGGTCTGGTCACGGACGGATGTCGGGCCGATGACGGTGTGACTTCGACACAACGTAGAAATAAATCGTCGCGAGGCGCGAAAACCGCGCCGAATTGGGCTTTTTGGTCATCAGCACCACGCCCGGTTTGATAGGCTCATCAACGATCAATAACGACGGTCGGGGCTGCGCTGTGCCGCCCGCATGACCGCTCCGGTGGGAACGCGCCGTACGCGTCCTGTTGACCGACACTGCAGAGAGGATCAGCGTGCTACCGATCGTGCTCGCCAGCTCCACCGATGAGGGTGGATTCGCTCCTCCCACGATCGACCAGACCCACCTGCCGGACATCCTGCCCTGGATGGCCGAGTATGGCACTGGTTTCGGCAAGCAGATGCTCATGATCATCCTCTCGGTGATCCTCATCTCGGCCTTCTTCATGCTCGCGATGCGCAAGCCGGGGCTCGTTCCGGGCAAGGTGCAGTGGCTCGCGGAGTCAGGCTACGCCTTCGTGCGCAACGGCATGGGCCGGGACATCATCGGCGAGAAGGAGTTCAAGCCCTTCGTCCCGCTGCTGTTCGGCCTGTTCTTCTTCGTGATCGTGAACAACCTGTTCGGCGCTGTTCCCTTCCTGCAGCTGCCGAGCTTCTCGCACGCCGGGTCGGCCTACGCCCTGGCGCTGATCGTCTACATCATCTGGATCGGCCTGGGCATCAAGCGCAACGGCCTCAAGTACTTCAAGCTGGCCGTGGTTCCCAGCGGTGTCCCCGGCTGGATCCTGCCGCTGCTGGTGCCGCTGGAGATCATCTCCACCTTCCTCGTCCGGCCGCTGACCCACTCGCTGCGTCTGATGGCCACCATGCTCTCCGGCCACATGATCATCATGCTGGCCGGCGCGGGTGCCCAGTTCCTGATCATGGAGACGGGCAACGTCGCCCTCCAGGCCACCGGTGTCCTCGTGGTCCTCGGCTCCGTGGCCATGTACTTCCTGGAACTGCTGATCATGTACCTGCAGGCGTTCGTCTTCACCCTGCTCACCGCGATCTACATCCAAGGGGCGCTGGCCGCCAACGACCACTGACCTTCCGGGCCCGCCATCCTTGGGTGAAGGTGGGCACGGTTCGGCGGAGTGATCCGCCACCGCAGCACGTCCCGGTCCCGGCAACCGCCGGATCCGCACCGGGAACCCTCCGCACAACCTGCCGTCAGGCATCTTGAAAGGAACACCATGGAAATCACCGGCAACCTCAACTTGATCGGCTACGGCCTGGCCTCCATCGGCTCCGCCATCGGCGTGGGCCTGATCTTCGCCGCCTACATCAACGGCGTCGCCCGTCAGCCGGAAGCCCAGCGCATCCTGCAGCCGATCGCCCTGCTGGGCTTCGCCCTCGCCGAGGCCCTGGCCATCCTGGGCCTGGTCTTCGCGTTCGTCCTCTGATTCCTGCCCTTCCCGGCCGGTTCGCCGGTCATCCACAGAGCAGGAAACTTCACCAAAGGATGGTTGAAACATGATCAGGTCTGAAGCGATTCTCGCTGCAGCCGAGGGCGCCAATCCCCTCGTTCCCAACTGGTGGGAGGTGCTCGTTACCGCCGTTGGCTTCGCCGTGTTGATGTTCCTCGTGGTGAAGTACATCGCCCCGGCTCTGGAGAACTCCTACCAGAACCGCGTGGACGCCATCGAGGGCGGACTCGAGAAGGCTGAGAAGGCCCAGGCCGAGGCCAACGCCCTCAAGGCTGACTACGAGCAGCAGCAGCAGGAGGGCTACGCCGAGGCCAACCGCGTCCGCGAGGAGGCCCGTACCGAAGGCGCCCAGATCCTGGCCGAGGCCAGGGAGAAGGCGGCCGCCGAGTCCGCTCGTCTGGTCGAGCAGGCTCAGGTCCAGATCGCCGCCGAGCGTCTGCAGGCCGAGTCCTCGCTCCGCACCGATGTCGGCGCCCTGGCCACCACCCTGGCCAGCCGCATCGTCGGCGAATCCCTGGAGGACGACGCCCGCTCGCAGCGCGTGGTGGACCGGTTCCTCGAGGACCTCGAGCGGAACTCGACCGCCGGCACCGCGTCCGGCACGGCAGGTGTGGCTGAGTAATGGCAGGTGCATCGAGCGATTCGCTGGCCACCGCCCGGCAGGAACTGGACTCCGTCCTGGTCTCCGGCGGCACCCAACTGGCTTCCGAGCTGTTCACCGCCCTGGCGGCGGTGGACTCCAGCGCCCCGTTGCGCCGCGCCCTGACCGACCCCTCGTGGTCGGTGGAGCGTCGCACCGGAGTCGTCGGCTCGCTGTTCGGGTCCAAGATGTCCGAGGATGCCCTGCGGGTCCTCACCACCCTGGCCGGCCTCAAGTGGTCCCAGACCCGGGACTATGGGGACGCCCTCGAACAGCTGGCCACCACGTCCGTGGCGGCGTCGGCCGAACGTGACGGGCTGGATGGACTCGGGCGGCTGTCCGACGAGCTGTTGTCGTTCAACCGAGTGGTCCAGGAATCCCACGATCTCCAGCGTGCGCTGACGGATCCGCAGGCTCCCGCCGCGTCCAAGGGCACTCTGGCCGAGCGGCTGCTGGCCAACGGTTCTGCCGAGGCCAAGCTCCTGGTCCGCCAGGCGGTGGAAGCCCCTCGGGGCCACAAGCCCGTGGATCTCATCCGCGGCTTCGTGGACACCCTGGCGGAGCGTCAGAGGCTGTGGATCGCCGAGGTCACCGTGGCCCGTCCCCTGGCCCCGGCTCAGCAGGAGCGGCTTGCCGCTGGATTGAAGCGCCTCTTTGGCCGCGACCTGAAGTTGGACGTGGCCGTCGACCCCGAGCTGGTGGGTGGCATCCGGGTCCAGGTGGGAGACGACGTCGTCGACTCCTCCCTGCAGTCCCGTCTGCACGACCTCCAGCGGAAGATGGCCGGCTGAGGCCGGTCTGACGAACCCACAAGACACCTTCGGTCATCGGCATGTCGATGATCACCAACCCCAGAGAGCAGGGAACGCAGATGGCCGACTTGACCATCAACGCTGACGATGTTCGCAATGCCCTGAATGAGTTCGCGGCATCCTACGAACCGGCCGGCACCGAACGTGTGGAGGTCGGCCACGTCGTCTCCGCGGCAGACGGCATTGCCCGTGTGGAGGGTCTGCCCTCCGTCATGGCCAACGAGCTGCTGCGCTTTGAGGACGGCACCCTGGGCCTGGCCCAGAACCTCGACACCCGTGAGATCGGCGTCGTCGTGCTCGGCGACTTCCAGGGCGTCGAAGAGGGCCAGGAAGTCCAGCGCACCGGTGAGGTCCTCTCCGTGCCGGTGGGCGACGCCTTCCTCGGCCGCGTGGTGGATCCGCTGGGTGCACCCCTGGACGACATGGGCCCGATCGAGGCCGAGGCTCGCCGCGCCATGGAGCTCCAGGCACCGGGCGTCACGCAGCGCAAGTCCGTGGACGAGCCGCTGCAGACCGGCATGAAGTCCATCGACGCCATGATCCCGATCGGCCGCGGCCAGCGCCAGCTGATCATCGGTGACCGCCAGACCGGCAAGACCGCCATCGGCATCGACACCATCCTGAACCAGAAGGACAACTGGGAGTCCGGCGATCCGTCGAAGCAGGTGCGCTGCATCTACGTCGCCGTCGGCCAGAAGGCCTCGACGATCGCCTCCGTGCGGCAGACGCTCGAGGAGCACGGCGCCCTGGAGTACACCACCATCGTGGCGTCCCCGGCCTCCGACCCGGCTGGCTTCAAGTACCTGGCGCCCTACGCCGGTTCGGCCATCGGCCAGCACTGGATGTACGGCGGCAAGCACGTCCTCATCATCTTCGACGATCTCTCCAAGCAGGCCGAGGCGTACCGTGCGGTCTCCCTGCTGCTGCGCCGCCCGCCGGGCCGCGAGGCGTACCCCGGCGACGTGTTCTACCTGCACTCCCGCCTGCTGGAGAGGTGTGCCAAGCTGTCCGACGAACTGGGCGGCGGTTCCATGACCGGCCTGCCGATCGTCGAGACCAAGGCCAACGATGTCTCGGCCTATATCCCGACCAACGTCATCTCCATCACCGACGGACAGATCTTCCTGCAGTCGGATCTTTTCAACGCCAACCAGCGTCCGGCCGTCGACGTGGGCATCTCGGTGTCCCGCGTGGGTGGTGCGGCCCAGGTCAAGGCCATGAAGAAGGTCTCGGGCACGTTGAAGCTGGATCTGGCCCAGTACCGCGACCAGCAGGCCTTCGCCATGTTCGCCTCGGACCTGGATCCGGCGACCCGCCGTCAGCTGGCCCGTGGTGAGCGTCTGACCGAGCTGCTGAAGCAGCCGCAGTACTCCCCGTACCCGGTCGAGGAGCAGGTCGTGTCCATCTGGACCGGTTCCAACGGACACCTGGACGAGGTCCCGGTGGAGGATGTGCTGCGATTCGAGCGTGACTTCCTGGACCACCTGCGTCGCAAGGAGGTCGTGCTCGGCCCGATCCGCGAGACCGGCAAGCTGGAGGACTCCACCCTCGAAGCGCTCAAGACCGAGGTCGAGGCGTTCAAGAAGGGCTTCTTCGGGGAGGGCGACAGCAAGCTCGTCGCCGCAGGCCACGAGGAGCACGAGCCGCTGGCGGCCGATCAGGTCACCCAGGAAAAGATCGTCAAGCAGAAGCGCTGACCCGTTGTGCCGACGGCGGTCCCGTCCGATCCTTCCACCAGGAATGACCGGACGGGCGCCGGAGGCGGACGCGTAAGGAAAGGACCACCATGGGAGCCCAGATCCGGGTCTACCGCCAGAAGATCGCCTCGACCCAGTCGATGCAGAAGATCTTCAAGGCGATGGAGCTGATCGCCACGTCCCGCATCGGCAAGGCACGTGAGCGCGTGTCCGCGTCGCTGCCGTACGCCAACGCGATCACCCGCGCCGTGTCCGCCGTGTCATCGCAGCAGGACATCGAACATGTGCTGACGTCCGAGGTCGAGAACCCGAAGCGCGCCGCCGTGCTGGTCCTCTCCTCGGACCGTGGCATGGCCGGCGCCTACTCGGCGAACATCCTGCGCCATGCGGAGGAGTTGCTCGAGTCGCTGCATGCCGAGGGCAAGGAGACGGACATCTACCTCGTGGGCCGCAAGGCGCAGGGGTACTTCGACTTCCGCAACCGCGAGTACCAGGAGGTCTGGACCGGCAACACCGATGCTCCGGAGTTCCTGCGGGCCCGTGAGATCGGAGAGCGACTCGTCGACTCGTTCCTGGAGGACACGGAAGCCGGTGGGGTGGACGAGATCCACGTTGTCTACACCGCCTTCCACTCGCTGGTCACCCAGGTGCCGACCGTCGTGCGTCTGCTGCCCCTCGAGGTGGTGGAGGAAGAGGTCAGCGACTCCACGGAGCTGTACCCGCTCTACGAGTACGAGCCGGCGCCGGAGGATGTCCTGGACGCGCTACTGCCGAAGTACATCGAGTCCCGGATCTTCTCGGCCATGCTCCAGGCCTCCGCATCCGAACTGGCCAACCGCCAGCGCGCGATGAAGTCGGCCGGGGACAACGCCAAGGACCTGGTCACCGAGTACACCCTGAAGATGAACAACGCCCGCCAGGCCGAGATCACCCAGGAACTGACCGAGCTGATCGCCGGTGCGGACGCGCTCAGCGCATCCTGACCGGGCACCGGCTCTTCACCCGACGAGCCACCTGACTGCCCACTGACTGTCAACGTCCAGCCACACCAAAGAAGTGAGAGAGATGACTGCCACCACGAACGAACAGGGCACCGGTACCGCCACCGGTGGCGCCACTGGCCGCATCGCCCGCGTGATCGGGCCGGTGATCGACGCTGAGTTCCCCGCCGATGCCATGCCGGCCCTGTACAACGCCCTGACCGCCGAGCTCACCGTCAACGGTGAGACCCACACCATCACCTTCGAGACCGCGCAGCACCTGGGTGACAACCTGGTCCGCGCCATCTCCCTGCAGGCCACGGACGGCCTGGTCCGCGGCTCGTCCGTGGTCGACTCGGGCTCCCCGATCTCCGTGCCCGTCGGCGAGGTCGTCAAGGGACACATCTTCAACGTCCTCGGCGAGTCCCTCGACGTGCCGACCTCGCAGCTCGAGGTCACCGAGCGCTGGCCCATCCACCGCCCGGCGCCGAACTTCGCCTCCCTCGAGGGCTCCACGGAGATGCTCGAGACCGGCATCAAGGTCATCGACCTGCTGACCCCGTACATCAAGGGCGGCAAGATCGGCCTGTTCGGCGGCGCCGGCGTGGGCAAGACGGTGCTCATCCAGGAGATGATCACGCGTGTGGCCCGCAACTTCGGCGGCACCTCGGTGTTCGCCGGTGTCGGTGAGCGCACCCGTGAGGGCAACGACCTCTGGGTGGAGATGGAAGAGGCCAACGTCCTCAAGGACACCGCCCTCGTGTTCGGCCAGATGGATGAGCCGCCGGGAACGCGCCTGCGCGTCGCCCTGTCGGCACTGACGATGGCGGAGTACTTCCGTGATGAGATGAACCAGGATGTGCTGTTGTTCATCGACAACATCTTCCGGTTCTCCCAGGCCGGTTCCGAGGTCTCCACGCTGCTGGGGCGCATGCCCTCGGCCGTGGGCTACCAGCCGAACCTCGCCGACGAGATGGGCGTGCTGCAGGAGCGGATCACCTCCACCCGCGGCCACTCCATCACCTCGATGCAGGCCGTCTACGTGCCCGCGGACGACTACACCGACCCGGCTCCGGCCAACGTGTTCGCGCACTTGGACGCCACCACGAACCTGACCCGCACCCTGGCCTCCCGTGGCCTGTACCCGGCCGTGGACCCGCTGGCATCGACCTCCCGCATCCTCGACCCGCAGTACGTGGGCCAGGATCACTACGATGCCGCCACCCGCGTCAAGCAGATCCTGCAGAAGAACAAGGAACTGCAGGACATCATCGCGATCCTCGGTGTGGACGAGCTCTCCGAAGAGGACAAGATCGTCGTCTCGCGTGCCCGCCGCATCGAGCAGTTCCTGTCCCAGAACACCTACACCGCCAAGCAGTTCACCGGTGTCGAGGGTTCGACCGTGCCGATCAAGGATACCGTCGAGGGCTTCACGGCCATCGCCAACGGCGACCTTGACCACATCTCCGAGCAGGCGTTCTACAACGTCGGCGGGCTGGATGACGTCGAGCGCAACTGGGCCAAGATCCAGTCGGAGAACTGATCCGCATGGCTGAGCACGAACTCGAAGTCGAGATCGTCGCCGAGGACCGCTTCGTGTGGTCCGGACCGGCGAAGTCGGTCAGCGCCCGGACCGCAGAGGGTGAGATCGGCATCCTGCCGGGACACACCCCGCTGCTGGCCGTGCTGGGTGACGGAGACGTCGTCGTCCAGCAGACCAACGGGCAGACCCTCACGGCACACGCCGAGGGCGGGTTCTTCTCCGTGGACAACGACCGCGTCGTGATCGTGGCCGGTGCGGCGAGCCTTGAGGGCGACTCCGCCGGCCAGGGCGCAGCCTGAGGTGACGCCTGGGTGGTCCGCGCTGATCGTAGCGGTGCTGGCTGCCCTGGGGGCGGCCGTCCTGGTCGTCGCCTTCATGGTCTACTGGCGCTGGCGCACCCTGGTGCGCACCCCCGGGACCTTCACCGCCCGCATCCGCGGGGCAGGTGAGGACACCGGGGGTGCCCGCGTCATCGGGCGGTACGACGAATCCGGCCTTGACCTCATGACGGTGGCCTCGGTGGATCCGCGGCCCCGCTGGTCGGCGGCCCGGCACCTGTTGCGGCTGCAGCGCGAGGGGGCGGTCCGCCAGGACGGCTCCGTCGTGGTGCGTGTGGACGGCGGGCCCGCCCCGGTCGACCTGGTCATCCAGGCGGATGCCTGCGCCGGGCTTTCGGCCTGGATCGAATCCGGCCCGTCCGTGGGTTTCGGCACCTGGCGGGAGCTCCCGCCGCGGGGCTACCGGCGCAGGGCCCATTAGGACACCTCACGCGGTCCATCGGACTTACATCAGCATCTCTTCAGGCACCCCGGCATCGCCGGGGTGCCTGCGGTTTTAAGGCGCACCATCAAGGCCCGGAACACCCGGAGGGACGACGACGGCCGGCGGGCCCGGTGCGATCGTCCCGTTCTCGGCGTCCCAGTCCCACTCGACCCATCCCGAGGCGCGGCGTGCGGAGGGCAGGGTGAGGGCCGGCGTCGTGCTCACGGCGGGGACCGCGAGTTCCGGGGGAACACCCCACCCGAGCAGGTGCCGCAGCGCACCGTCCAGGGCCACGGCTCCTGAGGCCAGGGTCGGCTGACCCGCGACTCGGGGTGCGGTGGTTCTCCCGGTCCCGGTGTTGCTGTTGTTCCCGGTGGTCTCGATGGTGACCGCGCCCAGCGTGTAGGTGCCCGCGGGTGCGTCGGTGGCCGCGGAGGCGTCTGAGACCACGCAGACGGCGCCCGGGACCAGGCGCAGGACGTCCAGGATGACGCCGGGGTCCACATGGAGGCCGTCAGCCACCAGTTCGACTCGGAGGTCTCCGCGGGCCGCAGCGCGCAGGGCGGCCGGAACGGGTCCCGGGGCGCGGTGGTGGAATCCGGGCATGGCGTTGAACAGGTGGGTCACGGCGGGGCGGCGGTGCTGGCCCGTGCCGCCCAGACCCAGCGTCTGCATCCCGGTCCACCGCTGCAGTGCCGTGGAGAACTCGGCCTCCGTGGCGTCGGTGTGGCCGGGGGAGGGAAGGATGCCCGCGGCGAACAGGGTGCGGTCCACCCATTCGGCGCCCTCGAGCTCGGGAGCGTAGGTCATGGCGACGATCGCTTGGGCGTCCGGGCCGACATGGTCGGGGGATCCTGCCTGCACCAGGGACTCCAGCAGCCGGCGTGACCGGTCCGAGCCTGGCTCCAGGACGTCCTCGGCCGATTGGGCCCCGCAGCGGTGGCGGGACAGGAATGGCCCCTCGAGGTGGAGGCCGGCCAGGGCACCCTCCCGGACCAGCGGGGCGAGTCGCCGGACGGCGGCCAGCAGGTCCGGGGCCGGCAGGGTGGGGAGGGAGGCGACCACGCGGGTCACGCCCCTCAGGGACAGCTCTCGGAGTGCGTCACGGACGTGGTGCACGGGCGCCGTGGCGAAGTCCACGCCGGCCAGTCCATGGCAATGCTGGTCGACGAGTCCGGGCGTGATGAGACGGCCCGTCCGTGGTCCGGGTGGGGAGCCGGCGTGGACAGCCGGGTCAGACGCCGGATCAGAAGAGCCGGGACTCGGCATCGTCCACGCCGCGCATGGCGTCGTAGTCCAGGGTGAGGCAGCGGATGCCCCGGTCCTCGGCCAGGGTGCGGGCCTGGGGCTTGATCTGCTGTGCGGCGTAGACGCCCCGGACCGGCGCCAGCAACGGATCGCGGTTCATCAGTTCCAGGTAGCGGGTGAGCTGCTCCACGCCGTCGATGTCCCCGCGGCGCTTGAGCTCCACGGCCACCGAGCCGCCGGTGGCGTCCCGCGCGAGGATGTCCACGGGGCCGATGGCCGTCATGTACTCACGGCGCACCAGGGTGTGACCGTCGCCAAGCAGCTCGATCTGCTCGGCCAACAGCCGTTGCAGGTCGGACTCGACGCCGTCCTTGACCAGTCCAGGGTCCACGCCGAGCTCATAGGAGGCGTCATGCAGGATCTCGAAGAGGTGCACGATCAGCCGGTCGTCCGACTTCGTGGCCTGCACCGTCCAGACCTGGACCACACCCTCGGCGGCCAGCTCCTCGGTGGGTTCGGCCGTGCGCAGGGTCGCCGGCGGGCTCATCCAGTTGAGCGGCTTGTAGGAGCCGCCGTCCGAATGCACCAGCACGGAGCCGTCGGCCTTGACCAGCAGCAGGCGGGTCGCCTGGGGCAGGTGGGCGCGCAGACGCCCCTCGTAGTTGACGGAACACCGGGCTATTACCAAACGCACACAGGGGAGTCTAGCGGTCCGGGAGGCGGGGCCGTGAAAGGGCGGGCTGTGGAAAGATGATGGCGTGCCACGCTCGAACCGCCCCCGCCGCTCCGGGCCCTCCCGGCGCCAGGCGCCGGCCCCCGGTCGGCAGGACCGGTTGGATGCCCTGCTGGGCCTGGATCCCGGTTACCGGCAGGAACAGGGGCACGACGGCGGCTGGCATGTCCGCCAGATCGCCGCCTGGCGCGCGGTGAAGGACTACACCTGCCCCGGTTGCGGCCGGACGATTCCGCCCGGGCTGGCGCACCTGGTGACCTGGCGTTCGGATTCGATCTTCGGTGACGAGGCGGCCGGCGCGGACCGGCGGCATTGGCACCAGCCCTGTTGGTCCAATCGTCGGCAGGACGGGCTCTACTGACGGGCTGCTAGATCCGGTCCTGCCGGGGGATCAGCACTTCCTTGACCACCAGCATGACGGCCGCCGCGAGCGGGATGGCCATCAGGGCGCCCAGCACCCCGAGGAGGGCGGCCCCGGCGATCACGGCGATCACGGCGACCGAACCCGGTACGGCCACGGCCTTGCTCATCACCCGCGGGGAGACGAAGTAGGCCTCCACCTGGAGGTAGATGAAGTAGATGGCGGCGAAGATCAGGGCCTGCTGCCATCCGCCGGTCAGGGCCACGAGGGTCAGGATGATGCCGCCGGTCATGGCGCCCACGAGGGGGATGAAGGCCATCAGTCCGGCGAAGAAGGCCAGGAGCGCCCCGAAGGGGATCCCCGCGATGGAGATGGCGATGAACGCGACCAGCCCGTTGAGGCCCGCCACGACCGACTGGCCGATGACGTAGTGGCCCACGGAGGAGGTGATCTCCTCGCCGAGGTACTCCACCCTGGGGCGCCGGGTGCTGGGGGCCAGCCGGTAGGCCCAGAACTTCATGGCCGGCAGGGTCGCGAGGAAGTACAGGGTCAGGACCAGCACGATCAGCACGGAGAACCCGGTGTTGACGATGGCGGTGCCCACCCCGAAGAGCCCACCGAAGACGGCCGTCACGTTGGACGAGTCGCCGATGAACTTCTCCAGCTCCGTCACGGCGATGTCCCGGATGCCGAACTGGCTGTCCAGGTCATGGAAGAACTGTGATTCCAGGAAGTCAGAGACCATGGCCGGCAGGTCATTGACGAAGGCCGTGGTCTGCTCGACCACCGTGGGGATGAGCAGGGAGAAGAAGAGTGTCAGGATCGCCGCCAGCAGCAGGACGGCCGCCGCCACGCCCACCCCCCGGGGAGCACCCCACGATTCGATGCGCCGGACCACCGGGTCCAAGCCGAGGGAGATGAACAGGGCCGCGCCGATCCACACGAGCAACTGGGTGTTGGCGGAGATGATCCCGTACAGCAGGAAGGCCAGGCCCACGCCGAACGTGAACAGGAAGCCGGTCTGGACCGGATGGGCCCAGTGGACCAGCCGGATTCGGTGGGACGGGTCGGCGGCGTCGGCGGCACGGACTGCGGGTCCGGTGCTCGCCTCGGTCTCTGCTGCGGAAGGTGACGTGGCCGCCGGCCGGAGCTCGAATCGGGGCCGGGGCCGTGCACCGGGCAGCCGGCGCGCGGCCCACCACCTGCGGAGGAGGCCGGAGCGCGGCGCGGCGGCTGCGGCGTCGGCGGCTGCGGGGGTACCGGAGGCGGCCCCGGACGGGCTGCCGGAGGCGGCTTCTGGGACGGCACCGGAAGCCGCATGGGGGGAGTCATGGTCCTGCACAAGCCACAGGTTACGTCACCGGCCCGAGTCATGTGACGACCTGCGTCGTTATCATTTGGTGACCTTCTCGGTATACTGGGGCGTTGAGGTGCGGCGAGGTGCGGCAGGGTTCTGCCCTCGCAACGCCATCCTCGCCACCAGCACCGCCCACACCACAGCCACCACCTCAGCCCCCCCGAACCACAGACAGGTAGACCGCGTGCGAGTTGTTTCCGGAGTAGTAGCCCTGATACTGGGCCTTGCCGCCATTTTCGGCGCCGTCGGCCTGCAGACGATCTGGGCCCCTCCGGCGACGCTGACGGCCACGACGGACCAGTCCTCCGTCGATGCCGCGCCGGAGGCTCCCCTGACCGTCATCACCGGTGGCATCAATGAGGCCGCGGAGGACCCGGTGGACTACACGCTCACCGGTGACGGTGACTACACGGTCATGCTCGGCCAGACCCGGGACATCGAGGCGTGGATCGGGGACGCCGCCCACAACACCGTCACCGGCGTCGAGACCGAGGTGCCGAACGGCCAGGATCCGCGGGTCGTGGTGGAGCACACCGAGGGAGAGGCCACGGTTCCCGACCCCGCAGGTTCCGATCTGTGGGTGGACACCCAGGAGGCCAGCGGCACGATCGAGCAGCGGTGGTCCGTGCCGTCCGAGGGGGAGTGGTCCCTGTTGGTCGCCGCTGACGGCACCGAGCCCGCACCGGCCGAAATGACGGTGAGCTGGACCAACACCCTCGGCGACAGCCCGTGGATCGTCCCGCTGGCCATCATCGGTGGCCTGCTGGTCCTCGCCGGACTCGGCCTGCTGGTGTGGGCGCTCCTGATCCGTCGCCGTTCGGCTCCGGGCAACACGGGAAACCACCACCACCATCACAACGACAACAACGACGACGGCGGCGCCGGCCGAACCAGCGCCGGCTCCCCAGACGTGCGAGGCAGCTCGGCCTCGACCATTCCGAACACCTCGACCACTCCGAACGCCCCGACCACGCCGCCCACCGACGGCACCGGTCAGGTCTCCCGCACGCAGGCTGCCCGCACGCAGGCTTCCCGCACGCAGGCTGCCCGCCCTCATGCGTCCCGTGCCCGGCTCGCCGGCCTCCTGGCCGGAAGCCTGGCGCTGGCGGGTGTCCTGGGCGTGGGCCCGGCGACCGCACAGGGCACCCAGAGTGCTCCAGCCAGCGACGCGCCCCAGGCCTCAGACGAGGCGTCGGCTGACGAGAACGACCAGTACCCGATCCTGACCGACAGCCAGTTGGAGCGCATCCTCGGCCAGATCGAGTCGGTCGTGGCCGAAGGTGATGCGGAGCAGGATCCCGAGGTCCTCAAGCCCCGCGTGGCCGACCCCCAACTGTCCATGCGGGGCGCCAACTACGCCAATGTCCAGGTCTCGGACGACGTGCGGGCGGCAGAGCCGGTGGCGGCCGCACCCATCCGATCCGTGCTGGCTCCCGCCGATCCTGCGTTCCCCCGCACGGTCACCGTGGTGACCCAGGGTGAGGACAACGCCACCCCGCAACTGCTGATGCTGCGGCAGGATTCCGCGCGGGCGCGATACCGGCTGGTGACCGCCGCATCCATGATCCCGGCGGCCAGGCTGCCGGCCAGCGACCTGTCCAACACCGAGGTCGAGATGGTGGCGGAGGATGACGGCAGTGGTCTGGTCATGTCGCCCGCCACCGCCGTGGACGGGCTGGCTCGGTACCTGAATGTGCCGGACCACTCCTTCGGTGACCAGTTCACGAACAACAGCATGGTGGACGGCATCCACGACTACCAGGCCAGCATTGAGGAGGAGGCGCCGGATGCCCGCCTGTCCCTCCTCCGTGAGTCCATTCCGGGGACGACGACCACGATGCGCCTGGCCGACGGCTCCGCCCTGGTGATCGGTCTCCTGGACGCCAGGATGACCATCGCCCCGCGCGAGGAGGGTGCCACGGTGATGGTGGACGAGGTGGCAGCCGCCCTGGCCGGCGAAGACAGCACTGAAAGCGACTCGCCGGTGGAGATGACGTACCGTGAGGTGGTGGCCCTGCGCATCCCGGCCGAGGGAGCCACCGGAGACGAGGCCAAGGTCTCCATGGTGGCCCTGACGGACGAGTTGCAGTCCGTCACCTACGAGTGACGGAGGGCCCCGACTCAACTCTCGATTCAGCTCTCGATCCAGCCTCGATCCCTTCAAGGAGTGCCCGGAATGTCCCAGCAGCCCCCAGCCATGCCGACCCACCTGCGCGGGGCCCTCGACCTGTCCGCTCTCAAGCGGCCGGCGGGCCAGCCCGGACCGCAAGGCCAGACCGGACAAGCGGGACAGCCGCGGCAACCCGGACCAGCCGGCCAGCCGTCGGCCCAGGGCGGGCCGGCGGGGAGCTGGGTCCTGGACAACGCCAGCCAGGGTGACCTGCAGCAGCTGGTCCAGCTCTCCTCCCGGGTGCCGGTCCTCGTCCACCTGGCAGCACCCTCGAATCCCGCGAGCCAGCAGATCGATGATCTCGTGGCCCCCGCCGTGGACGCTCGGGGTGGTCAACTGATCCTGGCCAGAGTGGATGCCGAGGCCGATCCGCAGGTCCTCCAGGTCTTCGGGCTGGCCGCCGGGCCGGCCGTCGTCGCGGTCCTGGCCGGTCAGCCGATCCCGGTCCTCAACCAGGCGGTTCCCGCCGACCAGCTCGAGCAGCTCCTGGACGAGCTGCTCGCCGCCGCCGCCCAGAACGGCGTCTCCGGCACGGTGCCTCCGCTGGCCCCGGCGCGCGAGTACGGCCAGGGCGCCGGCGGGTCCGTGGGGAACGACGCTCCGGCCGCTCCGGCTCTGCCACCGCTGCACCAGGAGGCCCAGGACGCGCTCGAGGCCGGCCAGTACGAGGCGGCTAAGGACGCCTACCGCAGGGCCTTGGCCGAGAATCCCGCCGATGCCGAGGCCAAGGTGGGACTCTCCCGCGCCGGGCTGTTCGCCCGGACCGCGGCCATGGACTCGAATGCCGTGCGGGAACGCGGCGCCACCGAGCCGGACGAGGTCCAGGCCCAGATCGACGTGGCCGATCTCGATGTGCTCGGCGGCCACGTGGAGGACGCCTTCAACCGATTGGTCCGTTTCATCGCCGGCCACCCGGGGCAGGAGCGGAACACCGCCCGCGAGCACCTCGTGGACCTCTACACCGTGGTGGGTGACCAGGACCCGCGCACGTCCGCGTCCCGCAAGGCGCTGGCCATGGCATTGTTCTAAGCAGCCATCTCCTGACTTAAGTCATGGCCGTCCTGGCCATGGCGCTCTCGTGGTCTGGGCCCGGCCCTTGCTAGCGTCAGGGGCATGAGCAATCCTGAGAGCTCCCTGTCAACGCCGTTCCCGCCAGAGCCGTCCGGTGCCGTGCCGGATCCGGACACGGCCCTGGCCATCCGTGGCCTGGCCAAGCGCTTCGGGGAGAAGATCGCCGTCAACGGCATCTCCCTGGACGTGCCCGCCGGTTCGTTCTACGGACTGGTCGGACCGAACGGTGCCGGCAAGACCACCGCCATGTCCATGGCCACGGGACTGCTGCGCCCGGACCACGGACAGGTCTGGATCCACGGCACTGATGTCTGGTCCGAGCCGCTGACCGCCAAGCGGCGCATGGGCGTGCTCGCTGACGGCGTGCGCCTCTTCGACCGGCTCACCGGGGAACAGCTCGTCACCTACTCAGGTCTCCTGCGCGGGCTGGACCGGGACACGGTGGCCAAGCGCACCGCCGATCTCCTGCGGGTCATGGACCTCACTGGGGACGCCGGAAAGCTCGTGGTGGACTACTCGGCCGGCATGACCAAGAAGGTCGCGCTGGCCTCGGCCATGATCCATGCTCCCAAGGTCCTCGTCCTGGACGAGCCCTTCGAGGCCGTGGACCCGGTCTCCGCCGCCAACATCCGGGACATCCTGGCGCAGTTCGTGGAGTCGGGCGGAACGGTGATCGTCTCCAGCCACGTCATGGACCTCGTCCAGCGAATGTGTGACCACGTGGCCATCATCGCCCAGGGCAACCTGCTGGCGGCCGGGACCGTGGACGAGGTCCGCGATGGACAGAGCCTCGAGGACCGCTTCGTGGATCTCGTGGGCGGCCGTTCGACCGGAGAGGGACTGTCATGGTTGCGCACCTGATCCGCATGAAGCTGGCCATCACGGTCAACGGGTGGAAGAAGAGCACCGGCCAGCTGGTGCTGGCCATCCTGCTGATGGCGTATCTCGCCTTCGTCCTCGTGATGTTGGGCGTCGGAGCCTCGTTCATGCCCGAACTCGAGACGGATGCCCGGGGCACCATCCTCACGCTGGTGGGGGCCGTCGCCGTGCTCGGCTGGATCATCGTCCCCGTGTTCTTCACCGGTGTGGACCTGACCCTGGACCCGGCGAACTTCGCGACCTTCGGGGTCCCGTCCCGTCAGCTGGTCCTCGGCCTGGCCATGGCCGGACTCGCCACGATCCCCGGCGCGGCCACCCTCATCGGCTTCCTGCTGTCCACGCTCGCGTGGCGGGACCAGGCCGGCCCGATGCTGTTGGCGGTGCCGACCACCATCCTGGGAGCCGTCTTCTGCATCTGCATCTCCTACGCCGTGACCGGACTGCTGGCCGGGATCACCGGGCAACGGCGGATCCGCGAGATCATGTCCATCGTCGCCTTCATCCCCTTGATGCTGGCCGGTGTCATCTTCGCCGGCATCGTCGAATCCGTGGAGGCGGCCCTGGAGCAGCTGCCCGGCCTGGCGGCCATCATCGCTTGGACCCCGCTCGGCTCCTTCACGGGGGCACCCTGGGCACTGGCCGAGGGGCGCCCACTCGAGGCCATGGCCCAGGCCGTATTGTGCCTGGTGTGGGTGGCCGGGGCCCTGTGGCTCTGGCAGCTGGCCGTGAACCGCAGCTATGCGCAGGTGCGCGGTTCCGGCCCCGCCAGTTCGAAGACCAAGACCGGACTCGGCCTGCTGGGGGTGTTCCCGGGGACGCCGGCCGGAGCCATCGCCGCCCGCTCGATGATCTACTGGCTCAAGGACCCCCGCTACTCGGCCTCCCTGGTGGTATTGCCGCTGCTGCTGGTGCTCTTCTGGTTCCTCGGTTACCAGTCGGGTGAGTACGTCATGATCCTGTTGATGGGTCCCATCACCGGCTTCATGCTCGGATACTCCATCTCCGCGGACATCAGCTACGACGGTTCGGCCTTCGCCCAGCACGTGACCGCCGGTGTCTCCGGTCGGGACGACCGCGTCGGCCGGATCGGTTCCCTGCTGGCGTGGGGGACCCCCGTGACGCTGCTGTTCACCGTCGCCACCGTGTGGATGGCCGGCCAATGGTGGCTGCTGCCCGGGCTGATCGGCGTCGGGATCGGCGCCCTGTTGACCGGGGCGGGTGTCTCCGCCCTGGTCTCCGCCCGGTTCATCTACCCGGTGCCGCCACCCGGCGCCAGTCCGTTCGCCACGCCTGAAGGCGGCGGCATGCGCATGATGCTCATCTCCCTCGGCGCCATGGTCGTGGTCGGGGCGCTCTGCCTGCCCGGCCTGATCCTCTACGTCGTGGCCCTGGCCACCGGCACCATGCTGCTGATGTGGATCACCCTCGTGGTGGGCCTGGGACTGGGGCTGTTCCTGCTCTGGCTTGGCATCCGGCTCGGGGCGAAGTGGTTCGACCGGTCCCAGGCAGAGACCTACCAGGCGGTGCTGGCCGCCACCGGCTGAGCGACCGCAGACTTGCCTCCACCCGGGTGCGGGGGCGGTAGACTGGGGGGCATGAGTTTGCCTGCCGATCCTGACCCCCATCAGCCTGGCGCCCCGGGGGCTCCCGGCGGCCCCAGCAGCGGCGGAGCCGCGGTCCTCGACCGCCAGGAGCAGCTGCAGGACGCCGAGCCGGGCGACCACGAGCGCTTCTCGCACTATGTCCGCAAAGAGAAGATCATGGAGTCCGCCGTCACCGGCGAACCCGTGGTGGCCCTCTGCGGCAAGGTGTGGACCCCGGGCCGGGACCCGGAACGGTTCCCGGTCTGCCCGGAGTGCAAGGAGATCTACGACGGCCTGAAGTCCCCCAAGGACGGCAACTCCGGCGGGGACTCCGGCAAGGGCGGATCCGGCGGGGGACGGCGCGGCTGGTTCGGCGGTCGCGGCTGAGCCGCGGTGCTGCTTTTCCGCACCGTTTAGCACCCGTCTTAACGCCCGTCTTTCCCTGACCGCGCCCACGTGACGGACCGCGCCGTACCCGGCCGGCCGGCGTCGTGCCGATGATTCTCTGATCACGCGGTCCCCGACCGTTTCACGCATGACGATGTGTATGCCCACGCCCGCGAGGAGGCCTCCGAAGATCCGTGTCTGATCCTGTGACTGATGCCGTACCCGGCGCCCTGTTCCACATCGGCGATGACCTGCCACCGGCACTGCCGGAGCGGGCTGCCTGGGGTACCGCCCAGAAGCTGCGCCAATGGCAGCAGGAGGCCCTGGAGCTGTACTTCTCCAAGCAGCCGCGGGACTTCATGGCGGTCGCCACCCCCGGCGCCGGCAAGACCACGTTCGCCCTGCGCGTGGCCAAGATGCTGCTGGAGGCCGGGACCGTCTCCCGCATCGCCGTCGTCGCGCCGACGGAGCACCTCAAGCGCCAGTGGGCGGATTCGGCGGCCCGCATCGGCGTCGCGATCGATCCCAACTTCAAGAACTCGGACGGACGGCACGGGGACGAGTACATCGGCGTCGCGCTGACATACGCCCAGGTCGCGTCGAAGCCCGTCCTGCACCGCAACCGCACCGAGAACGCACGAACCCTGGTGATCCTGGACGAGATCCACCATGGCGGCGACGCCCTGAGCTGGGGTGACGGTATCCGCGAGGCGTTCGAGCCGGCCACCCGGCGTCTGTCCCTGACCGGTACCCCGTTCCGCTCCGACACGGCGACCATCCCGTTTGTCGAGTACGTGGAGTACGACGACGGCATCCGCCGCTCGAAGTCCGACTACACCTACGGCTATGGCCCGGCCCTGCGCGACCACGTGGTGCGTCCCGTGATCTTCATGGCGTACTCGGGCCAGATGCGCTGGAAGACCAGCACGGGTGACATCATGGAGGCCCAGCTCGGCGAGGCCGCCACCAAGGACATCACGGCCCAGGCCTGGCGGACGGCGCTCAACCCGGAGGGGGAGTGGGTCCCCTCGGTCCTGGCGGCCGCGGATCGTCGCCTCACCGAGGTGCGGCGCAATGTGCCCGACGCCGGCGCGCTCGTCATCGCGACCGACCACGAGGATGCTCGCGCGTACGCCGCGCAGCTGACGCGGATCACCGGCGAGGAGGTGACCGTGGTGCTCTCGGACGACAAGGGCGCCTCGGACAAGATCGAGGAGTTCTCGGCCGGGACCCAGCGGTGGATGGTCGCCGTGCGCATGGTGTCCGAGGGCGTCGACGTGCCGCGGCTCTGTGTGGGCGTGTACGCCACGTCCACGTCCACCCCGCTGTTCTTCGCCCAGGCCGTCGGCCGCTTCGTGCGTTCCCGCAAGCGCGGGGAGACCGCCAGTGTCTTCCTGCCGTCCGTGCCGCAGCTGATGCTGCTGGCCAATGAGATGGAAGCCGAGCGAGACCACGCCCTGGACCGGCCCGAGTCTGCGGCCGGGGTGGATGGGCTTGAGGACCTGTCCCTGTCTCCGGAAGAGGACCTGCTGGCCGCGGCCAACCGTCTGGAGCGGGCCTCGGACTCCCTGACGAAGTCCGAGTTCAAGGCCCTGGAATCCCAGGCGTCCTTCGACAAGGTCCTGTTCGACGGCTCCGAGTTCGGCACCGGAGGTGCAATCGGTTCCGAGGACGAGCTGGACTTCCTCGGCATCCCGGGTCTCCTGGACGCCGAGCAGGTGGGTGAGCTGTTGCGCCAGCGCCAGGCCGATCAACTCAAGCGCCGGCCCAAGACCGGTGGGAACGCGGCGGCGGACCAGGTGCACCACGGTGCGGGCCCGGGGGCCGAGCAGGTGGTGGACCACCGCCGCCTCAAGCAGATGAGGTCGGAGCTGTCCAAGAACGTCTCGGCCTGGTCGGCACGGTCCGGGACCCCGCACGGGATGATCCACAACCGCCTCCGCGAGATCAGCGGCGGGCCGGCCGTTCCCCAGGCGACGGCCGAGCAGCTGGAGACCCGGCTGAAGACCCTCCAGGGCTGGTTCGTCGGCCGGAAGTGACCTGGACGTGAGGACGCGGCGCTAGTCTGCCGTGCCGCCCCACACCTGCAGCACGGCGCCGTTCTCCTCCATGAGCTCCAGGGCCTCATCGGACCGCTCCGGGTCCACGCCCGTCACGAGGTCCGTGTACACGGAGGTGTCATAGCCGGCGTCGATGGCGTCCAGCACGGTGGCGCGGACGCAGTGATCGGTGGCGATGCCGACCACCGTGACGGAGTTGATGCCCTCGGCCCGCAGCCAGTCGTCCAGGCCCGGGGCGTCCTCCTCGACGGCCGTGGCAGCAGCAGCAGTGGCGCCGAAGGGGCCGGCCGTGCCCTCGGGGGCGCCGGAGCGCACCATGTCCGGAACGCCGAGCTGGCCGTCGAAGCCGGAGTACGAGGCGTCGAAGCGGCCCTTGAGGAACTGGGCGTCGATGAACTCGGTGTCCAGCTCCGGGTGCAGTTCGGCGCCGCCGGTTCCGGCGACGCAGTGCACGGGCCAGGTCTCGGTGTAGTCCGGCTCGGTGCCCTCGTCAGCGAAGTGGGGACCCGGGTCCACGTGCCAGTCGCGGGTGGCGACCACCGCGGCGTAGTCCTGGGCGTGCTCGTCCAGGAAGGCTGTGATCCGGCCGGCCACCAGGGCGCCGCCGTCAACGCCGAGGGTGCCGCCCTCACAGAAGTCGTTTTGCACATCCACGATGACCAAGGCGCGCATGGTGAAGTTCTTTCCTGTTCTGACGCGGGGGTGAAGCGGTGGTGGGAGAGGCCCTCAGGCCTCGGTGAACACGGTCGGGATGACCGGTTCGCCGGGCTGCAGCCTACGCACAGCGGCGGGCAATTCCGCACGGGAGGCCCGGTGCCGGTCAGCCGCGCGGGTGACGGCGGCCGGTCCGGTCCAGCCGGGTTGGAGCTCACCATCGCGGACGAAGGCGTGTTGCAGCGGGCGGTTGTCACCCTCGGACTCGGCGCGCTGGTTGACCGTGAGCAGTTCGGCCGTGGCGCGCCCCGACTGGTTGAGCCGGCGGACCGCGTGCTTGCGACCGCCCAGGGAATTCTTGCCGGTGGCGGCCTTGGCCACGTCGATCCATTCGCCGTTGCCGTCCTGGCGGCTGACGAGCTTGTAGACCATCGACGCCGTCGGGGCGCCCGAGCCGGTGACCAACCGGGTTCCCACGCCGTAGGAGTTCACCGGCGCCGACTGCAGGTGGGCGATGGCGTACTCGTCCAGGTCCGAGGTGACCATGATGCCGGTCTCGTGGTTGCCGAGCTCGTTGAGCAGGGAGCGTACCCAATGCGCCTGCTCCACCAGATCACCCGAGTCCAGCCGCACGTTGCGCAGCTCCCGACCGGCCACCTCGACGGCGGTCCGGACGCCGGACTCCACGTCGAAGGTGTCCACGAGCAGGGTGGTGTCCTTGCCCAAAGAGGCCACTTGGGCCTCGAACGCCTCGCGTTCGGAATCGTGCAACAGGGTGAAGGAGTGGGCAGCGGTGCCGACCGTCTCCAGGCCGTAGCGGATTCCCGCCGCGAGGTTGGAGGTGGAGGCGAAGCCCGCGATGACGGCCGCTCGGGCCGCGGCGACAGCGGACTCCTCATTGATCCGCCGCGAGCCCATTTCGATGCAGGGGCGGCCGTTGGCGGCGGAAGTCATGCGCGAGGCGGCCGAGGCCACCGCTGAGTCGTAGTTGAGCACGGACAGCAGGTAGGTCTCGAGGATGCAGGCCTCGGCGAAGGTCGACTCGACCTGGAGGAGCGGTGAATAGGGGAAGTACGCCTCGCCCTCGGCGTAGCCGTAGATGTTGCCGGAGAACCGGAAATCGGCCAGCCATTGCAGGGTGGTGTCATTGACCACCCGGTGGTCGGAGAGGAAGTCGAGCTCCTCGGTGCCGAAGCGAAAGGTGGCCAGTCCCTCGAGCAGGCGCCCGGTCCCCGCCACCACGCCGTAGCGGCGGCCCTCCGCCAGGCGGCGGGCGAAGACCTCGAACAGGCTGCGGCGGTGTGCTGCCCCTGACTGGAGGGCAGCCTCCAACATGGTCAGTTCATAGTGGTCCGTGAACAGGGACGTCGGGAGCAGCCAACCGGCAGGGCCGGTGGAAATCTGGTCGGTCACGACTGACACCCTACAACTCTTGACTCCGCTCAGATGCCGGATGCCGGATGCCGGGTGCCGTCAGCCGTTCGCAGTTCGCCGTCAGCCGTAGAATGGCTGCCATGTTCTTGACCCTCAGTTGTCCTGGCAGTTCCCCCGGGCCCCGGGACGGAGCTCCCATCGGTGCTCACCTGGAGCGCACCCCGGATGTTCCGGGCGGACGGCCCGGGACGGGAACAGACGTCTTGGAGCGGGAGGAGACCGCGGCCGGGACCGCTGAGCGCACTGCCGCGGACCGGCCCTGGCAGGTGGTTGTGTGGAATGACCCCGTCAACCTCATGAGCTACGTCTCCTACGTGTTCCGGTCCTACTTCGGCTTCAGCCGCGCCACGGCAGACACCCTCATGCTCCAGGTCCACCAGGAGGGCAAGGCGATCGTCTCCTCCGGGGGCCGGGAGGAATGCGAGCGCCACGTCCAGGCGATGCACGGCTACGGACTGTGGGCCACCCTTCAGCACGAGCAGGGGGAGGGGTCCTGATGGCCCGTGCCTTCAAGAGCACGCCGAAGGGGTTCGTCGCCGACCTGGAGAAGGCCGAGCGGCGCCTGCTGCGGACCCTGTTCAAGGACGTGATCCAGCTGCTGGACGTGGAGCAGGAGACGCCGACCGACCCAGCGTCCACCGACCCAGCGTCCTCGTCAACGTCCACATCAGCGTCCACATCCTCCTCCGACCCGTTCTGGGACATCGTCGCGGGCCTGGGGCCGCTGGGAGCGGACGACGCCGGTGAAGGGGAGGCGGCCGGCGTCGGGAATTCGAGGGGTGCCGGCGAGAGCCCTCCGGTGCGGGAGGCACCGCAGGACGAGGCCCTCGCGCGGCTGCTGCCACCCGGGGTACACGGCGACACCCCTGCCGAGCAGGCCGCCGCCGGCGAGTTCCGGGCCCTGACCGAGGACGGTGTCCGCCGGTCCAAGACGGCCGATCTGCAACGGGCGGTGGCGGCCCTGCAGGTCAACCCCGTGGTGCTGGATGAAGAGCACGCGATCGCCTTCAGCCGTGCCCTCAACGACGTGCGCCTGGTGCTCTCGGCCCGGCTGGACATCGACACGGACGAGGACGCCGAACGGGTACACGCGGTGGACGACTGGTCCGCCGCCAAGGACGTGGAGTCCTACATGGCTCTGTTGTACAACTTCACCACGTGGCTGCTCGAGACGCTGATGCTGGCCTTGTCCACACGGCTTCCCGACTGAATCGTGCTTGACTGCAGACAGCTGGATTTGCACTTGCTGACCGAAGGACCCACCCGACCATGACCAACGCGCCCGTGCCGACGGCCCCCATCGGCGTCTTCGACTCCGGGGTCGGCGGGCTGACAGTCGCCCGCGCCATCATCGACCAGCTGCCCGGCGAACAGATCGCGTATGTGGGGGATACGGCCAACGGCCCCTACGGGCCGAGGACCATCGCCCAGGTGCGCGCCTTCGCGCTCGGCATCATGGACGAGCTGGTCGACGCCGGCGTGAAGGTCCTGGTCATCGCCTGCAATTCCGCTTCGGCCGCCGTGCTGCGGGATGCCCGGGAGCGGTACACCGCCCGGTACGGGATTCCGGTGGTGGAGGTCATCCAACCGGCCGTGCGCCGTGCGGTCGCCGCCACGCGGAACGGCCGGATCGGGGTCATCGGGACCGAGGCCACGGTGAGCTCGCGGGCCTACGAGGACACCTTCGCCGCCGCGCCGCAGCTGGAGATCACCTCGGTGGCCTGCCCGCGGTTCGTCGAGTTCGTGGAGGCCGGTGTCACCACCGGGCCGGAGCTGCTGGCCACCGCCGAGCAGTACCTGGCGCCACTCCAGGAGGCCGGTGTGGACACCCTGGTGCTGGGGTGCACCCACTATCCGCTGCTGACGGGCGTGATCTCGCTGGTGATGGGGGAGTCCGTCACGCTGGTCTCCTCTGCGGAGGAGACGGCCAAGGACGTGTACCGGGCGCTGGTCCGGCACGGTCTGGAGAGTCCGGCGGGTGATCCTGTGGGCGGTGTTGCGGGTGATACTGCGGAGAAACCGGGTCACCGCTTCATGGCGACCGGCGATCCGCAGTCATTCGAGACGCTGGCCCGTCGTTTTCTCGGGCCGGAGGTCGGCGGCGTGCAGCAGGTCGACCACATCTCCGAGCGTTACCCGACCGGAGTGCTGGCCCGGATCACCCCGGAGATGCTCTCGGCGGCCCAGGGCGGAAACGGGCAGGGCGCAAACGGGCCGGGCGGAATCGGACAGTACAGTGGTCCCAACGCAGGATCCCCCGTGCCGGCCTCGAACCTGGCGAGCACGGGTCACCGGGGGATCGCCACGGACGAAAGGCCGGACGCAGGGTGAAGCTCACGATCATCGGTGCCTCAGGATCGTTTCCCGGTCCGGGCTCGCCGGCCTCGTGTTACCTCGTGACGGCTGAAGGGCCGGACCCGGACGGTGCCCCCGGCAGCCAGAAGACCTGGCGGATCCTGATGGACCTCGGCAACGGCGCCCTGGGCACGTTACAGCGCTATATGGCTCTGGACGACATCGACGCGGTGCTGCTGACCCACCTGCACCCGGACCACTGCATGGACCTCTGCGGACTGCACGTGGCCATCCGCTGGAACCCGTACGGCTGGAAGGGCATCCACGTTCCCGTGTACGGCCCCGTGGCCACCGCGGACCGCATGGCGACCGCCTACGGACTCGACCCCGACCCCGGCATGCATCCAGATTTCGACTTCCACCACTGGCAGGAGAACGTGCCCGTGACCGTCGGCCCCTTCACCATCACGCCGGTTCCGGTGCGTCACCCCATCGACGAGGCGTACGCGCTGCGCCTGGAGACCACCGAACCCGGCCCGGATGGGGGACCGGTGCACCGGGTGCTGACCTATTCCGGAGACACGGACACCTGCGACGGATTGGTCGAGGCTGCCCGTGGTGCCGACCTGTTCCTCTGCGAGGCCGCCTTCCAGGAGGGCCGCGACGACGGCATCGACGGCGTCCACCTCACCGGCCGGCGTGCCGGGCAGATGGCCACCGACGCCGGCGCCCGCCGACTGCTGCTGACCCACCTCCCCGTGTGGACCGATCCGCTGGCCGCGTCCGTCGAGGCGCGGGAGACCTACGCTGGCGACCTTGCGGTCGCGGTCTCCGGGGTCACCTACCGGGTCTAGACCGCTGTGGCGTGTCTGGCGTGTCTGGCGTGTCTGGCGTGTGTCCAGGAGGTCCGACGCCCGACGTGCCCGATGTGCCCAAGCCCCGCTTAACGAGTCCGTCCCCTCGGTAGGATGGCTGCCATGACCTCATCGACTTCCGGCGCTTCCGCCCTGCCCGAAAACAGCACGACCGGCGCCTCGTCCACCGCGACCCGCCAGGACGGGCGAGCCGTCAACGAACTGCGTCCCATCAGCATCACCCGTGGCTGGTCCCGCCAGGCCGAGGGCTCCGCACTGATCGAGTTCGGCAACACCCGTGTGCTGTGCACCGCCTCCTTCACGCAGGGCGTCCCGCGCTGGCTCAAGGGCGAGGGCACCGGCTGGGTCACCGCAGAGTATGCGATGCTGCCGCGTGCCACGAACACCCGCTCCCAGCGCGAGTCCGTCAAGGGCAAGATCGGCGGCCGCACTCACGAGATCTCTCGCCTCATCGGCCGTTCGCTGCGCGCCATCATCGACCTCAAGGCCCTGGGCGAGAACACCATCGTGCTGGACTGTGACGTCCTGGAGGCGGACGGCGGCACCCGCACCGCCTCGGTCACCGGTGCCTACGTGGCACTCGCCGAGGCCATCGCCTGGGCCAAGGGACAGGGAGTCATCCCGGCGTCCGCCCAACCGCTGAAGGACTCCGTCGCCGCGGTGTCCGTCGGCATCATCGACGGTGTCCCCATGCTGGACCTGCCCTACGTGGAGGACGTCCGCGCCGAGACGGACATGAATGTGGTGGTCACCGGATCGGGCGAGTTCGTGGAGGTTCAGGGCACCGCCGAAGGCGCCCCGTTCAACCGATCCGAACTCGACTCCCTGCTCGATCTGGCCGTGGCCGGATCCGCCGAGCTGGCCATCATCCAGCGCGAGACCCTGGCCGGCGAGCGGTGAGCGGCGGAGCAAGCGCCGCGTCCGAGCCCCGGCTGGTGCTGGCCACCCGCAACGAGGGCAAGCTGCGTGAACTGCGTGAACTGCTCCGTGGACAGGTGCCAGGACTGGACGTCGACACCCAGGTCGTCGACGCTGCGTCCCTGGAAGCCCCAGACGTGGTGGAGGACGGTGTCACCTTCGAGGAGAATTCCCTCAAGAAGGCACATGCCGTCGCCCGGCACACCGGGCTGGTGGCTGTGGCCGACGACTCCGGCCTGTCCGTGGAGGTCCTCGGGGGTGCCCCCGGGATCTTCTCCGCCCGATGGGCTGGACGCCACGGGGATGATGCCGCCAACCTGCAGCTGCTCCTGGACCAGACGGCGGACGTGAAGCCCGAGCACCGTAATGCCGCGTTCGTCTGTGCTGCCGCGGTGGCAACACCGGCCGGCGAGGAGCATGTCCAACTCGGCTTCCTGGCCGGGACCCTGCTGACGGCACCACGGGGCACGGGTGGATTCGGCTATGACCCGATCCTGCAGCCGCACGGCATGCACGTCTCCGTGGCCGAACTGGATCCCGAGGTGAAGAACTCCATCAGCCACCGTGGCACCGCCTTCCGGCAGCTGCTCCCCGAACTGGTGCGGTTGCTGGCGGGGTCACAAGATGCCGTGTCCGGCGGAGGGAGCTGATGGCGCTCGACTTCACGGCGCTGGACTTTGAGACGGCCAACGGATTCCGCGGGTCTCCGTGTTCCGTGGGCCTGGTGCGGGTCCGCAACGGCCAGCCGGTGGAACGCGCGTATTGGTTGATGAGGCCGCCGGCAGGCTTCGACCGGTTCGACTCGCGGAACGTGGGAATCCACGGCATCACGGCGGCGCAGGTGGCCGGCGCTCCGCGATTCGCCGAGGTGTTCGGGGATATGGCGGACTTCATCGGCTCCGACCCCCTCGTGGCACACAACGCGGGTTTCGACATCGGGGTCATCGAATCAGCCCTCGAGGTCTCCGGCCGAGACATCCCGCGCTTCGACTATGCCTGCTCCCTGGTGATGGCGCGGCGCACCTATGACTTGCCGTCCTACGCGCTGCCCGTGGCAGCCGTGGAGTCGGGGCATCCACTCGAGAACCACCACGATGCCCTCGCCGATGCTGAGGCCTGCGCCTGGATCATGATCGATGTGCTCGAGAGGCGGACGGCAGCCCGGCAGCCGGCTGACCTGCAACCGGCTCGTCTGCAATTGGCTGATCCGCAGCTGACGGACCGACCGCTGCTGGAGCTTCCGGACGCCGGCGTGCACCTCGCGACAAAGCGTGAACCGGCGTCACCGGCCACAACGGGCTCGGCGGACTCAGCGAGCAGAACACTGACCACGCGATCCTCCACCGGGCTGCTGGAGGCGGGGCTGGCCGAGATCCTGGCCCTCGACGGGGTGCGGTTGCGACAGCTGGAGGCTCGCAGGGCCGGAGCCAGCCCGGAATCCCGTGCCACCCGGCAGGCCCGCGGGCTCGGGCCCGTCTTCGACTCCACCGTGGTGCTGCCGCACGCCGAACGGATGCCGGATTTGATGCACTGGCCGGATGAGGGGATCAACCCCGAGCCTGCCGCCGACGCAGACCCGGCTCATCCGCTGTATGGACACACCGTGGTGTTCACCGGCAACCTGGGCATGCCGAGGCAGGAGGCCAAGAACCGGGCCGCCGTGTGGGGCGCACGTACGGGCAGCCGCGTCAACGCGCAGACCACCATGTTGGTCGTCGGCGACGGCTTCCGCGCTGAGGACCTTGGCGCGGCAACGCGCGGCGGAGCGATCGGGCACCGCAAGACGCGGGACGCACTGGCCCGCCGTCAGCAGGGTCAACATGTGGAACTCGTCTCCGAACCGGAGTTCCTGCAGATGCTGGATGGCAACTGGCCCGACGCCGCGGTGTAGTGGACTCTGGCAGCCACACAGTTGCCATGCTCCAGTCGCGCGCCCTGACGCATCGCGTTGGCTCGGTCCACGCCTAGGCCCGCCAGTACCGGTTGCGCAGGGGCGTCCTGAACGGATCCAGATAGGGTGCGGGGATGAACCAGGGGACGCCGTCGTCTTCGACGCTGATGTCCCAGGAACCGCTGTGGACCGCGTGATGATGCCGACTGCAGAGCAGCACCCCGTTGTCCACGCTCGTCGGCCCGCCGTGGGTCCACCACTGGATGTGGTGTACCTCGCACCATGGCGCGGGCATCGTGCAGCCGGGTGACGCGCATCCGCCGTCGCGGGCCGTGATGGCCCGACGGAGTCGATGTGGAAAGAGGCGTTGGGTGCGCCCCACGTCCAGGATCTGTCCTGGGCCGCGCATGACCACGGGCAGGATGTCGGCGTCACAGGCGAGGGTACGTACGGTGCTGGGACTGATCGGGCCGGTGAAGGCCGCCTCCGATCTGTAGGTGCCGAGGTCGAGTGGGAGCATGCCCGGCTCGCCGGGTGGGTCTGGTGGTTTCCGTGGGTCGGCCGATCTGGATTCGGGTGGGGAGGTTCCGGCGGTGGAATCCTGGCTGCTCCCGACCTGACCGGCGAGTGTCTCGTAGTCGATGGTCACCATGACCAGAGGGCGGTTTCCGCCGGACGACGGCAGGCCGTTGCCCTCGACCAATGCCAACGCCCCCATGAGGGCGGAAGTCAGGCCGTCGAGTTGGCGCTGGTGACGGGACCTGCGGTCGACGGACATGACGTCGGCGTCTGGCCAGAGACCTGCTCCATTTGAGAGACCCGGGACGGGAGCCTCCACGGCCGACGTTGTACTGCTGGTGGCCTCGCCACCGCCCTGGGTGCCTGCGTCGTGCATGCCTTCGTCTTGCGCGCCACCGCCCTGCGCGCCACCGCCCTGCGCGCCCTCACCCATCGCGCGGGGGTTGGTCGCGGCGCCGGCGATGGTGCTGAGGACCTCGTGCTGGAGGTCGTCCGCAGCGATCTTCCACAGATGGAAGCCCCGTCGCTTGCCCCGGTAGGAGAGTCCTTGCTGGACGGACGGGACGGCGTCGGACGGCTCTGCCCCATCCGGGTTGAGCGCGTGTTGGGCCCACTGACGCCAGCGGGTACAGGCATGTCGCATCAACTCCGGGTCCAGGACGGTGGCCTGGGCCGTCAGAGTTTCCTCGCCCCGGGACAGCCAATCCGCGGTCAAGGACGCGTCCGCGTTCGTCGCTTCGGCATCCTTTTTCGTCTGCTCCAGGGCAGTGGAGATCAGGTCGAGAGAGCATGGGTCGAGATGCCCCCGCAGGAAGGCCTCGGCCAGGACGGGGTAGGCGGCACTGCGCTGGTGACCGGTGATCTCTGGGACCGGCGGCTGGACCTGCTGGGCACGGTGGATGCGTCTGCGTGCCTCCGGCCGGGGAATCCGCAGGGTCTTCACCATCCAGTCCGGGGCATCTCGAAACGGCCTGGCCCCTCCAGGGATGCCGAGCAACGGCTCGCGGAGGGAACCCTCACCCATGGCATGGGCGGCATGACCGGCCAACGACGTATGTACCGCTGTCAGAAGACGTCCCAGATCTTCGACCCTACGGTGGATGACGGGTAGCGAACCGGTCGCAAAGGTCTCCGGTGCCGCCACGAAGTCGGGGCCGTGGGATGACTCTCCCGGGGCGATCGGTGCGAGGGAGGTCAGCCCGGACCAGTCTGCATCGGTGGGTGGCGGGATCACGCGTTCGAAGGCATCGACCGTGGTGGGGCCGGACAGGCGTTCAGCCAGTAGCTCCAAGGCGTGGCGAGCGATATCAAGGACCTCCGGAGTGGCCCACTCAGCCAACTCACCCAGGCCATGAGCGGGTTCACGCTCCTCTGCTGTCATGACTCTGCACCTCCTTCCGTCCGGTCGCTGCCCCTCGTTCTAGTACATATATTCGATCACGAGCGACGGACGAGATAAGCACCCTCCACGGAAAGGTGGATGACTGAGCGAGAAACTCAGGGTGTGGAGTACTGCGGCTGGAGAAGCGGACGCAGCGGACGGTGAGAACGGTGGACTCAGGACTCCGAAGCGGGCTCAGGTGAGACCGGGGCTGAGCCGATGGCCAGTCCCTTCTCAGCGGCGGCCGTGCGGATCGCATTGATGACCAACTCGAGCGGCGGTCGGCGTGTGGGGGTAGTCCGATAGGCGATGGAGACCGTCCTCATCACCGGTTCCTCCAGGGCGATGATGTCGACTCCGTCCGGGATCAGCTCCAGCGCGAGATCGGACACCAGTGTGACCCCGAGTCCGCCGGCGGCCATGGCCAGGGCGGTGGGCTGTTCGGCCACGGTGTGGACGATCCTCGGGTCGAAGCCCTTCTGGTGGCAGGCGATGCGGACCGCATGGCCGAAGTGGTCGCTCTCCCGGGCCAGGATCCAGGGATAGTCGGCCAGCTGCGCCAGCCGCACCGTCTCGGAGGGGATCATCCCTGTGGGGACGGCGGCGTGGAGCCGCTCCACGGCGATGACCGTACGGGTCAGGTTGGGGTCCCAATTCACCGGAGTCACCGAGTAGTCGATGACGAAGGAGAAGTCCAAGGTGCCGTCCTTGACCGCACCTGCCGTCTGCTCGGGATCCAACTCCACGGTGCGGACCTCGATACCGGGATACCTCACCGCCAGACTGGACAGGGCCTGCGGAACGAGGCTGGAGGCCACGGAAGCCCAGACACCCGCGGTGAGACGCGCCGTCACCCCATTCTGAGCCTGCTCCAGGGCCATCGTCGCCCGGTCCACCGAGCCGAGGATCTGCTCGGCATGCTCGGCGAGGACGAGCCCCAGGTCCGTGAGCAGCAGCCGGCGGCCGTGCCGCTCCACGAGCCGGGCGCCGACGTCGCGCTCCAGTTGGGCCAACTGCTGGGACACGCCGGACGGGCTGTAGTGGAGGGCAGCCGCCACGGCGGTCACGGTGCCGCGCAGGTGCAACTCCCGCAGCATCCTCAACCGACGCAACGACAACTCCATGGGCGTCAGCATAGGGGCGGGCCTCCATCGCCGGGGAGATCTTGCAGTCCCGGTACACGGCATCGTGCAGGAACCGGCGATAGACGCCAGCGGCAACCCCCTCCACGCTGGGAGTACGAGCCGGAGCCGATCCGGCGGGAACCGAACATTCACCGAAGCACGCACCGGAGCACACGCCGGAGGGCGAACCGCTGCGGGACCAACCGTGAACTCGATGGAGGTGGCGGGTATGACCCTGATCCAGAACCCTGATGGCAACCGAACGCACTACGGCACGAGAGGACCGGCGCGCGGCACCCGGCCAGGGACCCTGCCCGGTAATCCACCGGGGGAGCCGTTCACCCGTCCAGATCCCTTCGACCGTCCGCCGGAGCACGAGATCACGTGGACCGATCCGGTCACGGGCGCCCAGGGTTGGCTCGTGGTGCACACCCTGGTCGGTGGCATGGCCACGGGGGGCACCCGCATGCGAGCCGGCTGCACCCGGAATGAGGTCGCCGACCTGGCACGCTGCATGGCCACCAAGACCGCGGCGTTCGGCCTGCCCGTCGGCGGGGCCAAGGCGGGCATCGACTGCGATCCGCGGGACCCGGACGCGCTGGGCGTTCTGGAGCGGTTCTTCGCGCACATGCGGCCGTGGCTCGAGAACTCCTGGGTGACCGCCGAAGACCTCGGAGTCTCCCAGTCGGACCTTGACGCAGTCTTCACCCGGCTGGGGTTGGACCAGTCCTTCCACGCCGCCATCCGGCGCTCGCCGGACCCGGTCGCCACCCTGGGCCGCGTCCGGGCAGGACTGGACACCGTGGACCGGGACGGTCTGCCGCTGGGGGACGTGATCGGCGGCTACGGGGTGGCACAGGCCTGCCTGGGGACGGCGGCCGCCCTCGGATGGGAACCCACGCGGACCACGGTGGCCATCCAGGGCATCGGCACCATGGGCGGCGGGGCCGCGTGGTACCTGCATGAGGCCGGAGTCCCCGTGACCGCGATCGCCGACGCCGCCGGCACCCTGTTCTGCCCTCGCGGCTTGGACATCCCGGCCCTGCTGGCGGCCCGCGACCACTACGGCGAGATCGACCGGGCGACGGTACCGTCCGGCGTCGAGCTGCTGCCGCGCGAGGCGGTGCTCGCGGCACCGGCCGACATCCTCGTCCCGGCGGCGGTCTCCTATGCCCTGGGGGTCGGGTCCGTGGCGCACGTCGCGGCCCGGGCGGTGGTCGAGGCAGCGAACTCACCCACGACGCCGGACGCGGAGGAACGCCTGGCAGTGCGCGGGATCCCGGTGATCCCGGACTTCGTGGCCAACGCCGGCGCGGCGGCCTGGGCGTGGTGGTTGCTGCAGGGACAGGTCGGCACGGACCCCGAGGACTCGTTCCGGCGCCTGCGGCAGGAGATGCAGGGCAAGGTGGCCTACATGCTCGCGGAATGGAGCGGCGCCAGGATGAGTCCCCGGCGCAGTGCCTGGGGATTCGCCAGCGCCAACCTGGAGGCGCTCGCCGGTCGCCAGATCACCATTCCCTAGCCGCGTCGGGCGCTGCCGCATCAAGTTCGGCAGCAACGCCCGCTCTCGGTTTCAGGCACCGCCTCAACGGGCACCGCCGGCACCACTACACCTGCGTGAACAACGCGCCCAGCCGGTCCGAGACCACCGACGATCCGGCCAGCCGGAGACCGTGCCAGATCGTGACCTGGTTGGCCGTGAGGACGGGCTTTCCCAACCGGTCCTCGATTGCGGTCAGCACGTCCAGCGTGTGCATGGCCGTGTCCGGGATGAGCAGGGCCTCGGCGGCCGGATGGTCGTTCTGCAGGGCCAGATCCATCACTCGGGCGCCGTCCAGGGAGCCCACCTCCGCCGCCGTGTCGATCCCGGCACTGCCCCGGGCCACCACCTCGATCCCCGCGGCCGCCAGGAAGTCGGTGAAGAGCACCGCCACCTCCTCCGGGTAGCTGGCCGCCACAGCCACCCGTCCCACGCCGAGCGCGGCCACGGCGGCCACGAACGACTGCGACGTGCTCGCCGCCGGCACCCCGGCTGCCTCGGCCAGCTGGTCGGCCTGCTGGCGAACGCCCTCGTGGCCGTAGACGAAGCTGCCGGAGGTGCAGGCCCACATCACCGCGTCCACCGGGCCCACCGCGTCCGCTGCCACGGCGGCGAGCAGCCGCGAGACCCCCTCCGCGAGCTTCTCCGGGCTGCCCAGATCGAGGAGTTCCGGAACCGCGTGGAGGTCGGTGCCGTAGACGTGCGCGAGCGGCAGGCGCATGCCGAGCAGGCTCGCCGCCGCCGGGTATTCGTCCTCGGCCGCATGATCCGGGTAGATGATGCCGATGGTGGTCATGAGGGGGATTCCTCTCGGAAGACGTCGGCCAGCCAGCGGCCCGGGCCGACCATCGGCAGGCCCATGCGGCCGAGGCAGGCCCAGACGGTCAGTTGATTTGCGGTCAGGACGGGCTTGCCGAGCCGGCGTTCGAGCGGTTCGACAATGTCATAGGTGGGCAGGTTGGTGCAGGAGACGAAGACGGCCTCGGAGTCGGGGGTGTCGGCTGCGAGGATGAGCTCGGCCACGGTGCGGTAGTTGACCCGCCAGATCCCGCCGCCCAGGCCGAGGTAATGGCTCTGCGGCACGGCCACCCCGAGTTCGCCGAGGAAGGCGACCAGGCGGTCCGTCAGGTCGGCGTCGTAGGGGGTGATCACCGAGACCCGCCGCAGCCCCAGCGCCCGCACGGCCTCCGCCAGGGCGCCGGAGGTGGTGACGGCGTCGGGAGCTCCAGCCTCCAGGATGGACCGGCGGAGCTCGGACTCGTACCCGAGCCCGTGGATGAAGCTGCCGGAGGTGCACAGGTAGGCCACGACCTCGGGGTCCACGCCGAGCACGTCCCGGGTGGCCGATTGCATGTGCCGCTTCTCGGAGACGAGCTCGGCCATCTCCAGGCTAACCGGGACCGGCTCGAAGGGCGTCCGGGCGAGGTGGAGGCTGACGTCCAACGGCGTCCACCGCCACAGTTCCCGCTCCAGGGCCAGGTCGAAGGGGGCGATCACACCGATGCCGCGCTGGGTCACGGGACCGTCGAAATCGATGTCTGACAGGTCCACCGCCGGCCCTCGCCCTCTTCCACGTCAGTCTGCCGAGTTGATGATGGGCTGAATCATAGGGGCGGCACCGTCCTCGCGACCATGGGCCGGTCACGACGTGTGGGCCCTTCCATCCGCGCAGATCAAACCCCCATAATGCGGGGACATGACGGCCGCAAACCTGAGTGTCCGCGAAGCCGTCCGCACGATGTCACCGAACACCATGTCACCTACCGGGAGCTGCAGATGGACCCCACCCAGATGACCGCCGTCGAGCTCGTGGCCGCCTATGGGAGCCGGTCACTCTCACCCGTGGAGGCCACCACCGCGATCCTGGACCGGATCGAGACGGCGGACGGCGATCTCGGGGCCTACTGCCTCGTGGATGGTGACCGCGCCCTGGATCAGGCCCGCGCGTCCGAGGCCAGGTGGCTCAGTGACCACCCTCAGGGGCTCCTGGACGGCGTACCGGTCTCCATCAAGGACATCTTCCTCACGGACGGCTGGCCCACCCTACGGGGTTCCCGGTCCATCGATCCTGACCAGCCGTGGACGGTGGACTCGCCCGTCGCGGCCCGGCTCCGCGCGGACGGCATGGTCTTCCTCGGCAAGACCACGACGCCGGAGCTCGCCTGGAAGGCGGTCACGGACAGTCCGCTGACGGGCATCACCCGCAATCCCGCCGATCCGCGGTTGACCGCCGGCGGCTCCTCCGGTGGTTCTGCGGCCGCGGTGGCCGCTGGCATGGGGCCGTGTTCCGTGGGGACCGACGGCGGCGGCAGCGTCCGCATCCCGGCCTCCTTCTGCGGCATCGTGGGCTTCAAGCCCACCCACGGGCGGATCCCGTTGTACCCGGCCAGTCCGTTCGGTCCGCTGGCCCATGCCGGGCCGATGACGCGCACGGTGGAGGACGCGGCCCTGATGATGGACATCCTGGCGCTGCCGGACCCCCGGGATCCCACCTCGCTGGCGCCGCCGCCACGGACCTTCCGCGGAGAATTCAACCGGGAGGTGGCCGGACTGCACGTGGCCTACTCGCGTGACCTCGGCTACGCGACCGTGGACAGGGAGGTCGCGGCCGTGGTGGACGCGGTGGTGCGGCGGATCGACGAGGCGGGACTGCCCGTCACCGAGGCCGATCCAGGCTTCACGGATCCGATCGAGGCGTTCGAGGTGTTGTGGGCCAGCGGGGCCGCCACCCTGCTGGACACGATGGCCGCGACCTCGCCCGGCACCCGGGAGAAGGTCGACCCGGGTCTGGGCCGGGTCTGGGACCGGGGGGAGCGGATCAGCGCGGTCGAGTACCTCCGGGCCCGGGACGTCGCCGCACAGGCCGGGATCACGATGGGCTCCTTCCACGAGGAGCACAATGTGCTGCTCACCCCCGCCGTGGGGATCCCGGCGTTCGAGGCCGGGCACGAGGTCCCGCCCGGCAGCGGACTGGAGCGTTGGCCGCAGTGGGCGACATTCAGCTTCCCGTTCAACCTCACCCAGCAGCCGGCCATCAGCATCCCCGTGGGCGTCACCGCCGCCGGGCTGCCCGCGGGGCTGCAGATCGTGGGTCCGCGGCACTCTGACGACCTTGTGCTGGCGGTCGCGCGGTTCGTGGAGTGGCTGCTGGAGCTGGAGCAGTAGCCCCTACTCGCGCTCGAACACCAGCCGCTCGCCCGCGAATCCGTTCCGCCACAGGTCGTTGCAGGCCGCGGCCATGGCCTCGAGCCCGGTGCCGCCCGGTGAACCGTCTGGTGAACCGTCCGCGCCGTCCGGCCAGGCCACGACCGTGCCGAACACATTGCCCGGGACCCATCCGACGTCGCCGTTGAGGAGAAGGTTGTTCCGGTCGTAGAACAGGGCCAGGTCTGTGGCGCCCTGGTCCTCATGGGCGGTGGTGCCGGGCGCGTAGCCGTAGGCGGGGTTGCCGATCTCCCAGGGCTCGAAGTCGAACAGGCACACGTCCCCGGGGACCGGCGTGACCGTGGGGTTCTCCCGCCGGGGCGCCGCCATGATGCGGGGCAGCAGGGCGTACACCTCGTTACGGGCGAACTTGGCGTGATAGGCGTCGCCGGCCAGCGGGAGGGCATCCCAGACGGCCGCACACGTGACCGGAGCGAGGTCGTCGAGCAGCCGGACCCGGCAGGAGACCTGGCGGGTGGCGAGCGTGAGGATGAGGTGACGTGGCATCCGAATCCCCTAGATCTCCGCGAGGACCTCGGACCACAGGCCCAGCCCCTCGTCGATCTCCTCCGCGGTGACCACGAGCGGCGGGATCATCCGGACCACGTTCATGTAGGCGCCACACGTCAGCATCAGCAGGCCCTTGTCCGCCGCCACGGTCAGGGCGGCCTTGGCCCGGGCCGGATCGGGGGTGCCGTCGTCGTTGGTGAACTCGCTGCCCACCATCAGCCCCAGCCCACGGACGTCGCCGATCCCTGCGGCGCCGGGGGAGCCGGCCGCGGCAGCCGACCGCGCGCCGTCGAGCAATTGGGTGCCGCGTTCGGCGGCGTTGCCCACGAGCCCTTCGTCTTCGATCACCCGCAGGGTCGCGACGGCGGCCGCACAGGACACGGCGTTGGCACCGTAGGTGCCCCCCTGGGACCCCGGCCAGGCGCGGGCCATCACCTCTTCGGTGGCGGCGATCCCGGACAGCGGGAAGCCGGATGCGATGCCCTTGGCGAAGGTGATGATGTCCGGGGAGACGTCGAAGTGCTGGTGCCCGAAGTACCGTCCGGTGCGGCCGAACCCGGTCTGGATCTCGTCCATGACCAGCAGGATGCCGTGCCGGTCCGCCCGCTCGCGCAGTCCGGCGAAGAAGGCGGTGTTCCCGGGGATGTAGCCCCCCTCGCCGAGGACCGGCTCCACGATGAACGCGGCCGTCTCCTGCGGGGACGTCACGGTGGCGAAGAGGTAGTCCAGCTCCCGCAGGGCGAAGGCCGTGGCCTCCTCCTCGCTCCAGCCATAGCGGTAGGCGGTGGGGAACGGGGCGATGTGCACCCCGGACATCAGGGGACTGAACCCGGCGGAGAACCGCGTGCCGGAGGTGGTCATGGTCGAGGCGGCCACCGTGCGGCCGTGGAACCCGCCGTGGAACACGATGACGTTCGGCCGTGCGGTCGCCTGGCGGACCAGGCGCAGGGCCGCCTCCACGGCCTCGCTGCCGGAGTTCGCGAAGAACAGCGAGTCCAGGTGGTCCGGCAACACCCCAGCCAGCTCCTCCGTGAGCTCAAGGAGGGGCCGGTGCATGACGGTCGTGTACTGGCCGTGGATGAGGGAGGCCACCTGCTCCTGGGCGGCTGCCACCACGCGCGGATGGCAGTGGCCCGTGCTGACCACCCCGATGCCGGCGGTGAAGTCGAGGAACCGTCGCCCGTCCTGGTCGTAGAGGCAACTTCCGAGGGCATGGTCCACGATCACGGGACTGGCCTGCTTCAGGTGGGGTGACAACGCGGTCATAGATGAGCCTCCGGTGTGAGGAGTGGGTACTGGGTCGGTGGCTGCGGTTGGGTGTTGACAGTACTTCTACGATGGGCTGACCGGCAAGGATCCACGACGCGGAGGCAGCCCATGCGCCAGTCAACCCCCTCTTCAACCACCGAGGCCGAGGCCATCGCCTCCGTGCCGACCGGCCTGTTCGCCGGCGGCCGGTGGCAGACCACCGCCCGGACCATGCCCGTGGAGGACCCGTCCACGGGAGAGGTCCTCACCGAGGTGGCCGACGCCAGCCCGGAGGAGGCCGCCAGCGCCCTGGATGCCGCGGCGAGGGCCCAGGCCGACTGGGCTGCGACCGCGCCACGGCAGCGCAGCGAGATCCTGAGCCGGGCGCACCGGCTCATGATGGAGGAGACCGACCGGCTGGCCCTGGTCATGACCCTGGAGATGGGCAAGCCCCTGGCCGAGGCCCGCGGTGAGGTGGCCTACGCCGCTGAGTTCTTCCGCTGGTTCGCTGAGGAGGCGGTGCGGATCGACGGCGGCTACATGACCGCCCCGGCCGGCGACTCCCGCTTCCTGGTGGCCCGCGAGCCGGTGGGACCCTGCATCCTGATCACGCCGTGGAACTTCCCCCTGGCCATGGGGACCCGCAAGATCGGCCCGGCGCTGGCCGCCGGTTGCACCTGCGTGATCAAGCCCGCCTCCCACACCCCGCTGTCCATCCTGGCCCTGGCCGAGATCCTCGTCCGCGCCGGAGTGCCGGACGGAGTGGTCAACGTGGTCACCACGAAGCGCAGCAATGACGTGATGACCCCCCTGATCCTCGACCCGAGGTCCCGCAAGCTGTCCTTCACCGGCTCCACCGAGGTGGGCAAGGGACTGCTCGAACTCGCCGCGAAGACCGTCATGCGCACCTCGATGGAACTGGGCGGCAACGCCCCGTTCCTGGTCTTCGAGGATGCCGACCTGGACGCCGCCGTGGAGGGGGCGATGCAGGCCAAGATGCGCAACATCGGCCAGGCCTGCACCGCCGCCAACCGCATCCTGGTCCAGCGCTCGGTGGCCGCGGACTTCGCCGATCGGCTCACCCGGCGCATGGCCGAGCTGCCGCTCGGGCGCGGCGTGGATGACGGTGTGGTCGTGGGGCCGCTCATCAACGCCGGGGCCGTGGACAAGGTCACCGAACTCGTGCGCGACGCCGTCGGGCGCGGGGCTGAGGTGCAGCTGGGCGGCCAGGCCGTGGACCGGCCGGGTCACTATTTTCCGGCGACGGTGCTCACCGGGGTGCCGGCCGACGCCGAGATGTGCAGTGCCGAGATCTTCGGTCCCGTGGCCGCGCTCTCCGAGTTCGACACCGAGGAGGAGGCCGTGGCGATCGCCAACGACACCCCCTACGGGCTGGTCTCGTACCTCTACACCACCGACCTGGCGCGAGGCTTCCGCGTCAGCCACGCACTGGAGACGGGGATGGTCGGGCTCAACCGCGGGGTGGTCTCCAACCCGGCGGCACCCTTCGGCGGTGTCAAGGAGTCCGGGGTGGGCCGCGAGGGCGGATTCAGCGGCATCGACGAGTTCCTGGAGACGAAGTACATCAGCGTCGGACTCTGATGCCGGACTCTGATGCCGGCCTCTGATACCAGCCCTCTGATCGCGCTCCGGCTCAGCTGGTCGCGGCGATCCATCGCTCCGCGGCCTCGGCCACGATCTCCCGCTCGCCGATCCATGCCGGAACGGCGGCGTCGGGGAAGATGCCCATCCCGTAGCGGGCCCCGAGGAGCTGGCCGGCCAGGGAGGCGGTCGAATCGGAATCGCCGCCGTGGTTGACGGCCAGGTGCAGGGCCGCCCGGAGATGCAGGGGTGCTAGCGCCTGGATGTCCGCGTCCACCGCGGTGTCGCCACCGTCAGTCACCAGCGCGGCGTAGACCGCGATGGCCAAGGCCTCCTCGGCCACCCAGCCCTCGCCCAACTCAGTCGGAACAGAACTTGACCCGCTCGATGCGCCAGCCTTGTCAGATCCGTCAGATCCGCGAGTCCCGGCCAGAGCGACAGCCGCACGGACCGCCGCGGCCGTGCCGCCGTCGTCGGGCACGGTGTCCAGCCACTCCAGCGCGGCGGTGACGGACGCGTCAAGCGCGTGCCCGGCCATGAGCCGGGAGATCATCAGGCCGAAGGCGGCGGCAGAGGTCCAGGCTGCGGGGTGACCGTGGGTCAGGACGGCGCCACGGCGGGCGAGGGACACGACCATGGTGTCCTCCAGCCCGGGGACCATGCCGTAGGGGGCCGAGCGCATGACGGTCCCGCAGCCCTTCGACTCTGGGTTCTGCGGCTGGTGGGGCAGGCCCATGTCCCGCGACGACAGGCCGGACAGGCAGGCTTTGCCGGGGGCCCGGCGCACGTGCATCTCCGGGTGCTCCTCGAGCCAGCGAGTGGGCGGCTCGGGGGCTCCCTCAGGGAGGGTGCCGGTCTGGGTGCGGTACCAGCGCAGGCAGGAGAGCCACACGCAGGCGGCGGGATCGGCCATGGAGCCCTCGTTGGCCCACTCGATCCAGTCCAGCAGTCCGTCGAGGACGAAGAGCGTCATCTGCGTGTCGTCGCTGATGGGGACCGTCCCGCCCGCGCGGATGGCGGGGACCTGGAGGGGGTGCGTCAGCCCGCCGTCACCGTGCTCGGCACGGATCTGCGCCAGCGAGGAGAACTCGACGGTGTATCCCAGGGCGTCCCCGGCGGCACCGCCGGACAGCAGGCCCAGCACCCGTGAGGGGTAGGAGGGGGAGGACGGCGCGGCGGATTCGCTCATGACCTCCATCGTAGGCACTGCCTGAGGCATCGCAGGACCGCCTCGCTGGACCGCATCGCAGGACCACAACGGCAGGACCAGGTGTGGAGAAGTGCCCAGCGCGTCCCGGGCGACGGATAGCGTGGTGTCCATGTTGATCCTGCACACCTCTGACTGGCATCTGGGCCGCTCGTTCCACGGAACCGGACTGCTCCAGGCACAGCGTGAGGTCCTCGGCCAGATGGCGGCCACGGTTCGGGAACGGGGCGTGGACCTGGTCCTGGTGTCCGGGGACGTGTATGACCGTGCCCTGCCCGCCGCTGACGCCGTGGAGATCCTCGACCGGGCCCTTGCGGAGCTGGTGAGCGCCGGGGCGGTCGTGGTGCTGACGAGCGGAAATCACGATTCCGCCATCCGGCTGGGCTTCGGCGGCCACCTCATGGGCGCCTCCGGGGTGCACTTCCGGACGCGGATGGACCAGGTCACCGCACCGGTGGTGCTGGATGATCCCGACGGCGGCCTGGTCGCCGTCTACGGTGTGCCCTACCTCGAACCCCGGCACGCCGGCCAGGTGTGGGAGGTGGATCCGAACCACACGGCGGTCACGGCAGAGGCGGTGCGCAGGATCCACGAGGACGCCGATACGCGGTTCGGCAGCCAGGATCAGGAGGCCGCCGTGATCGCCATGGCCCATCTCTTCGCTGCGGGCGGTGCCGGCTCGGACAGTGAGCGGGACATCGGCGCGGACCTCCCGCAGGGCGAGGCGCCCGAGGAACAGGCGCCCGAGGAACAAGAGTGGCAGGCGGACTGCCCATCGGAGGAGTTACTGGTGGGCACCCTCGGCCAGGTGCCGGTCTCGGTCTTCGAGGGAATCGACTACGTGGCGCTGGGCCACCTGCATGGTCGCCAGCGGATGGCGGAGACGGTGCGGTACTCGGGATCGCCGCTGCCGTACTCCTTCTCCGAGGCCAACCACACCAAGGGTGGGCTGCTCGTGAGGACGGCCGGAGGCTCGGTGACGGGCGTCGAGACCGTGGACTGGTCCGCCGGGAGGAAGCTTGCCGTCCTGCGTGGACGGATCGAGGACCTGATGGACGATCCGGACCACGCGTGGGCGGAGGACCGCTGGTGCCAGATCACCGTCACGGACCCGGTGCGCCCCCCGCAGGCCTACCGCCGGCTCAAGGAGCGCTTCGACGGACTGCTGAACTTCGTCCTCGATCCTGACGTCGGCGCCGCTGCGAGGAAGTCGACCTACGCCGCCCGGCTGGCGGCCGCGACCTCGGACCTCGAGGTGTGCACCGGATTCGTGGAGCATGTGCGGCAGCGCCCGGCATCCGCGTCCGAGACAGCGCTGTTGACGACCGCGTTGGCGGAGAGCCGGAACGAGCTTGAGGACGAGGGGAGTGCCGCATGAGGATCCATCGACTCGAGCTGCAGGCATTCGGGCCCTTCGCCGGACGGGAGGCCATCGACTTCTCCGAACTCAACGAGGCCGGACTGTTCCTGCTCGACGGCCCCACCGGTGCCGGAAAATCCACTGTGCTGGCCGGTATCTGCTTCGCGCTCTACGGAACGGTCCCCGGTGGCCGGAGCGCCGAGGGGCTGGCGAGCACCCAGTCCCCGATCGGGATGCGGCCCGAGGTCCTGTTGGACTTCACCATTGGCGCCCGGAACTTCGAGGTCCTGCGGTGGCCGAAGTACCGGCGTCGGGCCAAGCGGCAACGCCAGGGCGACGCCGGCATCAGCCTGACCGAGGAGAAGGCCGGTGCGGTGCTCCGTGAGTTACGGGACGGTGAGTGGGCCGAGGTCTCCGTGCGGGCGGACGAGATCGGCCAGCTGCTGCGCCAGGAGCTCTACCTCGACGCCGAGCAGTTCATGCGCGTCGTGCTGCTGCCCCAGGGGGAGTTCGCCGCCTTCCTGAGGGCCGGCTCCCAGGAGAAGGAGACGCTGCTGCGCAAGCTTTTCGGCACGGGCCGGTATGACGGGGTCGCGACGTCCCTGGCCACACGGCAGCAGGCTCTGGAACAAGCTGCGCGGCGGGACCGGGATCGCGTGGCCACGGCCCGTCAGGATCTCCTGTATTCGCTGCACGACGGTCTGGGGGCGGGCTGGTGGGGGTCCGAGGCCGAGCCGGAGGGGTGGCCGGACACCGAGCTCGTGTCCCAGTCGACGACCTCCGTGGCCGCCGCCCTGGAGAACTCCCGGACCGCACGCCATGACGCCGTGGTGGAGGCGTCCCGTGCACAACGGGCCCTGGACGCGGTGAGCCGGACCCGGCAGGACCTGCAGGCTGCACAGGCCTGGGCAGACCGGACCAGCCGCCACGAGGAGACGAGGGAATCCACGGTTTCCGCCAGGTCTGCCGTCGAACAGCACCGGGCGGCAGTGCCCGTGAACCGCAGGGCCACGGAGGCCCGGGCGGCCGAGGACGCCCACCGGGAGCATCGTGCGGCTCTGGACCGTGCCCTGGAACGGGCGTGGGCCGATGAACGGTGCCTGGCATGGGACCGAGTCTGGGGCCGGGCCGGGGACGGGGGCCGGGCCGGGGACGGGGACCAGGCCGGGGCTGGGGCCAGGGACGAGACCCCGACCGGCCTGGCCTCCCGATTCGACGACCTGCGCCAACAGGCCGAACGGGACCTCAACCGGCTGGCCGACCGCGAGCGGGACGCCGCAGCCCTGACCCGGGCCGAGGGGGAGCGCGCCCGGCTGGTCGACTCCATCGAGGTCTCGACCCGCACGGCCACTTCAGCTGAGACCGAACGGGACGTCCTGGTGGCAGCGCAGCGAAGCCTGCACCAGCGCCTCGAGGACCTGGCCAGTCCGGCCGCGGGCCTGGGCCCCGCCCGGTTACTGCTCGAGCAGGCCACCGCCCAAAAGGAAGCAGCGCTGGCCCATGAGCGGGACCACCACGCCAGGGCGGCCGCCGAGGATTCCCTGCGGACTGCCACCGATCAGGCCCAGGCCGCCGTGGATGCCTGGCAGGACGTCGTCGAGCGGCGGCTGGCCGGGGCCGCCTCACTGCTGGCGGCTGCCTTGCAGGACGGCGAGGCGTGTCAGGTGTGCGGCTCCGTGGACCACCCATCCCCGGCGGCCCCGGGAGGCTCCGAGATCTCCGCCGAGGCCCAGGACCGGGCCCGTCAGGACATGGACGAGCTCACCGCAGCTCGACGGCGCGCTGAGGCCGCCGTGGACGAGGCGCGCCGGACGGCCGAATCCAGCCGGCTGGCCTCGGCCGGCCTGTCGCCCCAGGACGCCGAGGTTGCTCTGGGCCGGGCGCAGGATGCGGTGTCTGCCGCACAGCAAGCAGCCCGGGACCTCGAGGCGGCCCGTACCGCCGTGCGGCAGAACGAGAAGGACCAGCTGGCCCAGGCCAAGGCCGCCGAGAAGGCCCGCGGAGACCTTGCTGCGGCGCAGACCCGGTTGACGACGGCGGACGAGGAGATCGACCGCCTCCGCCGGGTGGTGGCAGACGCCTTGGACGGCCGGACCGACCTGGGCGAGGTGCGTCGGGAACTGGAGACGTCCAAGCAACTCGTGGACGCTGTGGTCGCCGCTGCGGCTGCTGAATCCACACACCGGTCATTGGCCCTTCAGGCCGCCGAGCACCTCTCCGTTGAGCTGGGGGCGAGTCCATTCGCGACGGTCGAGGACGTTCGTGCCGCCGTGCTGCCGTCCGAGGAGGAGACGCGGCTCTCGGCTTGCGTCCGGGACTGGGACCACGAGGAGGCACGTCTGGCCGAACTGGCTGCCAGTGAGCCGGTGCAACGCGGACGTGAGCTTCTCCGGGCCGGCGTCGAACCGCCGTCGGAGCAGGAGGTGTCACAGTTCGAGGCCGCCCTGGACGCCGCCACGCAGGATCGTGATGCCGCAGGCGAACGGGTCGGCCTGCTGGAGTCACTGCACCGGCAGACGGTCCGGCAGACCGGCGTGCTGACTGAGGTCGCCGGGCGCTCCGCCGGCCAGGTGGCGGACCTCGAAGAGACGGAGGGGCTGCTCAGGCTCGTCCGCGGCGCGGGGGAGAACTCCTACAAGATGACTCTCGGCAGTTATGTGCTGGCCGGTCGCCTGGAGGAGGTGGTCGCAGCCGCCACGGAACGGCTCCTGGGCATGACCCAGGGGCGGTACGAGCTGCGCCACGACGACTCGGCCCGGGGCCGCGGCATCCGCGGGCTCGACATCACGGTGTTCGACCGGTACACCGAGGACGAGCGGGCCGCCTCGACCCTGTCCGGCGGGGAGACGTTCATGGCCTCGCTGGCCCTGGCCTTGGGACTGGCGGACACCGTTCAGGCCGAGGCCGGGGGCGTGGACATGGACACCCTGTTCGTGGACGAGGGCTTCGGATCCCTGGACAGCGCCACCCTGGCTGACGTCATGGACGTCCTGGACGGACTGCAGGCCGGTGGCCGGACCATCGGCATCGTCAGCCACGTGGACCGGATGAAGCAGGACATCGGTTACCGGCTCGAGGTGCAGAAGACCCAGCAGGGCTCACATCTTCAGGTCCGAGTGCCGGACCGCGCGGGCCCGGTCAGGCGAGCTTGAGCGCGGCGTTGGTGGCCTGCTCGACCTCTTCCATCAGGGACCGGTTCTCGTTGAGCCGGTGGCCGCGGGAAGGAATCATCTCCTGCAGCTTCGGCTTCCAGGTCTCCATCATGGCGGGGAAGCACTTCTCCAACAGTCCGACCATGATCGGGGCCGCCTGGGATGCGCCCGGGGAGGCCCCCAGCAGGGCGCCGATCGAGCCGTCGCCCGCCGTGACGACCTCGGTGCCGAACTGCAGCACGCCGCCCTTCTGCGGGTCCTTCTTCATGACCTGCACCCGCTGGCCAGCGGTGATCATCTCCCAGTCGCCGCCGTTGGCGAGCGGGTAGAAGTCCTGGAGGGCGTCAACCTTCTTGACCTGGCTCTTGGTGACCTCGGTGACGAGGTACTTCACCAGGTCCACGTTGTCCTTGGCGACGTTGAGCATGGGCAACAGATTGTGCGCCCGGACCGAGAGCGGCAGGTCCAGGTAGGACCCGGACTTCAGGAAGTTCGAGGAGAATCCGCCGTAGGGGCCGAACAGCAGCGAACGGCGTCCGTCCACGAAGCGGGTGTCCAGATGCGGAACGGACATCGGTGGGGCGCCGACCGAGGCCTGCCCGTAGACCTTGGCCATGTGCTGGTTGACGATCGACTCGTCAGTGCACTTGAGGAACTTGCCGGAGACGGGGAAGCCGCCGAAGCCCTTGCCCTCCGGGATTCCGGAGGACTGCAGCAGGTGCAGGGCGCCGCCCCCGGCGCCCAGGAAGACGAAGCGGGCCTGGGCGGTGAAGGACTCGCCGGCGGCCTTGTTCTTGACCTTGAGTTCCCATCGGCCGTCGGTGCCGCGGTCCACGGAGGTGACCTTGTGGCCGAAGCGCACGTCCACACCGGAATTGGCCAGGTTGGTGGTCAGCTGCCGGGTCAGCGAGCCGAAGTCCACGTCCGTGCCGTTGGTCTGGCGGGAGGCGGCCAGCCGCTGGCCGCCCTTGCGGCCGTCGATGAGCAGCGGGGCCCAGCCGCGGATGGTGTCCGGGTCCTCCGTGTACTCCATGGTCTCGAACAGCGGGTTGGCGCTGAGGGACTCGTGGCGAGTCTTCAGGTAGTCGGCGTGGTCGTTGCCCCACACGAAGCTCATGTGCGGCAGGGGATTGATGAAGGTCTTCGGATCGCCGAGCTTGCCCTCGTTGACCAGGTAGGACCAGAACTGGCGGCTGACCTGGAACTGCTCATTGATGGCCAGTGCCTTGGTCGGATCAACCGTGCCATCGGCGCCCAGCGGGGAGTAGTTCAGCTCGCAGAGGGCAGCGTGACCAGTGCCGGCGTTGTTCCACGGGTCAGAGGACTCGAGACCGGCCTGGTTGAGGTTCTCGAACAGACCGATCGACCAGTCCGGCTGCAGCTGCTGCAGGAAGGTCCCCAGCGTGGCGCTCATGATGCCACCCCCCACCAGGACAACGTCGTAGGTGGTTGCGGCAGACTGCTGGCTCACGATTCTCTCCCAGGGTTACGGATGGGTGACAGATAGGGGTCTGCCCTTGACTTTACTACCGGCGCGGACTGGTCTGATCCACGGGAACGATCCGGTCGAAACGCTCGTCCAATACCGGTGAGGTCGGGTAGGAGACCAGCGTGTGTCCCGAGGCGACCGCGGAGATCGGATACACCAGGGGCAGGGCGGGCAGGTCCAATGCCAGAGATTCCGCACCGCGCCGATACAGGGCAGTGCGGGTCTCGGCATCCCTACTGGACACGGCCTCGGCCAGGGTCTCGACCACGAACGGGTTCGAGTAGCCGAATTCGGTGGAGTGACTGCCGAAGAGTGGCTCGAGGAAATGGTGCGGATCGCGGTACTCACCGGTTCGGCCGGACAGGTGGAAGGCCCGGCCAGTGTCTGAGGTCAGCCGGTCAAGATAGCCGTCCTCCCACCGGACAGGCACCGGTTCCAGGACGAGTCCGACGTTCGCCAGGTCCTCGGCGATACGGGCGTACACGGGTTCCGGGGAGGGCAGGTAGGGCCGTGACGTCTCCACGGGGTACAGGAATTCCAGCGGCTCACCGCGGTACCCGGCCAATTCCAGCAGCTCCCGGGCCTTCTCGGCGTCATAGCCGTACGTCGTCAGCTGCGGATGGGCCACCCCCAGGGACGGAGGGACGAACTCGTCGGCCCGTGAGGACCCCGCCAGGAAGTACTCCTCAGCCAGGGCCCTCCGGTCAAGGGCGTGCGCCACGGCCTGACGGACATACAGCTGGCCCAGGATCGGATGCTGGGTGTTCATCCCCAGGTACAGGACGGAGAAGGGATCCCGTTGGAGTACCTGCGCACCTCCCTGCACCAGCGGGCGCAGGGTGGACGGGGAGACGTAATCGAAGGCATCGAGGCGGCCGCGGCGCAACTCCCGGAGCCGTTGCTGGACGCCGGTGATCATCGACAGGGTCACCGGTCCGACGGCGGATGGCCGGCCACGGTAGTCCGGGTCGGCTTCCAGCACCAGCAGGTGCTCCCCGGTGGGCTCGTCGGCACCGTCGGCCTTGCCGGTACCGCCTGCCGATACCTCGCCCCAGCGGAACGGGCCCGTCCCTGCCGGTCGGGCGTCCGGGAGCTCGCCGGGTTCTGTGTCCGCCAGGGCGCGGTCGAACTCGACCCAGGAGCCGGGCGAACTGAGGGCGAACGGCGGGGAGGTGAGTGCTGCGGCGAGGAAGACGATCGGTTCGGACAGGACGAGGGACACCGTCCGCTCACCGACGGTCTGGCACTCGACGTAGCGGCACTGCTCGTCTCCGGCATAACCCCCGAAGACGGAGGCGAAGGCCAGTCGGGGCAACCGGTCGAGTCGGTCCTGTCCCAGGAGTCCGGGCAACCGGGCCCACCGCTCGAAGTTGGCCGCGACGACCTCGGCGGTCAACGCGGTGCCGTCATGGAATTCGACATCCGGGGTGAGGGAGAAGGTGTAGCGCCGGCCGTCGTCGGAGACCGTCCAGTCACTGGCCAGGTGGGGGATCGGGGCCCCCGTGTTGTGGTCCACCCCGAGGAGCGTCTCCAGGACCTGGCGCGTGCTGCGATGGGACTCTGCGTCCACGGTGAGGGACGGGTCCAGCGACTGGGGCCGGGCGGGAACGCCGATGGTCACGGGAACCGTGGCTGGAGCGGGGGACGCCGAAGGCGGCGGACTGGAGCCCTCCGGATCGGATTCGCTGCGGATCTGGGCCGCGCACCCGGTCATCGGCAAGACGAACGCTGCCGCCAGGGACGTGATGACGGTGCGGCGCGAGATCTCCACGCGTCCGGGCCTCCCTGAAACTGAGGTGAAAGGGTCTGGTACTTCTGGTGCGGGCGGGGGGACTTGAACCCCCACGTCCGAAGACACTGGAACCTAAATCCAGCGCGTCTGCCAATTCCGCCACGCCCGCAGGTCCCCGCTGACGGGAACAACGGCCCATCATACCCGCTGGGGCGGAAGCCGATCCGTCGTGGGCCCGAGGCACCGTGGTCAGGAAAGGACGGTGGCGCTGAGGCCTTCCTGAGGAGTCCCGGGGCGGCCCTGAGACGACTCAGGCGAGGTGGAGATCCCGGCGGAGCTTGGCCACGTGTCCCGTCGCCCGGACGTTGTACTGAGCCAGCTCCACGGTGCCGTCGGCACCCACCACCACGGTGGAGCGGATGAGACCCTCGTAGATCCTGCCGTAGTTCTTCTTCTCTCCCCAGGCGCCGTAGGCCGCTGCCACGGCGTGGTCCTCGTCCGAGAGCAGGGGGAAGGCCAGCGACTCGGCCTCGGCGAACTTCGTCAGCTTGGCCGGCCCGTCAGGGGAGATTCCCACCACTGCGAAGCCTTCGGCCATGAATGCCGCGAGGTTGTCACGGAAGTCGCAGGCCTGGGTGGTGCAGCCGGGCGTGGCAGCCGCCGGGTAGAAGTACAGGATGACCCGCTGGCCCGAGTAGTCCGCGAGGGAGACGGTGTTGCCCTCCTGATCGGTCAAGCTGAAGGCGGGGGCCGTGTCGCCCGGGGCGAGTCGCTGTTGATCAGTCATGCGCACCACTGTAGGGCTTCCCCGGCGTGCGACGTTGACGAGGCGAGCAGGCGGTACACCGTCGATACAAGGCTCTCGCCGCGCTCTCATCGCGCTCTCACCGCGTCGTCGGCGCTCAGGAGGACGCGGGCGCCGGCGTGGCCGCCGTGAGGAAGTCCTCATCCGAGCATGCGGGGAGGGACTCCAGCCAGGCGGTGCTGGGGTCCACCTCGGCCAGGCGGCGTGCATCCACGTGCTCGGGCTCGCCGGCTTCGCTCAACACGGCGATGACCTCCGTCAGCACGGTCTCGGCGGTGATGTCCAAGCCGCCGTTGACGTCGTCCGGGTCCAGGTCCACACACCAGCGGGCTGCCTCAACCTCGTCCAGCGCCTTCGGAGCCGCCGGCTCCGGCACCGGGTCGGCCGGCGGGGAGGTGGGTGAGGTGGTGGGTGCAGGAGTGGACGGCGAGGTGGACGGCGCAGCCGGTGACTCCGTTGGCTGCCCCGGGGTGGGTGTCGGGGCAGGCGGCGTCGACGTGGGTGTCGGCGTTGGGGTGGGTGTCGGGGTGGGCGTGGGCACTGGCGTGGACGTGGGGGCGGGTGCAGGAGCCGGAGTGGTGGTGGCAGTGGGAGTGGGCGCCGGCGTGGTGGGTTCGGCTGTGGCACTCGGCTGCGGGACCGTCGGCTTGCTTGGCTTGCTTGGCTTGCTTGGCTTGCTTGGCTTGCTCGGCTGCGTCGGCTTCGGCTGGGGCGTGTCAGACGGGCGTGCGGGCCTTTTCATCGGCGGGGCATCAGGCCGGGGAGCCCCGGAACCGCCCGTGGCGTCCTCCTGGTTGCTGTGCTCCCCGTTCTCCTGGTGCCGACCGGCCTTCACCTGGGGTGCGGGGGCGCGGCCAGCGGTGTCGGACTCTTTCGGGCCGGACGCGATGCTGGTCGGAGGGGCCGTCGTCGGATTGCCGTGGGAGGCGTTGCGGATGCGTTTCAGATCCTCCGGGGTCAGAGCGGCCGGCTGGCCCGCCACAGCGGGCAGCACGAGGGAGGGATCCAGATACCGGCCGTCCAGGGTAATGCCGAAGTGGACGTGGCACCCGGTGGAGTTGCCCGTCGTCCCGGCCAGGGCGATCACGTCACCCCGGGTCACCCGGTCGCCGGCGGAGACCAGGAGCACCGAGTTGTGGTGATAGGCGGTGGCCAGGCCGTCACCGTGGTCGAGGTCGATCCGCAGTCCGGAGGTCCCCCGGTCCGCGGCGAAGCGCACGGTGCCATCGGCGGAGGCCCGGACCGGAGTGCCACAGGCCACCGGGTAGTCCTGACCGATGTGGAACTGCATGGCTGGACCGACGTCGGTCGGGTTGACGCGCCAGCCGAAGGCGGAGCTGAGGGAGATGGGCCCGGACACGGGATGGTCCATCACCACCTTGATACCGGGGATCGCGCCTCGATGGGCAGAGGCCGGCACGTGGCCCGAGGCGGCGTCAGCGGACCCGGTCCGTTCCTGCAGCGTCTGCTGCTGTGAAGCCGATAGGACGACGAAGGAGCCGGGGTAGGCGCTCTGGGCGGTGGCAAAGGAGCCGGTTACCGCCGGAGCGAGGTCCCCGGGGGAGCCGCCGTCGGAAGGGTCGGTCGTGGCGGGCGCGAGCGAACCGGGCAGGAGGAAGGTGGATCCTCGTTGCGTCTCCTGGCCGTGGGTGGAATCCGTCGCGGAGGAGGGAACCTCTGTTCCCAGTGACGGAAGAGCCATCGACGTGCCCACTCCTCCGGAGACTGCCAGCAGAACCAGTGCCGTCGTTGCAGCACCGGCAGGTGCCCATCCATGCTTCACGATCCGGTTTACCTCGATCTTCCCTCATCGCAGCGACTGTCGATAGCCGATAGCGTCGCACGCTTTGGACACGGGAGGTAGACCTGAAGGTGAACGGAGAGTGCGTCGGGCGTGTCGATTCTCACAACGATGCCGGTGGCTCCTTCGTGGGAGCACGTCTACCGGTGGCGGAGAGGCCGGATTGCAGAAGGGCCCCGGTCCTGTGACCGGGGCCCTTCTGGTGGGTGCACCCCCCGGGACTCGAACCCGGAACCCATTGATTAAGAGTCAATTGCTCTGCCAGTTGAGCTAGAGGTGCCTGTTGTTCTGGACCTATAAACCGTCCGTGCAACGAGGAAAAACTTTAGCAGAGAACCGTGGTGGAGGCGAAATCGGCCCAGGCGTGGTCTTCGCCACTACGGGCGGGGATCTCCGGACGCGGCCGGCTCAGGGGCGTCGCCGGTCTCACCGGTCTCGGCGTAGTAGGACTCCAGAGTGTCCATGAAGTGGGACATGAACTGGTGGAAGTCCTCGGCGTCCTCGTCCTGCTCCAGAACCAGGGTGCCGTCGTCGTCTTTCTGCTCCGGGCACGGCCTGAGGGCGGTGAGGTGGGCCCGCAGGTTCTCCGTCAGCGGCACCCGGGGTGCCCCCGAGACCTCGAACCAGGTCCGGAAACCGGTCACGGTCTCGACCTGGTAGCCGGTACCCGTGTCCGCCAGGGTGGCCACATTGCCCAGGGCGACCGTCGCGATGGACGTGTCGGCCGGCACCTCGGGCAAAACGTCCAGGTCAACGGGGCACAGCAGTAGCTCGAGAGGCTGCCGGCGATAGCCGATCGTCCAGGGATTGCCGGCGCCGGAGGGCTGCGCATAGACGAGATTGAAGTCGCCGTGGTTGAACACGCGGGTGTCGAAGACCCCGCGGAGCAGGTGCTTCAGGTCTTCGCCGTCCATGGGGACAGTCTACGGATCGGGAGGCTGGCATGCGTGCGGGGTGCCGTGTGCGGTGTCACGTGGGGGCCGACGGTGGCGGGCGGTCCTAGGATGTTGCCCATGACCACCCCCACCGCAGACACCACCCTTCCCGGCGGTTCGGAGGGCGGAGGCAACTCCGGTGCCTCCACCCCGGACATCAAGCCACGCTCCCGCGCGGTCACCGACGGAATGGAGCGCGCCCCCGCACGCGGCATGCTCCGTGCGGTCGGCATGGGCGACGATGACTTCGCCAAGCCCCAGATCGGCATCGCCAGCTCCTGGAACGAGATCACCCCGTGCAACCTCTCGCTGGATCGCCTGGCACAGGCATCCAAGGAGGGCGTCCACGCCGGTGGCGGCTACCCGCTCGAGTTCGGCACCATCTCCGTGTCCGACGGCATCTCCATGGGCCATGACGGCATGCACTACTCGCTCGTGTCCCGCGAGGTCATCGCCGACTCCGTGGAGACCGTGATGCAGGCCGAGCGGCTGGACGGCTCCGTACTGCTGGCCGGCTGTGACAAGTCCCTGCCGGGCATGCTGATGGCCGCCGCCCGTCTGGACGTCTCCAGCGTGTTCATCTATGCCGGGTCCACCATGCCGGGGTACGCCACCCTGGAGGACGGCACGGAGAAGCAGGTCACCCTGATCGATGCCTTCGAAGCTGTGGGTGCGTGCGCCCGGGGATTGATGAGCGAGAAGGACCTGGACACCATCGAACGGGCCATCTGCCCGGGCGAGGGTGCCTGTGGCGGCATGTACACGGCCAACACCATGGCCTGCATCGGCGAGGCGCTGGGCATGTCCCTGCCCGGTTCCGCCGCCCCGCCCTCGGCCGACCGCCGCCGCGACGTCTTCTCCCGCCAGTCCGGCGAGGCCGTGGTGAACCTGCTGCGCCTGGGCATCACCTCGCGGGACATCATGACCATGAAGGCCTTCGAGAACGCCATCGCCGTGACCATGGCCTTCGGTGGCTCCTCCAACGCGGTGCTGCACCTGCTGGCGATCGCCCGCGAGGCCGGCGTCGACCTCACCCTCGACGACTTCAACCGCATCGGTGACAAGGTCCCGCACCTGGGCGACCTCAAGCCCTTCGGCCAGTACGTCATGACGGACGTGGACAAGGTGGGCGGCGTTCCCGTGGTCATGAAGGCCCTGCTGGATGCCGGGCTCATCCATGGCGACGCGCTGACCGTCACCGGCAAGACCGTGGCCGAGAACCTGGCGGACATCACGCCCCCGGACCTGGACGGCAAGGTCCTGCGCGCGCTGGACAACCCGCTGCACCACAACGGCGGCCTCGCCGTCCTCAAGGGATCCCTGGCCCCCGAGGGCGCCGTGGTGAAGTCCGCTGGCTTTGACGCCGATGTCTTCGAGGGCACCGCCCGCGTCTTCGAGCGGGAACGCCAGGCCATGGACGCCCTCGAGGCGAACGAACTCCAGGCGGGCGACGTCGTCGTCATCCGCTATGAGGGCCCCAAGGGCGGTCCGGGCATGCGCGAGATGCTGGCCATCACCGGAGCCATCAAGGGGGCCGGCCTGGGCAAGGACGTCCTGCTGCTCACCGATGGCCGCTTCTCGGGCGGCACCACCGGCCTGTGCATCGGCCACGTGGCCCCGGAGGCGTCCGACGCCGGCCCGATCGCCTTCGTGCGCGACGGCGACCGGATCCGCGTGGACATCGCCGCCCGCACGCTGGACCTCCTGGTCCCGGAGGACGAGCTGGAGGCTCGCAAGGACGGCTGGGAGCCGATCCCGCCGAAGTTCACCACCGGGGTGCTCGGCAAGTACGCCAAGCTCGTGCACTCCGCCGCCGAGGGCGCCTACCTCGGTTGATTGTCCACGGACCGGACACCCGTCTCACGATGTGAGACGGGTGTCCGGTAGATTGACACCGTAAGCACCCACTCGGGGATACTGGTCGCATGTCCAACACACGACTAGTCGTCGTTATCCAGCGCCTGGCCTGAACCACGGTTCGGTACGGCGGGTTCGCCCGCTGCCAGGCGCGAAACCCCGAGTAGGCCAACCGGCCGCCGTCGGGGTTTTTTTGTTGGGGAAGCGGAACGAGGCCGGCCACCACATCGGCTTCACTGGTTTCTCCGCCATCAGGCGGACGACCCGGGGGACACCCGGGCCGGGCACCCAAGGGGCTTTGAGTAGCCATCGGACTAGCAGTGACGAAGAAGGCACAGCAATGAGCAACGGACCTCGCATCACCCCGTCGGTGATGCCATCCCATACGGCCCGTGACAGGCGGGACAGGAACGAGTCGCCGGCCGACAGTCTGGTCCCCGGCCTCAACCGGGTCGTCGAGCCGGTGCAGATGACCGGATCACAGGCGATCGTGCGGGCGCTGGAGGAACTGGGCGTGACGGACGTCTTCGGGCTTCCGGGCGGAGCCATCCTGCCGACCTATGACCCGTTGATGGACTCCACCACCATCCGCCATATCCTGGTGCGCCATGAGCAGGGCGCGGGCCACGCCGCACAGGGCTACTACCTGGCGTCGGGTCGGCCCGGCGTGGCGATCGCCACCTCGGGTCCCGGTGCCACCAACCTCGTGACGGCCATCGCGGATGCCCACATGGACTCCCAGGCCTGCGTGTTCATCACGGGCCAGGTCGCCTCGACGGCTATCGGCTCCGATGCGTTCCAGGAGGCGGACATCGTCGGCATCACCATGCCGATCACCAAGCACTCCCGGCTGATCACGAAGGCCGCCGACATCCCCCAGGCCATGGCCGAGGCCTTCCACATCGCCACCACCGGCCGCCCCGGTCCTGTCCTCGTGGACGTGGCCAAGGACGCCCAGCAGGCGATGATGGAGTTCTCCTGGCCCCCGAAGATCGACCTGCCGGGCTACCGGCCGGTGGTCCGTGGCCACTCCAAGCAGGTGCGGGAGGCTGCCCGGCTCATCCAGCGGGCCGAGCGTCCGGTCCTGTACGTGGGCGGCGGCGTCTCCCGCGGCCATGCCAGCGTCGAGCTGGCCGAGCTGGCCGAACTGACCGGCGCGCCCGTGGTCACCACCCTGACGGCGCGTGGCGTCTTCCCGGACTCCCATGAGCAGCACCTGGGCATGCCGGGCATGCACGGCTCCGTGGCCGCCGTCTCCGCCCTGCAGATGTCCGACCTGCTGATCACGCTCGGGGCCCGCTTCGACGACCGCGTCACGGGCCAGCTGGACTCCTTCGCGCCGAAGGCCAAGATCATCCACGCTGACATCGACCCGGCAGAGATCTCCAAGAACCGGACTGCGGACGTGCCGATCGTGGGCTCGGTCAAGGAGATCATCCCCGAGCTCGCCGATGCCGTGCGGGACACGCATGCCGAGGCCGGGAAGCCGGACCTGGCCGAGTGGTGGACCGTGCTGAATCGGCTCCGCGAGACCTACCCGATGGGCTACACGCCCACCGAGGATGGCCTGATGAGTCCGCAGAAGGTCATCGAGCGCCTCTCCGAGCACTCCGGGTCCGAGGCCGTGTACGTGGCCGGGGTGGGCCAGCACCAGATGTGGGCCAGCCAGTTCGTGAAGTACGAGCGACCCCACCAGTGGCTGAACTCCGCCGGGCTCGGGACCATGGGCTTCGCGGTCCCCGCCGCCATGGGCGCCCAGGTCGGCAATCCGGACCGAGTGGTCTGGGCCATCGACGGGGACGGATGCTTCCAGATGACCAACCAGGAGCTGGCCACCTGCCTGATCAACAAGATCCCGATCAAGGTGGCCATCATCAACAACTCCTCGTTGGGCATGGTCCGCCAGTGGCAGACCCTGTTCTACGAGTCCCGCTACTCGAACACGGACCTGAACACCGGGCACGACACCATCCGGGTGCCCGACTTCGTGAAGCTCGCGGAGGCCTACGGATGCGTCGGCCTGCGGTGCGAGAGCGAGGAGGACCTGGACGCCACGATCGAACAGGCCCTGGCGATCAACGACCGCCCCGTGGTCGTCGACTTCGTGGTCTCCCGTGACTCCATGGTGTGGCCGATGGTTCCGGCCGGTGTGGGCAACAGCGAGATCCAGGTCGCCAAGGACATGACCCCTGACTGGGACGAGGAGGACTGACCATGGCAAGGCATACGCTGTCCGTATTGGTGGAGGATCTGCCGGGCGTGCTGACGCGCGTCACCAGCCTCTTCGCCCGCCGCGCGTTCAACATCCACTCCCTCGCCGTGGGCACCTCGGAGCTGGAGGGGCTGTCCCGCATCACCGTGGTGGTGGACGCCGAGGGCGACCTGCTGGAACAGGTGACCAAGCAGCTGAACAAGCTCGTCAACGTCATCAAGGTCGTCGAACTCGCGTCCGGAGCATCCGTCCAGCGCGACCACCTGCTGGTCAAGGTCCGCTCCGACGCCGCGTCCCGGTCCCAGGTGGTCCAGGCCGTCGAGCTCTTCCGCGCCTCCGTGGTGGACGTCTCCACGGACTCGGTGACCATCGAGGCGACCGGCGCGGCCGACAAGCTGTCCGCACTGCTCGAGGTCCTGGAGCCCTTCGGAATCCGTGAGCTCGTGCGCTCCGGCACCATCGCCGTCGGGCGCGGGGGCAAGTCGATGACCGACCGTGCCCTCCCCAAGAGCTGACCCCAGAACCAACCCCAACCATCACCTTCAACAGATCCACAACGAGGAGATTTCCTGTGACGACCACCAAGTACTACGAAGACGACGCCGACCTGTCGATCATCCAGGGCCGCACCGTCGCCGTCATCGGCTACGGCTCCCAGGGCCACGCGCACTCCCTGAGCCTGCGCGATTCCGGTGTCGACGTCCGCATCGGCCTGGCCGAGGGCTCGAAGTCCCGTGCCAAGGCCGAGGCCGAGGGCCTGCGCGTCGTCTCCGTGGCCGAGGCCGCTGCTGAAGCGGACCTCATCATGATCCTCACCCCGGACCAGGTCCAGGGCGCGGTCTACAACGAGCACATCGCCCCGAACCTGCAGGACGGCGACGCCCTGTTCTTCGCCCACGGCTTCAACATCCGCTTCGGCTACATCCAGCCCCCGGCCGGCGTGGACGTCGCCCTGGTCGCCCCGAAGGGCCCGGGCCACGTGGTCCGCCGCGAGTTCGAGGCCGGCCGCGGTGTGCCGGCGCTGGTCGCCGTGGAGCAGGACGCCACCGGCAACGCCAAGAACCTGGCCCTGGCCTACGCCAAGGGCATCGGTGGCACCCGCGCCGGCGTCATCGAGACCACTTTCACCGAGGAGACCGAGTCCGACCTCTTCGGCGAGCAGGCCGTGCTCTGCGGCGGCGCCTCCCAGCTGGTCCAGTACGGGTTCGAGACCCTGACCGAGGCCGGCTACCAGCCGGAGATCGCCTACTTCGAGGTCCTGCACGAGCTCAAGCTCATCGTGGACCTCATGGTCGAGGGCGGCATCGCCAAGCAGCGCTGGTCCGTCTCGGACACCGCCGAGTACGGCGACTACGTCTCCGGCCCGCGCGTGATCGACCCGTCCGTCAAGGAGAACATGAAGGCCGTGCTGGCCGACATCCAGGACGGCACCTTCGCGAAGCGCTTCATGGACGACCAGGCCGCCGGTGGCCCCGAGTTCAAGAAGCTGCGCGCCGCCGGCGAGGCCCACCCGATCGAGAAGACCGGCCGCGAGCTGCGCCAGATGTTCTCCTGGCTGAAGGACTCGGACGACGACTACACCGAGGGCACCGCGGCCCGCTGATCGAGCGGACACCATTGATCGCTTTCAGTCGACTTCGCGTGGGTCACCGAGCCCAGAACCCACGCGAAGTCGACTGAAGGCGTTGGCGAGGGGCCGTCGTCGTCCCTCAGGCCGGTCACCGGTCCGCTCTGCGGTCCGCCGCCGACCGTCCCTGCCTACCCCTAGAATCAATACGGCCGACCCGAGCCAGCGCGGTCGGCATCCCTGACTACCCGAAGGTGATTGACCCGTGTCTGAGACCAAGCCCGTTGTCCTCATTGCTGAAGAACTCTCCCCGGCCACGGTGGACGCGCTCGGTCCGGACTTCGAGATCAGGACCACGGACGGTTCGGACCGGGCTCAGCTGCTGGCGGCCCTGCCGGAGGCCAGCGCGGTGCTGGTCCGCTCGGCCACGAAGATGGACGCCGAGGCCATCGCGGCCGCGCCGAACCTGAAGGTCATCGCCCGGGCCGGCGTCGGGCTGGACAACGTGGACACGAAGTCTGCCACCCAGGCCGGCGTCATGGTCGTCAACGCCCCGACCTCCAACATCCTCTCGGCCGCGGAACTGACCTGCGGCCACATCCTCGGGGTGGCCCGCAACATCGCCCCGGCCAACCGTGCGCTCAAGGGCGGGGAGTGGAAGCGCTCCAAGTACTCGGGAGTCGAGCTCTACGAGAAGAAGCTCGGCATCATCGGCCTGGGCCGCATCGGATCGCTCGTGGCCGAGCGCATGCGCTCCTTCGGCATGGAGATCCTGGCCTACGACCCGTACGTCACCTCCGCCCGCGCCCAGCAGATCGGTGCCCGCCTGCTGTCCCTCGACGAGCTGCTGGCCGAGTCTGACTTCATCACCATCCACATGCCGCGAACCCCGGAGACCCTCGGCATGATCTCGGACGAGCAGTTCCGGATCATGAAGGACACCGCCTTCGTGGTGAACGTCGCCCGTGGCGGCCTGATCGACGAGGACGCCCTGCACCGCGCCCTCGAGGCCGACATCATCGGGGGCGCGGCCATCGACGTCTTCTCCTCCGAACCCGCCGTGGATCTGCCGTTCTTCGCCCATGACAACGCCGTGGTCACCCCGCACCTGGGCGCCTCCACCGAGGAGGCCCAGGAGAAGGCCGGCGTGTCCGTGGCCAAGTCCGTGCGCCTGGCGCTGGCCGGCGAGCTCGTCCCGGACGCCGTCAACGTGGCCGGCGGCGTCATCCACGAGGACGTCCGTCCCGGCATCCCGCTGGCCGAGAAGCTCGGCCGCATCCTCACGGCCCTGTCCACGGGGGACTCGCTCACCGTGGTGGAACTCGAGGTCGCCGGTGAGATCGCGGACAAGGACGTGAAGTCCCTGCAGCTGGCCGCCCTCAAGGGCGTGTTCACGGATGTGGTCTCGGACCAGGTCTCCTACGTCAACGCCCCGGTCCTGGCCGAGCAGCGCGGCGTCGAGTCCCGGCTGACCACCACCGCCGAGTCCCCGGCCTACCGGAACACCGTCACCGTCAAGGGCGCCACCTCCAACGGCACCCAGCTCTCCGTGGCCGGCACCCTGACGGGGCCGAAGCAGGTGCAGAAGGTCGTCGGCATCGACGGCTACGAGCTCGAGGTTCCCATGGCCGAGCACCTGCTCGTGTTCCGCTACACCGATCGTCCGGGCGTCATCGGCACCATCGGCCAGGTCCTGGGCGACGCCGGCGTGAACATCGCCGGGATGGACGTGTCCCGCCAGGAGGAGGGCGGGGAGGCCCTGGCCCTGCTGACCCTGGACGCCACGCTGCCGGCCGGCGTCGCGGAGGAGCTCGGCAACGCCATCGGCGCCTCGAAGGTGGCCGGCATCGACCTGGCGGACTGACCCTCCCCGCGTGTCCCTCATCACGTTCTCATCCCCGGTTGCTTGACTTCTGCCATGCAGAAGACGCAGACCCCAAAGGCACCAAAGGCACCAGAGGTGGCCGAGGACCACAGGGAGCCCGAGGCCCACGCCGACCCGCGCGGCGGAAGCACGCGTCCGTGGTGGCAGTCCACCCTGTGGTTCCTGCTCGCCGCCGGGCTGGCGTTGGTCATCCTCTCCGCGGTGGTGCCCCTGGTCCTGGGAGCCGGCCCCGTGGACCGCACCTCCCCGGTGCGGGTGTTCTTCGACGTGGCCGGGGAGCGCAACCTGCCGACCTGGTGGAACACGGGCCTGCTGTTGATGGCCGGCGCCCTCAGCGTCGCCGTCGGACTGCTGCGCCGCCCCACGCGCCTGGACGGTCGCGGTGGGTGGGCCGCCTGGGGCGGATTGGGCGCCCTGCTGGCCCTGATGTCCCTCGACGAGTTCGCCGGCATCCACGAACGGCTGGACGGGCTGTGGCGGCGGCTCGTGGGGGACAACCCGCTGCCGGCCTTCGAGTGGCTGATGCTGGGCGTGCCGGTCGCCGGCGCCGTCGTCGTCTTCCTGTGGCTGTGCGCCCGCGTGCTGCCGGCCCCGTCCATGGCGCTGTATGTACTGGGCATCGTGGTGTTCTTCCTCGGAGCGCTCGGTGCGGAGGCCGTGGTGGTGGCGGCCGGGGTGCCGCTGGACTCATGGGCCTACGTGGCGAGCTATCACGTGGAGGAGCTGCTGGAGTTCACCGGCTCCGCCCTCCTGGTGGTGGCCCCGCTGGCAGCCGTCCGGCTGGCGTCCGGCGGGGAGGCCAACGGGCTGGAACTGACGTGGCACGCCGGCCGCCGGCGGGGCAGCGAACCGGCCCGGCCGTCGTCGGCGATGCGATAGATTCGACGGGTGACTTCTCCGGATGCCGAGCCCCAGAACCAGACCCCCGAGCGGGTGCCGTACTACCTGACGACCGCCATCTCCTACCCGAACGGTGAGCCCCACATCGGGCACGCCTACGAGTTCGTCGGCACGGACGTGATGGCCCGGTTCCAGCGGCTGGACGGCAAGGACGTGTACTTCCTGACCGGCACGGACGAGCACGGCCAGAAGATGCAGCAGACGGCCCAGGCCGAGGGCATCACCGCCCTGGAGCTGGCCACCCGGAACTCGGCGGCGTTCAAGGCGGTCGACGACGAGGTGCTGGACATCTCCTATGACCGGTTCATCCGCACCACGGACGCCGATCACACCCCGGCGGTCCAGGAGATCTGGCGCCGCATGGAGGCCGCCGGAGACATCTACCTGGACCAGTACGCCGGCTGGTACTCCGTCCGGGACGAGTGCTTCTTCGGCGAGGACGAGACCGAGGTCCGCGCGGACGGGAAGCGCTATGCCACCGAGACCGGCACCGAGGTGACGTGGACGGAGGAGGAGAGTTACTTCTTCCGTCTGTCCCAGTACCAGGACCGGCTGCTCGAGCTGTACCGCACCCGGCCGGACTTCGCCGCTCCGCAGTCCCGGTTCAACGAGGTCATCCGCTTCGTCGAGTCCGGCCTGGAGGACCTGTCCATCTCCCGGACCTCCTTTGACTGGGGGATCCCGGTACCGGCACCCGCCGAGGGCTCGGGTAACCGGCCCACGCAGGACCACGTCATGTACGTGTGGGTGGACGCCCTGACCAACTACCTCACCGGTGCCGGATTCCCGGAGGAGGACTCGGAGCAGTACCGCTTCTGGCCGGCCGATCTGCACGTGATCGGCAAGGACATCTCGCGGTTCCACTGCATCTTCTGGCCGGCCTTCCTGATGAGTGCCGGACTCGAGCTGCCCCGGCGGGTCATGATCCACGGCTTCCTCAACAACAACGGCGAGAAGATGTCCAAGTCCCTGGGCAACGTGGTCGGCCCCGCGGAGTGGGTCGAGCACTACGGCCTGGACGCCGTGCGCTACTTCCTGCTGCGCGAGTTCCCCTTCGGGGCCGATGGCTCGTACAGCCACGAGGCCGTCGTCGGGCGCAAGAACGCGGACCTGGCCAACAACCTCGGGAACCTCGCCCAGCGGTCCCTGTCCATGGTGGCCAAGAACCTGGACGGTGTGGTGCCACGGCCGGGGGAGTACACCGAGGCGGACCGTGCCCTGCTGGACGCGGCCGCCGGCCTGTTGGACACGGCCCGCGCGGACTACAGGGTGCAGGACTACCACCACGCCCTCGAGGTCACGTGGGGGCTGTTGGGTGATGCGAACGCCTACTTCGCAGAGCAGCAGCCCTGGGTGCTGCGCAAGACCGACCCCGCGCGGATGGCCACGGTGCTCTACGTGACCCTGGAGACCGTGCGTCGGGTGGCCCTGCTGGTGCAGCCGGTCATGCCCGGCTCCGCCGCGAAGCTGCTGGACCTCCTGGGTATCGCCCCCAGCGGCGACGCCGGCCGCACCGGTGCCTCGGGCGCCGGCCCGCGCTCCTTCGCGGCCTGGAACGAGGCCCTGGTGCCGGGCAGCTCCCTGCCCGCGCCCCAGCCGGTCTTCCCGCGGCACGAGGAGCCGGACGCCGGCTGAGGCCATGTCCACCATGTGGACTGAACGACCACATGGTGGACGCTCGGGAGGGCGTCGGCCTAGCCTGTCGCCATGGACACCACCGCCTCCGCCACCGTTCCGTCTGCTGCCTCCACCGGGGTGGCCACCGCCCTGGACCTCGCCGTCATCGGCGGCGACGGGATCGGCCCGGAAGTCACCGCAGAGGCCCTCAAGGTCATGCGTGCGGCCACCGCTGCCTCCGGCGACGCCGAGATCAAGGCCACCGAGTACACCCTCGGCGCCGCCCATTGGCTCGCGACGGGGGAGACGCTCACCGACGAGGCGCTCGAGCAGTTGCGAGGCCATGACGCCATCCTGTTCGGCGCCGTCGGGGCCGCCCCGAACGACATCCGGATCCCCTCCGGGCTGATCGAACGCGAGCTGCTGCTCAAGCTCCGGTTCTCACTCGATCACGGCGTGAACCTGCGCCCGTCTCGCCTCTACCCGGGCGTCCCGAGCCCGCTGGCCCACCCCGGGGACATCGACTTCGTGGTGGTCCGTGAGGGCACCGAAGGCCCCTATGTGGGCAACGGGGGTGCCATCCGGACCGGGACGGCGCAGGAGATCGCGACCGAGGTCTCCATCAACACCGCCTTCGGCGTGGAGCGCGTGGTTCGCCATGCCTTCGCCCTGGCCGCCACCCGTGATCGCCGCCATGTCACCCTGGTGCACAAGCACAACGTCCTGGTCCACGCCGGACACCTGTGGCGCCGAACCGTGGAGGCCGTGGCCGCCGAGCACCCGGACGTCACCCACGACTACATGCACGTCGATGCCGCCACCATCTTCATGACCACGGACCCGGGGCGCTTCGACGTCATCGTGACGGACAACCTGTTCGGCGACATCCTCACGGATCTCGCCGCGGCTGTGACCGGGGGCATCGGCCTGGCCGCCTCCGGCAATGTCAACATCTCCGGCACCGCGCCGTCCATGTTCGAGCCGGTCCACGGCTCCGCCCCGGACATCGCCGGCCAGCAGAAGGCCGACCCGACGGCAGCCATCCTCTCCGGCGCCCTCCTGCTCGAGCACGCGGGCCGCTCCGACGCCGCCCGCCGCATCAACGAGGCCGTGTACGCGGACATCGCCTCGCGCGGCGCGGCAATCGGTGGAGCCGACGGCGGGACCGTTCGGAGCACCTCCGAGATCGGCGACGCCATCGCCCGCTCCGTCTGAGCCGGCGGGTTCTATGATGGATGCACCCGATGAGAAAGAAGTTGCCGTGACCATGGAATTCGCCCGCCACCCCCATCCCTCGCCGATCGCCGAGGAGCGGCGCCGGGAGATCCTGGTCAGCCCCGGCTTCGGACAGCACTTCACCGACCACATGGTCTCCATCGACTGGACCCGGGCGTCCGGGGATGCCGCCGCGGAGTCCTCGGCACCCCACAGCGGGGGAGAGTGGCATGATGCCCGCCTTGAGCCGTTCGGCCCGCTGTCCCTCTCACCGGCCGCCGCCGTGTTCCACTATGCCCAGGAGATCTTCGAGGGTCTCAAGGCCTACCGGCATGACGACGGCAGCGTGTGGACCTTCCGCCCGCAGGCCAATGCCGCACGGCTGAACCGTTCCGCCCGCCGCCTGGCGTTGCCGGAGCTGCCGGAGGAGGTCTTCCTGGAGGCGCTGCGCGTGCTGGTCTCCACGGATCAGTCCTGGGTCCCGGATGGCGACGGCCAATCGCTCTACCTGCGCCCCTTCATGATCGCCACCGAGGAGTTCCTCGGCGTGCGGCCGGCCAACGAGGTCGGCTTCAAGGTCATCGCCTCCCCGGCCGGCAACTACTTCGGCGGCGAGCTCAAGCCCGTGTCCATCTGGGTGTCCCGTGAGCTGGCCCGTGCCGGCCATGGCGGAACGGGGGCCGCCAAGTTCGGGGGCAACTACGCCGCGTCGCTGGCGGCTCAGCTTGAGGCCTCGGCCCACGGCTGCGACCAGGTCCTGTTCCTGGACCCGGTCCGGGACAACGCTGTCGAGGAACTCGGCGGCATGAACGTCTTCTTCGTCTTCGCGGACGGCAGCCTGGTCACTCCGGAGCTGACCGGCACCATCCTGGAGGGTGTGACGCGCTCCTCTGTGCTCCAGTTGGGCCGGGATCGCGGCCTGAACGTGGTCGAGCGCTCCATCACCGTCGAGGAATGGCGCGCGGGAGTGGCCAGCGGGGAGATCACCGAGGTCTTCGCTTGCGGCACGGCCGCGGTCATCACCCCGATCGGCACCCTCGTGGACGGCGAGGACTCCTTCATGTCGCCGGAGATCGATCCGGCGACCTCGGTGGCGCTGGACATCCGCCGCGAACTGCTGGACCTGCAGACCGGCCACGGCGACGATCGGCACGGTTGGCTGCACCGGCTGGTGTGATCCCGTGAGCGTGATCCGGCGGGCATGATCCGGCGGGCCGTCACACCGGCTGCACTGACTTAGGCTGGTGGCATGCGCATTGCCCGATTTGTTGTAGACGCCGAACCACAGTACGGACTCGTCGAGGGGGAGGCGGAGAACCCCCAGGCGGACCCAGAGGACCTCGAGGTCGTGGTCCTCCATGGGGACCCGTTCTTCCAGGGCATCCAGCCGACCGCCACGCGCCACCGCCTGGCGGACGTGCGTCTCGTGGCGCCCATCATTCCCCGGTCCAAGATCGTGGGCATCGGGCGCAACTGGGCGGACCACGCCTCCGAACTCGGCAACGCCGTCCCGGACAGCCCGCAGTTCTTCCTCAAGCCCAACACCTCCGTGGTGGGTCCGGGGGAGCCGGTCACCCTGCCGGCCTGGAGCGAGCAGATCTCGTATGAGGCCGAGCTGGCCGTGGTTATCGGCACCATCTGCAAGGACGTCCCCGCCGAACGCGTGGACGATGTGGTCTTCGGCTACACGGTCGGCAACGACCTCACCGCCCGGGACGCGCAGAAGTCCGATCTGCAGTGGGCCCGCGCCAAGGGCTTCGACGGCGCCTGCCCCCTCGGGCCATGGATCGAGACCGGCCTGACCAGTGCGGACACCGAGGACCTGGGCATCCGGATGGAACTGGACGGCGCCGTCGTCCAGGACGGCCGCACCTCGGACATGGTCTTCGGTGTGAAGGAGATCGTCTCCGCCGTCTCCCAGGCCTTCACCCTGCTCCCCGGTGACGTCATCCTCACCGGGACGCCGGCCGGCGTCGGGCTCGTGGAAGGCGGGCAGCGGACCGAGGCCACCGTGGAGGGCATCGGCACCCTCACCACGGTGTTCCGCCGCTGACCTCCGGCTGACCCGTCAGGCAGCCGCGCCGGTGACCCACCGGCGCGGTTGCTTGACGCATATCACACTCGGGTTCAGGATGGTTGCGGTCCGCGCGCCAGCGCACCACGCACCTGACCGAGGAGAACCCTTATGAGTGACGCCAGTTCGGCCGCCACCGGCACGGAAACCGACCCAGACCCGGCGGTGGACCTGCCGCCGGTGGCCGTGGAGTCCAAGCCCCGATGGACCCCGCTGAAGATCGCGATCTGGGCGGCCATCGCCCTGCTGGGCGGCGTCGCGTGGGTCATGCTGGCCATCGTGCGCGGCGAGACCGTGAACGCGATCTGGTTCGTGTTCGCCGCCGTGTGTACCTACCTGATCTTCTACCGCTTCTACTCGAAATACGTCGAGCGCAAGATCACGAGGCCGGATGACCGCCGTGCCACCCCGGCCGAGTACAAGGCGGATGGCAAGGACTACGTGGCCACGGACCGCCGGGTCCTGTTCGGTCACCACTTCGCGGCGATCGCCGGTGCCGGCCCGCTCGTGGGTCCCGTGCTGGCCGCCCAGATGGGCTATCTCCCCGGCACCATCTGGATCATCGTCGGCGTGGTGCTGGCCGGTGCCGTGCAGGACTACCTCGTGCTGTTCTTCTCCACCCGCCGCGGCGGCCGGTCCCTGGGCCAGATGGCCCGGGACGAGCTGGGACGGGTCGGCGGCTACGCGGCCATCGTGGCCACGCTGCTGATCATGATCATCATCACCGCGATCCTCGCGCTCGTGGTGGTCAACGCCCTGGGCGAGAGCCCGTGGGGCGTGTTCTCCGTGGGGATGACGATCCCGATCGCGCTGTTCATGGGGGTCTACCTCCGGTACCTGCGTCCGGGCCGCATCGCCGAGGTCTCCGTCATCGGCTTCGTGCTGCTCATGGTCGCCATCGTGGCCGGCGGCTGGGTGGCTGAGACGGAGTGGGGTGCCGCGATGTTCACCCTGGACCGCACCACCATCGCCTGGGGCATCATCATCTACGGCTTCATCGCCGCCGTGCTCCCCGTGTGGCTGCTCCTGGCCCCGCGCGACTACCTCTCCACGTTCATGAAGATCGGCGTCATCGTGCTCCTGGCCGTGGCGATCATCATCGTCCAGCCCGGCATCGAGGTGCCGGCCGTCAGCGAATTCGCCTCGCGGGATGACGGCCCGGTGTGGGGCGGTGCGCTGTTCCCGTTCCTGTTCGTCACCATCGCCTGTGGCGCGCTCTCCGGATTCCATGCGCTCATCGCCTCCGGCACCACCCCGAAGATGATCGAGAAGGAGAAGCAGACCCGCTTCATCGGGTACGGCGGCATGCTGATGGAGTCCTTCGTGGCCATCATGGCGCTGGTGGCGGCCGTGTCGATCGACCGGGGGATCTACTTCGCCATGAACGCGCCGGAGGCCCTGACCGGCGGCACCGTGGAGGGAGCCGTGGCCTGGGTCAGCTCGCTGGGACTGGCCGGGGTGGACCTCACGCCGGAGATGCTCACCACGCTGGCCGGTCAGGTCGGTGAGGAGACGGTGGTGTCCCGGACGGGTGGCGCCCCCACCCTGGCGGTGGGCCTCGCCCTGATCATCGGCCAGTTGATCGGCGGAGCCGGCATGCTCGGCTTCTGGTACCACTTCGCCATCATGTTCGAGGCGCTCTTCATCCTGACCGCCGTGGACGCCGGCACCCGCGTGGCCCGCTTCATGCTGCAGGATTCCATCGGCAATGTGGTGCCCCGCTTCAAGGACACCAGCTGGCGGGTCGGTGCCTGGTTGTGCACGGCCATCATGGTGGCCGGCTGGGGCGCCGTGCTGCTCATGGGCGTGGGGGACCCGCGAGGCGGGATCAACACCCTCTTCCCGCTGTTCGGCATCGCCAACCAGCTGCTGGCCGCCATCGCGCTGGCGGTGGTACTCACCATCGTGGCCCGACGCCGGACCTTCGGCTCGCTCTGGATCGTCGCCCTGCCGTTGGCGTTCATCACGGTGATCACCACCGTGGGCTCGTTGCAGAAGATCTTCTCGCCGGCGCCGGCAGTCGGGTACTGGGCTCAACACGTCCAGTTCCGGGACGCGCTGGCGGCGGGAGAGACGTCCCTGGGCGCCGCCCCGGACGTGGCCGCCATGGAGGCGATCGTGCGCAACTCCCTGATCCAGACCAGCCTGTCCGTGATCTTCCTGGTGCTGGCGATCGTGGTGATCGCCACGTCCGTCATCCGTACCGTCCAGGCCTTCCGGAGCACCGAGGTCATCGACCATGCCGAACCGGACGTGCCGTCACGGATGTTCGCCCCGGCCGGGTTGTTCGCGACCCCGGAGGAGAAGGCGGTCCAGGCCCAGTGGGATGCGCTGCCGGAGGACCGCCGGCCCGTGCGGAGTGGGCACTGATGCGCGGGTCGATGCAGCAGGCCCTGAAGCGGGGGTGGTCCTCCGCCGCCTGGTACGTCCGGGCGCTGCTGGGGGAGGACCGCTACCGGCAGTACGTGGAGCACCAGTCCCGGTCCCATCCGGGGACGGCGCCGCTGAGCGAGCGGGACTTCTGGCGGATGGTCTACCGGGAGCAGGACCTCAACCCCTCGGGACGGTGCTGCTGATCGGGAGCCGGTGATCGTACGCTGCTGACCGGGCGCCGGTGATCGGGTCGGTGCAGATCGGGTTCGGAGCCCATGACGAGGAGGCGACGGGAACGCGGCGGGGGCCGCACTAGGATGGTGGCCATCATGAGCCTTGAAACCCGACCGGCCCCCGCCGATGTTCCCGCTGTCCCCGCCGAGACGCCCGTCCGCGTCCGCTTCTGTCCCTCACCGACCGGAACCCCGCATGTCGGGCTGATCCGCACGGCCCTGTTCAACTGGGGTTGGGCGCGCCACACCGGCGGCAAGATGGTGTTCCGCATCGAGGACACCGACGCCAAGCGCGATTCCGAGGAGAGTTACCAGCAGCTGCTGGAGGCCATGGACTGGCTCGGCATCGACTGGGACGAGGGCGTGGAGGTCGGTGGACCGCACGGCCCGTACCGGCAGTCGCAGCGGGCTGACCTCTACCAGGAGGTCATCGCCAAGCTCCGGGACGCGGGCTACATCTACGAGGCCTTCTCCACGGCTGATGAGGTCGAGGCCCGGCACCGTGCCGCCGGCCGGGACCCGAAGCTGGGCTATGACAATTTCGACCGCGAGCTGTCTGAAGAGCAGAAGCAGGCCTTCCGGGAGGAGGGCCGCCAGCCGGTGCTGCGCCTGCGCATGCCGGACACGGACATCACCTTCACGGACACCGTCCGCGGTGAGATCACCTTCCGGGCGGGATCCGTCCCGGACTTCGTGGTGGTCCGGGCCGATGGGAACCCGCTGTACACGCTGGTGAACCCCGTGGACGACGCCCTGATGGAGATCACCCATGTGCTGCGCGGTGAGGACCTGCTCTCCTCCACGCCCCGCCAGATCGCCCTCTACCGGGCCCTCTACGCGGTGGGTGTGGCCCGGTACATGCCGGAGTTCGGGCACCTGCCCTACGTCATGGGCGAGGGCAACAAGAAGCTGTCCAAGCGTGATCCGCAGTCGAACATCTTCCTGCACCGTGAGCGCGGCTTCATCCCCGAGGGGCTCATCAACTATCTGGCCCTGCTGGGCTGGTCCCTCTCCGCGGACGAGGACATCTTCACCCGCGAGCAGTTCATCGAGGCCTTCGACATCCACCAGGTGCTGGCCAACCCCGCCCGCTTCGACGAGAAGAAGGCCACGGCGATCAACGGCACCCACATCCGGATGCTGGACGCCGCCGACTTCCGTGGCCGGCTGGTGCCCCACCTGCAGGCTGCGGGCCTGGTGGGAGAGTCCCTGACCGATCGGGAGAACGTGATCCTCGACGCCGGCGCCCCCCTCGTCCAGGAGCGCGTCGCCCTCCTGGGGGAGGCCGTGGACATGCTCGCCTTCCTCTTCCAGCCGGACGCGGACATCAGGACGGCGGACGGAGCCCTGAAGGGCATGCCCGCCGACCTGCCGGCGGCCCTGGCCGCGGCCCGGGCCAGCCTGGACGGGATCGACGCCGGCTCGTGGACCGTCGAGTCCATCGAGGCTGCCCTGCGAGCCGCATTGATCGACGGCCTGGGGCTCAAGCCGCGGCAGGCCTTCGGCCCTGTGCGCACCGCAGTGTCCGGCAAGAAGGTCTCACCGCCGTTGTTCGAGTCCCTGGAGATCCTGGGCAAGGACTCCACCCTGGCGCGCCTGGACCGGTTTGCGGCTGAACAGGCAGGCCAGGCAGAGCCGGCAGAGTAGCCGAGGGCGGCGGCAACGCCGGCGGCCTAGGGCGCCGGGCGGGATCCTTCTTCAGAGCTCTCTTCAGAGCCCTTGTCCGCGGTCTTGTCAGTGTCCTTTTCGGGGGCTTGCTCGCGGCGGGCCCGTCGGCGCCAGGCGGCCAGGCCGGCGAGCATCGCCGCGAGGGCGAGGAAGGGCAGACCGAGTCGCCAGACCTCGCCCTCGACCTGGGTGGTCAGGCCGATGCAGGAGACGATCCCGGCCACGGGCAGGAACGCCGGGACACGGAAGTGGCGCCGCTCCACCGGGTCCCTCCGCAGCATGAGCACGGCGGCGTTGACAGCGGTGAACACCACGAGCAGCAGGAGCACCATGGTGCCCGCCAAAATCTCCAGTGTGCCGGTCAGCGCGAGTACCAGGGACAGTCCGGTGGTGGCGATGATGGCCACCCACGGCGTCCGCCGTTGCGGCAGCAGCCGGGTCAGTACGGCCGGCAGCAGTCCGTCCCGGGCCATGCCGTAGGCCAGGCGCGAGGACATGATGCCGGTCAGCAGGGCACCGTTGGCCACCGCCACGAGGGCGATCACACTGAAGAGGACCGGCGGAACGAAACCGGCGGCCGTGACCACCTGGAGCAGGGGAGCGGAATTCTCGGCCAGCTCCGCCGTGGGGATGACGGCCGCGGCAGCGGCACCGACGAGGGCGTAGACGACGCCGGCCACGACCAGGGCTCCGAAGAGGGCCCGGGGGTAGGACCGCGCAGGGTCCTTGGTCTCCTCGGCGATGTTCACGCTCGTCTCGAAGCCCACGTAGGAGTAGAAGGCGAGGACGGTGCCGGCCAGGACGGCGGGCAGCGGACCATGGTCGTCCGTGCCCAGCTCCGTCAGCCGGCCGAGGTCCCCGTCGCCGCGGGCCACGACGATGACGCCGAGGACGACCACCAGGATCAGACCGGAGACCTCGATGATGGTCGCCACGCGGTTGGCGCCCATCGACTCGGAGATGCCCCGCGCGTTCAGCGCGGCCAGCAGACCCAGGAAGACCACCACGACGAGTGCCGTGGGGAGCGTGACGAACTCGGTGAGGTAGTCGCCGGCGAAGCCGAGGGCCAGGGTACCCACGGACACGATGCCGGCTGAGAGCATGCAGAACCCGACCAGGAAGCCGACGAAGGGGCCGAAGGCGCGCATGGTGTAGTGCGCGGAGCCTCCGGCGCGCGGATACTTGGTGGCCAGTTCGGCGTAGGAACCGGCCGTCAGCAGTGCCAGGACCAGGGCCAGCACGAGGGGGACCCAGACGGCGCCGCCCGCCGTGGCGGCGATCTCCCCGGCCAGGACATAGACGCCGGCACCGAGGACGTCGCCGAGGATGAAGAAGAAGAGCCCCGCGGTGGTGACCGTGCGGCGCAGGGAAACTGGCTGACGAGAGGGCGCTGTCATGGACACACTGTAAGCGCGGGGGAGGCCGCGTGGCGGCTGTTTTGTCATTGGGGAGGAACACCGGTATAGTAAACAGCCGTGCCGGAGTGAGTCCGGCATGAATGGCGCAGGAGGGATTCGGGCCACCGAATCATCCTCTTGACAGCCATTGGGGTATGGTGTAATCGGCAACACAACGGTTTCTGGTACCGTCATTCTAGGTTCGAGTCCTGGTACCCCAGCGGAGTCCATCGCGTCGGTTTCGATCGATTTGGTGGAATCCCCCAGAGTGTGAAATACTACTGGGGTTGCCCAATCGGAAATGCGTCACAGCAGGACGGTTGAGCGACGGTGACGGCCCCATCGTATAGCGGCCTAGTACGCTGCCCTCTCACGGCGGTAACGCGGGTTCGAATCCCGCTGGGGTCACCAACTGAGAAGACCCGGTCCACCAGGACCGGGTCTTTTTCTGTGCCCACCGGAAGCTGCTGCGCTCCGGTGTCCCGTTCCGGTGCCATGATGGGATGCGTGAGCACTGATCCCACCTCCGTCCCTCCGCAGCGAGCGGCCCAGGCCGTGGACCTGTTAAGCCGGCTGCGCAGCGAACTGGCCGGGGTGTCCCTGCCGCTCGGGATCGACGGAGCCGCCGAGGCAGCCCGGGTGCGGGACGCTGCCGTCGCCCAGCTGGACGACTACGTCCTGCCGCGGTACCGCAGCCTGGACGCACCGCTGCTGGCCGTCGTCGGGGGATCCACCGGTGCCGGCAAGTCCACGCTCGTCAATGCCCTGGTGGGGCACGCCGTGACCCGTTCCGGAGCCATCCGTCCGACGACCCGGCAACCGATCCTCCTGCACCACCCGCAGGACGTGGACTGGTTCACCACTGCCCGCGTCCTGCCGAACCTCTCCCGGACCACCGGCCACCGCGCCGTGCCGGGAACCACGGTGCCCGCGGAACGCGTGGGGGTGGATCCGGACCCCGGGGCCATCAATTCCCTGGTCCTGGTGGCCGAACCGGCCCTGCCCGCCGGTCTGGCCCTGCTGGACGCCCCGGACATCGACTCCATCGCGGACGAGAACCGGCGACTGGCCGGTCAGCTGCTCTCGGCCGCAGACTTGTGGATCTTCGTCACCACCGCGAACCGGTATGCGGATGCCGTCCCCTGGGAACTGCTCCTGGACGCCGCCGCCCGGGACATCACGGTCGCCGTGGTGCTGGACCGTGTTCCGCCCGGCGTGGAGGACGAGGTGGCCACGGACCTGCGCGGACTCCTCGAGCGTCAGGGGCTGGGCTCGGCCGGGCTCTTCGTCGTCACGGAATCCGCCCTCGACGTCCAGGGGATGCTCCCGGCGGGCGCCGTGCGGCCGCTGCGCGAATGGCTGGAGTCCATTGCCGGGGATGCCGGTTCACGTGCTGCGGTTGCCCGGCGCACCCTCAACGGGGTGGTCCGGCAACTGGCTGAGAAGACCTCGGCGCTGGCGGCGGCGGAGGACGACCAGCGTCATGCGGCGGCCCGGCTGACCGGTGACGTGGACTCCGCCTACGAGCAGGCGCTGGCGGGCGTGCTCGCCTCGACCCAGGACGGGACGTTGCTGCGTGGTGAGGTGCTCTCCCGCTGGCAGGACTTCGTCGGCACCGGAGAGTTCTTCCGGTCCGTGGAATCGGGGATCGGGCGGTTGAGGGACCGGATCACCTCCTTCTTCCGGGGCCGGCCGGCCCCACCGGAGGAGGTCGAGACAGCGATTGAGACGGGTCTGCACGCCGTCCTCGTGGAACAGGCCGCTGCGGCCTCCGAGGAGTCCGCCCAGCGCTGGCGTCAGGACGCGGCTGGGCGCGCGCTCGTCACCGGCCGGGATCCCGCCAGTCTCCCCACCGATTTCAGCGACCGGGCGGCCGCTGAGATCCGGGGCTGGCAGGGGGACCTGATCGCCCTGATCGAACACGAGGGTGCCGGCAAACGGGCGATGGCCCGGATCTCCGCCTTGGGGGTGAACGGCGTGGCCGTGACCCTGATGATTCTCTCCTTCGCGGCCACCGGCGGGCTGCTGGGCATCGAGGTCGGGATCGCCGGCGGGACCGCGGTGGTGGCGCAGAGGCTGCTCGAATCGATCTTCGGCGAGGACGCCGTCCGCCGGCTGGCCCAACGCTCCCAGGCGAACCTCGTGGACCGGATCACCGGGCTGCTGCACGCCGACGCCCGCCGGTTCACCGCGCTGTTGGACGGCGTCCGTGACCAGGAGGAGTCCGGCCGGTTGAGTACCATCGCCCCCGAACTCCGTCGGCTGGCCGGACGGGAGGGCTGACCCGTGACGACCTTCGACTCCGGTCCGCTGGACCGCAAGCTCACCGCGCTCGAGACCGCGGCCCGGCTGGGCGAGGGCCGGGTGTCCGAGGAGGTGCTGGCCTCAGCCGGCCAGGTGGTGGAACAGGCCCGGGAACGACGCCGGCTCTCGGCCGACCACACGGTCGTCGGGTTCTTCGGGGCCACCGGCTCCGGCAAGTCCAGCCTCTTCAACGCGGTCACCGGTCACCCTCTCGCCCGCGCCGCTGCCACGCGGCCCACGACCTCCGAGCCCCTGGCCGCCGTGTGGGGTGCCGATGGGTCCGAAGCGCTGCTCGACTGGCTGGAGGTCACCCGCCGTCATCAGCTGGACGGTCCCGCGGCCGGAACCGAACCCTCGGGGCCGTGGTCCCGGCTGCTCGGCCAGCGCTGGAGCCGGAAGAGCGACCAGCCCGGAGGCCTGATCCTGCTCGACCTGCCGGACTTCGACTCGATCGCCGTCCGGCACCGGGAGATCGTGACCCGGCTGGCCGGTCAGGTGGACGTGCTCGTCTGGGTCGTCGACCCGCAGAAATACGCGGATGCCGCCCTGCACCGTGAATTCCTCGAGCCGCTGGCCGCGCACCGCGGCGTCACCCTCGTGGTCCTGAACCAGGTCGACCGGCTCGCCGAGGCGGACGTGGGGGCAGTGACCGCATCCCTGAAGGGCATCCTGGCTCAGGACGGCCTTGCCCGCGTGCCCGTCTATCCTGCCTCGGCCACCACCGGCGCCGGTGTCGAGCCCCTCCGGTCTGCCATCGCGGAGGTGGCCGAACGGCGGAGCGCCGCCAGTGAACGGCTGCTCTCGGATGTGCGCACGGCCGCCAAGGCTCTGGGTGCCGGGGACGCGGGAGGCGTTCCGGCCGGCGTCGGGAAGGCGGATGAGGCCAGGCTCGTGGACGCGTTGACCGAGGCTGCCGGCGTCACCACCGTGGTGCGGGCCGTGCAGCGCTCCTACCGGATGCAGGGCGGCCGCCGCACCGGATGGCCCGTGGTCCGGTGGGCCACGCACCTTCGGCAGGACCCGCTGCGCCGGCTCGGGTTGAGACGCGGGGACGATCCGCAGCGCGGGTTGAACCGGTCGCCGGCCTCCTCCGCAGACGATCCGCGACTGCACCGGAGCTCACTGCCCGAGCGCAGCCCTGCCCAACAGGCGCAGGCCGACGGTGCCATCCGCGCCTTCGCCGAGGTCACGGGTGCGGGCGCCCCGGACGCATGGCGTTCCTCCATCCGCCGTGCCGCCCGCGTCCATGCGGACACGCTCCCGGACGAACTGGACCAGGCGATCACCTCCACCGACCTGGGGGCCGGGAAGGGTTCCTGGTGGTGGCACGTGGTCAATGCCCTCCAATGGATCGCCCTGGTGGCAGCCGTGGCCGGTCTCGCCTGGTTGGGCGTGCTGGCCTTGGCCGGGTACTTCCAGTTCGAGATGCCACCCGCCCCGGACGTGGAGGGCTTCCCGATCCCCACGCTGCTCGTGTTCGGCGGACTGGCCTTCGGGCTGCTGCTGGCACTGCTGACGGCCCCGCTGGTGCGGCTGGGGGCACGGAACCGTGCCCGCCGAGCCCGACGCCGGCTGCGCGCCGCGGTCTCGAGGGTCGCCCGGGAGCGCATCGCCGAGTCCGTGACGGCGGAGATCGAACGCTACGGGGCGTTCCGGGAGGCGCTGGCGGCGGCCAGCGGGCGGCATTGACCGCGCTCGGCATGACACCGACTCCGCGGGCCCGCCAGACCGTCGGCGGACTGGGCGAATCGGGGATCCTGCGGATCCTGAACCGTCGTTTCGCCACCGTACCGGCAGCGGGAGACTGGCCGGAGGGGACCGTCGGCCCCGGGGATGATGCTGCCGTCGTGGCCGCCCCGGACGGCCGGTTCGTCATCACGACGGATGCCATGGCGCAGGACCGTGATTTCCGGCTGCACTGGCCAGCTGTTCACGGCGTGATGTTCGACGGTCATGGCTTCGCGGGCGGCTATTCCACCGGGTGGAAGGCCGCCGCGCAGAACCTCTCTGACATCAACGCCATGGGGGGCGAGCCCTCCGGTCTGCTCCTGGCCCTGACCATGCCCCCCACCACACCCGTGACCTGGATCGACGGCCTCGCGGCCGGGCTCGCCGGGGCGGTGCGCCACCTCGGCGCGACTCACTGCCGGATCGTCGGCGGAGACCTGGGCTCGGACGACCGCATCACCGTGGCCGTCACCGCCACGGGAGACCTGGACGGCCGGCCGGCGGTGCTGCGCATCCTGCCGCCGGCAGCCCACGCGGTCACGGTTGACCTGGACCTGGTCCTGTGCGGCCGGGCCGGCTGGGCCGCCGCCGGCCTGGACGTGCTCGAGACGCCCCGCGGGCGGTTGGATGCACTGCTGCGCGCTGCCGAACAGGCGGAACACGTGGAAGAGGCGGAACACGGCGTCCGGCGACTCGCCGCGCTGGCGGCCGCCGCCCAGCTCCGGCCCCGGCCCGTGCTGGGGGCAGGACGGGTGGCCGCCGAGGCCGGCGCACTGGCCATGATGGACGTCTCCGATGGCGTGCTGAAGGACGCCGGCCGCCTGGCCACGGCCAACGGCCTGCGGGCGGAACTCGATCCGGACTGGGTGCGCCGCGAGGCCTCGGTCCTCGTGCCCCTGGCGCGCGCCCTGGACCTCGAGAACGCGCAGCGGACCGCGGAACGGTGGGTGTCAGCCGGGGGAGAGGACTACGGCCTCCTCGCCGCCCTGCCCGGAGGTGCCGCGGTGCCTGCGGGATTCCGCCGGATCGGATGCCTGGTCGCCGAATCGGGAGCAACCGCGGCATGGGAGAACGGCGGCAGCGCAGGCGGGTGGGACCACTTCACGGACCGGTGACCGGCCGGCGTCGTTCCCCGCGGCATCAGGCCGATGAGTCCGGCATGAAGCGGTGTCCGAGGGCGGCGTGGGTGAAGCCGGCTGCTTGCCAGGCGGCGGGGTCCAGGACGTTGCGGGCGTCGATGATGGTGCGGTGGTCCATGAGTCGGCCGATGTCCTCGGGGTCCATCTGGCGGAACTCGTCCCATTCGGTGAGCAGGATGAGCAGGTCGGCACCGATGACGGCCTTGGCGAGGGTGTTGACGTAGCCCAGGCGGGGGAACCGTCGGGCGGCGTTGGCGTTGCCCTTCGGGTCGTAGACCGCCACCTCCGCTCCGGCGGTGTAGAGCCGGTTGGCCACATCCAGGGCGGGGGAGTCGCGCACATCGTCCGAGTTGGGTTTGAAGGTGACTCCGAGGATCGCGATCTTCGCTCCGTTCAGGATCTCGACGGCGGCCGGGGAGGGCGCGGTGCCGGAGCCCTCGCCCACACCGGTGGTGCGGATCGCTCCGTTGAGGCTGTGGGAGAGGACCTGGACGGCGAGGTCGACCACGCGGTCGCGGCGGCGCAGGTTGATGTCGTCCATCTCGGCCAGGAAGCGCATGGTGCGGTCCAGCCCGAGTTCGGAGACCCTTGCCTGCAGCGCCCGGATGTCCTTGGGCAGGCAGCCGCCGCCGAAGCCGACGCCGGCGTTGAGGAACTTCCGTCCGATCCGGGGGTCGTGGCCGATCGCGTCGGCCAGGGTGCCGATGTCCCCGCCGACCTGCTCGGTGATCTCGGAGAAGGCGTTGATGAAGGAGATCTTCGTGGCCAGAAAGGCGTTGGCGGCGACCTTGACGAGTTCGGCGGTGGCGAAGTCCGTGGTGATCCACGGGGTGCCCTCGCCCAGGGACTTGGCATAGACCTGGCGCAGGATGTCCTCGGCGTGGGCCGATTGCACGCCGACGACCAGGCGGTCCGGGGTCAGGGTGTCCTTCACGGCATAGCCCTCGCGCAGGAACTCCGGATTCCAGGCCAGCTCGACCGTGCCTGGCAGGCCGGCGTGGGTGCGGGCCTCGGCCAGCAGGGTGCCCAGGCGTTCGGCGGTGCCGACCGGGACGGTGGACTTGCCCACGATCAGGGCGTCCCGGGTGATGTGCTCGGCCAGGGAGGCCACGGCGGCGTCCACGAAGCGCATATCGGCGGCCGTTTCGCCGGGTTTCTGCGGGGTGCCGACCCCGATGAAGTGCACATCGGCCCAGGTGCCGACCTCCTCGTAGGAGGTGGTGAACCGCAGACGACCGGACTGAACGTGCTTGATCAGCAGTTCCGGCAGGCCGGGCTCGTGGAAGGGCAGCTCCCCACGGGTCAACGCGTCGATCTTCGCCTGGTCGATGTCCAGGCCCAGGACCTCGAACCCCAGCTCCGCCATGCACGCCGCATGCGTGGCCCCCAAATAGCCCGTACCGACCACTGAGACGCGCAGCGGTGGCACGGGCGCGTGGTGGCCGCTGGGCTGCTGCGTTATCTGGTTCACGGAGGCATCCGTCCTGTCCGGTCGTCAACAACTTCCGCTCGGCAGGCTAGGGCTTCCACCGTATTTCCAGCCAACCAGCGCGCGAACATGGAGTCAACGCCTAGCGAATATCGTATTCCACCGCGGGCAGACCCGAACAGCAGTCTGCGCAGAACGGTGGATTCGGCCCTATGATGTCCGGGTAGTTCCCGACCCCCTGCGCGATCGGCCTGTGCCGGTCAGCCCCTCTCTGGAGACCCGTGACCTCGACCCTGGACAACGTGACAGCGGACCCTGCTCCGCGTCCGCGGGTGCGCCAGCCCAGCAGCTCGTTCCGCCCGGACATCCAGGGCCTGCGGGCATTCGCGGTCATCGCCGTCCTGCTGGACCACTTGTTCGCCTGGCCTGCCGGAGGCTTCCTGGGCGTGGATGTCTTCTTCGTCGTCTCGGGATTCCTGATCACCGGATTGCTGATCCGAGAGTACGAGCGGACCGGCACCATCTCCTTCCGGTCCTTCTACGAGCGTCGGATCAAACGCATCCTGCCTGCGTCCGTCCTGGTCCTCTTCGTGACCGGTGTGGCCGCCTGTGTGGTCTTCCCCCGGACACGGGCGGGCTCAACCCTCATCGATGCGGTCTGGTCCCTGTTCTTCGCGGGCAACTGGCGGTTCGCCACCAACGGCACGGACTACTTCCAGGAGGGAACCCCGCCCTCGCCGATCCAGCACTACTGGTCGCTCGGAGTGGAGGAACAGTTCTATGTGATCTGGCCGTGGCTCATGCTCGGTCTCCTGGCGCTGTTGACCCGCACTCGGCGCGGTTCCGCCCGCACCGTCCTGGGCGTGGCCATGGGCGTGATCATCCTGGGATCCTTCGTCTGGGCACTGGCGGAGACAGCCGGCGACCCCACGTGGGCCTACTTCTCGACCTTCTCCCGGGCGTGGGAGCTCGGCGTGGGCGCACTGCTGGCGGTCGCCGGCCCGCTGCTGCTGCGCATCCCCGGCGTTCTCCGCCCGATCCTGACGTGGGCCGGGCTGGCCGGGATGGTGGCGTCCGTCCTGTGGATCACCTCCGACGGGGGAGCGTTCCCTGCTCCGCTCGCTGCCGTGCCCGTCCTCTCGGTCGCCCTGGTCATCGCGGCCGGCGCCGGACCCGTTGCCCGGGCACCGTTGATCTTGACCAATCCGGTCAGCCGCTACATCGGCGACATCTCCTTCTCGCTGTACCTCTGGCACTGGCCGGTCATCGTCCTGCTGGTCGCCGTACTGCCCGCAGGATCCCCGGTGTACTACCTGTCCGCCCTGGTGCTGTCCTTCGTCCTGTCCGTGGTCAGCTACCACGTCATCGAGGACCCACTCCGGCGGGCCCCCTGGTTCCGCCGTCCGGCGGTTCCGGCCACGAGCCGGCGCCGGCGGAACCCGTCCCGTCTCCGGGTCGCCGTGGCCGTGTTGGCCGTCGTGGTCGTGGTCGGCACCTCCACCGCGGTCGTCACCCTACGCAGTGACACCGAGGCATCCCAGGCCGCGGGAGTGGGAGCCGAACAACTCAAGAAGGAATGCCTGGGAGCCGGCTCCCTGGAGTCCTCAGCGGACTGCCGAGCCCTCGGTGATTCGTTGTGGCCGTCCATTGACGCCTATGCCACAGAGGTGGGGGGCTCCTTCCAGTGCTGGCGTGAGGAGGGCGGGGCCGCGTTCCCGGAATGCGATCTCGGTGCTGCCGACGGAGACCTCAAGGTGGCCCTTCGTGGCGACAGCCATGCGGCCTCGCTGCTGCCGGCTCTGGAGCCGATCGCCGTGGAACAGGGCTGGGACCTGGACGTCTTCACCGGCTGGGGCTGCCACTGGTATGTCCACGACGAGGGAGACGACTGCCACGGCCCGTTGGAACAAGCTCAGGATCGGATGCTGACGGGAGAGCCCTACGATGTCGTCATCGTGTCCTCTTCGAGGTATGACGTGGTCCGCTCCGCGCAAGACCGGATGGAGCGATACGAGCAGGCCTGGGAGCCGGTGGCCGCCCGCGGCACGAAAATCATCGTGGTGGCCGACGTCCCGGCCACCACTGACGAGGCCCTTCAATGCATGACCCGCGTGGGCTTCACGCCCCAGGACCACGACTGCGGCGCTAGTGCCCAGGAGGCCTTTGGGATGGTCGATCCGCTCCCCGAGGTGGCGTCCCGGATTGACGGGGCCGAGGTCATCGACCTGTCACAGTTCTTCTGCTCCGATGACTTCTGCCCGGCCGTGATCGGCAACGCCGTGGTCTACCGGGACTCTAAGGCGCATACGACAGCGACTTACATGCGCACCCTGAAGCCGGCGCTCGAGGAGCGGCTTTTGGCGATCCTGGGCGGGTAGGACTTCGGGGTCACCGGATCGGTGTCGACACGCCTGTGGAGCGGACCAGCTCGGTGAGGTTGTGCGCGTGACGAATCACCGTCTCCGCGTGGACCCGTCCGGGTTGGCGGGTCAACCGTTCGATGGGCCCGGAGATGGACATGGCGGCGATCACCCGTCCGCTCGGACCGCGCACCGGTGCCGAGACGGAGGCGACTCCAGGCTCGCGTTCCCCCAGCGACTGGGCCCACCCCCGGCGACGGACGGCGGCCAGGACCGTGGGGGTGTAGACGGCCCCGTTGAGACCCTCGACGAGCCGTTCATTGTCCTCCCACGCCAGCAGCACCTGTGCGGCGGAGCCTGCCTTCATGGACAGCCGCGTTCCGACCGGAATGGTGTCGCGGAGCCCCACGGGCCTCTCGGCACTGGCGACGCACACGCGGGCGTCGGCCTGCCGGCGGAAGAGCTGGGAGCTTTCCCCGGTGGCATCCCGCAGCCGGGACAGCACAGGGCCGGCGGCCGCCGTCAGCCGGTCCTCGCCGGCAGCCGAGGCGAGCTCGGAGAGTCTGCTCCCCAGGACGTAGCGGCCCTGCAGGTCCCGGCCGACCAGCCGGTGGTGAACGAGTGCCGATGCGAGGCGATGGAGGGTGGGCCGCGCGATCCCCGTGGCGGAGACCAGCTCGGCCAGCGACGTCGGCCCGGCCTCGAGGGCGTCCAGGATGGCGGCGGCCTTGTCCACCACGCCGACCCCGCTGGGGGTGTGGAGGGCCTGCGGTGTCTCGTGCTCCGAAGTGTCCATACTCTGATACTAGCGTCTCATTATGTGAGACATTCGCGGAGGTGATGGCCACCGTCGGCGCCACGGTGCCAGAGTATGGATGTCACTGGTGGAAGGACACGAGATGGTAGCCAAGGCATCCCCTGAAAACGTAGCCGCAACAGTCGCAACGGCCTCAGCAGCTGCAACCCCGCGGACGCTGGCCGAGAAGGTCTGGCAGGATCACGTGGTGGTCCCCGGCGACGGTGCCGGCGACGCCCAGACCCCCGACCTGCTGTACATCGACTTGCACATCATGCACGAGGTCACCAGCCCCCAGGCCTTCGAGGGGCTGCGCCTGGCGGGCCGCACCGTCCGGCGCCCCGACCTCACGATCGCCACCGAGGACCACAACACGCCCACGTTGGAGATCGACAAGCCGATCGCCGACCCGGTCTCGGCCAAGCAGATCCAGACCCTGCGGGACAACGCCCAGGAGTTCGGGATCCGTCTCCATTCCCTCGGAGACGCCGAACAGGGCATCGTCCACGTGGTGGGACCGCAGTTGGGCCTGACGCAGCCGGGCATGACCGTGGTGTGCGGCGACTCGCACACCTCCACGCACGGGGCCTTCGGGGCCCTGGCCTTCGGCATCGGCACCTCCGAGGTCGAGCATGTGCTCGCCACCCAGTCCCTGCCGCTGAAACCGTTCAAGACCATGGCCATCACCGTCGAGGGCACCCTCCGGGCAGGGGTGACCGCCAAGGACATCATCCTCGCGGTCATCGCGAAGATCGGTACCGGTGGCGGGCAGGGGTACGTCCTGGAGTACCGTGGCTCGGCCATCCGGGCGCTGTCCATGGACGCGCGCATGACCATCTGCAACATGTCGATCGAGGCCGGTGCCCGCGCCGGCATGATCGCCCCGGACGAGACGACCTTCGAATTTATCAAGGGCCGTCCCCACGCCCCCCAGGGCGAGGACTGGGACGCCGCCGTCGAGTACTGGTCCAGCCTGCCCACGGACGAGGGTGCGGCCTTCGACGCCGAGGTCTTCCTGGATGCCGACGAGCTGGAGCCCTTCGTCACCTGGGGTACGAACCCGGGGCAGGGTGTGTCCCTGAGTGACACTGTGCCGATCCCGGAGCATTTCGACGACCCGAACGCCCGGGCCGCCGCCGAGCGCGCGCTGGAGTACATGGACCTGACCGCCGGCATGCCGATGAAGGACATCCGGGTGGACACCGTCTTCCTGGGCTCCTGCACCAACTCCCGGCTCGAGGACCTGCGCACCGCGGCCGCGATCATCAAGGGGCGGACCAAGGACGAGAACGTGCGGATGATCGTGGTCCCCGGCTCCGCCCGGGTGCGACTGGAGGCGGAGGCCGAGGGCCTGGACCGCGTGTTCAAGGATTTCGGTGCGGAATGGCGCTTCGCCGGCTGCTCCATGTGCCTCGGGATGAACCCGGACCAGTTGGCTCCGGGAGAGCGGTGCGCGTCCACGTCCAACCGCAACTTCGAGGGGCGTCAGGGCAAGGGTGGCCGCACCCACCTGGTCTCGCCGGTGGTCGCGGCCGCGACCGCGATCCGCGGCACGCTGTCCTCGCCGTCCGACCTGGCGGCATTCGAATCCGAACTGCAGGAGGCCTGACATGGAACCCTTTACCAGCCACACCGGGATCGGCGTTCCGTTGAAGCAGTCCAATGTGGACACGGACCAGATCATCCCGGCGGTCTATCTCAAACGGATCACCCGTACCGGATTCGAGGACGCCCTGTTCGCCGGCTGGCGCAAGGACCCGGAGTTCATCCTGAACCGGGAGCCCTACTCGGCCGGCTCCGTCCTGGTGGCGGGCCCGGACTTCGGCACGGGTTCCTCCCGCGAGCACGCGGTGTGGGCCCTGAAGGACTTCGGGTTCAAGGTGGTCCTGTCCGCCCGCTTCGCGGACATCTTCCGCGGCAACTCCGGCAAGCAGGGACTGCTGGCCGCCGAGGTGGACCAGCCGGACATCGAGCTGATCTGGAAGGAGCTCGAAAACCATCCCGGCACTCAGGTGACGGTGGACCTGGAGGGTCGCACCGTGACCTGTGGTTCGTTCAGCACCGGCTTCCAGGTGGACGACTACACGCGCTGGCGCCTGAGGGAGGGGCTCGATGACATCGGCCTCACCCTGCGCACGGAGCAGGAGATCACCGACTTCGAGGCGAGCCGGCCGGCCTACAAGCCCGCCACGCTTCCGGCCCGCATCTCCTGATCCGGGACTGATCCGGCTTCGCCCCGTATGCTGGTGTGCGGATCTGCGCCGGGCCCGTCCCGGCCATCCACACACCAGCGACGGCCCGTCCCGGCGGGCCACGGAGGAATGCCACTGTCTATGGGAAATCTGCTGACGATCAACGGCGGCAAGCCGCTCGAGGGACGCGTGACCGTCCGTGGCGCCAAGAACCTGGTGCCGAAGGCCATGGTGGCCTCGCTACTAGGCAGCAAACCGTCGGTCCTGCGCAATGTCCCGGAGATCCGGGACGTCGAGATCGTCACCGGTCTGCTCTCCGTCCACGGGGTCAAGGTCACCAAGGACCCGGAGACCGGGGACCTCACCCTGGACCCGGCGGCCACCAAGTCCGCCACCAGCTCGGAGATCGACGCCCACGCCGGTGACTCCCGCATCCCGATCCTGTTCTGCGGTCCTCTGATGCACTCCATCGGCGAGGCCTTCATCCCGGACCTGGGCGGCTGCAAGATCGGTGACCGGCCGATCGACTTCCACCTCACCGTGCTGCGCAGCTTCGGTGCCGTGGTGGAGAAGCGCCCCGGCGGTATCCACATCTCCGCGCCGAAGGGTCTGACCGGGGCGAAGCTGGAACTGCCGTACCCCTCGGTCGGGGCCACGGAGCAGGTGCTGCTGACGGCCGTGAAGGCGGAGGGCATCACCGAGCTCAAGGGCGCCGCCGTGGAGCCGGAGATCCACGACCTGATCCACATCCTCCAGAAGATGGGCGCCATCATCACGGTGCAGACCGATCGCACCATCCGGATCGAGGGTGTGGACCGGCTCACCGGTTTCAACCACCGCGCCATCCCAGACCGCAACGAGTCGGCCTCGTGGGCCTCTGCCGCCCTCGTGACGCAGGGGGACATCTACGTCGAAGGCGCCATACAGCGGGACCTCACCGCCTTCCTGAACACCTACCGCAAGATCGGCGGGGAGTTCGAGGTCGACGATCATGGCATTCGCTTCTGGCACGGTGGGGGCCGGCTCAAGCCCCTCGTGCTGGAGACCAATGTGCACCCGGGATTCATGACCGACTGGCAGCAGCCGCTCGTCGTGGCCCTGACCCAGGCGGAAGGCGTCTCGATCGTGCATGAGACCGTCTACGAGAACCGCTTCGGGTTCACCGATGCCCTGGTCCGCATGGGTGCCTCCATCCAGCTGCACCGTGAATGTCTCGGGTCCGTGCCCTGCCGGTTCGGCCAGCGCAACTTCCTGCACTCCGCCGTCATCTCGGGACCCACCGAGTTGCACGGCGCTGACTTCGACATCCCCGATCTGCGGGGCGGGTTCTCCCACCTCATCGCCGCCCTCGCGGCCCAGGGGACCTCACGGGCCACCGGCATCGAGATCATCAACCGCGGCTACGAGAAGTTCATGGACAAGCTGACCGGCCTCGGGGCAGACGTCGAGCTGAGCAGCCTGGGCCGCTAGGGGACCTCTCGTGACCGAATCCACCGGACTGCGCGCCGGCTACTTCGCGGCGGCCTCCCTCGTCCGTCCCACGCTCAACGCCATCATGTCCAAGGAGTGGCAGGGCGGCCACCACATCCCGGAGTCGGGATTCATCGTGTGCGCCAACCACATCTCCAACCTGGACCCGTTGGCCCTGGGCCACATGGTCTACAGCCAGGGCCACCTGCCGCACTTCCTGGCCAAGTCCGAGCTGTTCCAGCTGCCGGTCGTGGGTGGACTGCTGACCCGGATGCGGCAGATCCCCGTGGACCGAGCCCGTGGCGGCAATGAGTCCCTCGTGGCGGCCGACCGGGTGCTCGCCGAGGGCGGGGCGATCATCATCTACCCCGAGGGAACCCTCACTGCGGACCCGGACCTGTGGCCGATGAAGGCGAAGACCGGGGCGGCACGATTGGCCCTCAAGACCGGGGTGCCGGTCATCCCGGTGGCCCAGTGGGGCATCCATGAGGTGCTGCCGAAGACGGCCAGGACACCCCGGCTCCGGCCCCGCGGGACGGGACGGATCCGCATCGGCGCCCCCGTGCCCCTGGAGGACCTGCGGAAGTCCACGCTGACGCGGTCCGTGCTGGAGACCGCCAGCGAACGCATCATGACGGCCATCACCGGCGAACTCGAGGCCCTCCGTGGCGAGGACGCCCCGGAGGGACGGTGGAATCCACGCACCGGTCAACGGGAAGCGGGCCACCGGGGCCAGGGGATCTCGTGAACGCGCGCCCCGAGAAGCTGGTGGTGGTCGGAGCCGGCAGCTGGGGGACCACCTTCGCGAAGGTCCTGGCGGACAGCGCCATCGAGCGGGGAGTGGTCGAGCCGGAGATCGTGCTCTGGGCACGCCGTCCCGAGGTGGCGGAGGACATCACCGCCCGGAAGCGGAACACCGACTATCTTCCTGACATCGACCTGCCGGCGTGCCTGAGCGCCACCACCGAACTGGCGGAGGCCGTCGCCGGCGCCGGACTCGTGGTGCTGGCCATCCCCGCCCAGGAGGTCCGGGGGCACCTGCCGACCATCCGCGCCCACCTGGACCCGGCCGCCGTCGTGGTGTCCCTGGTCAAGGGGTTGGAACGCGGTACCGACGCCCGGATGAGCGAGCTGTGCGCCGAGGAACTCGGCCTGCCGGACGATCGGTTCGCCGTGGTGTCCGGGCCGAACCTGGCCCTGGAGATCGCTCGCCAGGAGCCGACGGCGACCGTGGTGGCCTCCGCGGACCCCGCCACGGCCGAGTGGATCGCGGTGCGGACCTCTGGCCCGTACTTCCGGCCCTACACCAACACGGACGTGACCGGCGTCGAGATCTGCGGCGTGGTCAAGAACGTGATCGCGCTGGCCGTGGGGATCTGCGACGGCCTGGGCTACGGGGACAACTCCAAGGCCTCCGTCATCACCCGAGGGCTGGCCGAGACCGCACGCCTGGTGGAGAGCCTCGGGGGCCAGGCCGGGACCCTCGCCGGGCTTGCCGGGCTGGGCGACCTGGTGGCCACGTGTGCCTCGCCCCTGTCTCGCAACAGGACTGCCGGCCGGCACCTCGGCCAGGGGCTCAGCGTGGAGGAGGCCACCGCGCGGCTCAAGCAGACCGCCGAGGGCATGAAGTCCGTCTCCGCGGTGGTCGATCTCGCCCGGCGACACGGAGTGGAGATGCCGATCAGTGAGGCCATGAATGCCGTGATCGCGGGCACCCTCGATGTAGACACCCTGGCGGGGCTGCTGCTGTCCCGCGACCTGAAACCGGAAGGACGATCGTGACCACGGAACCAGACCGCATCACTCGGCAGGGGTCTGGCGCCCACGGCCGTCTCCGCGTGCTCGTGCTCTTCGGAGGCCGCTCCAGCGAGCACCCGATCAGCTGCATCACCGCCGCCGGCGTGCTGAACGCCATGGACCCGGACCGGTACGAGGCGGTGCCCGTCGGGATCACGGCGACCGGCCGGTGGCACGGCTTCGAGGCAGACCCGGCGCACTGGAACCTGTCCGGCGGGGACCTGCCCCAGGTCCCCGAGCCGGCCGATCCGCTCGCGTTGCGCTGCACCGAGGGGGGCGGCCACGAGCTCGTCTCCGTGGCCAGCGGGGAATCACACGGGGCCATCGATGTGGTGTTCCCACTGCTGCACGGGCCGTTCGGCGAGGACGGGACCTTGCAGGGAGAGCTCGAGATGGCCGCCGTGCCGTACGTTGGCGCCGGCGTGCTCGCCTCTGCCGTGGGCATGGACAAACACTTCATGAAGGTCGCCTTCCAGGCCGCCGGGCTGCAGGTCGGGCCGTGGGAGACCATCACGGACCGCCAATGGCGTGGTGAGCCAGAGGCCGTTCTCGAGAGGGCCGCCGCCCTGGCCTTTCCCGTGTTCGTCAAGCCGGCCCGGGCGGGTTCCTCCTTCGGGATCACCCGAGTGGCGGATGCCGAGGGCCTCGCCGCCGCGATCGAGGAGGCCCGCCGCTTCGACCCCAAGGTCGTCGTCGAGGCCGGGATCGTCGGCCGCGAGATCGAGTGCGCGGTGCTGGACGGCCATGGACTCCAGGCGCCGAGGGCCTCCCTGCCCGGCGAGATCGTGGTCCATGACGGCTCCGGCCAGCACGAGTTCTACGATTTCCAGGCCAAGTACCAGGACGACACCGCGGCAGACCTGTCCTGCCCGGCTGACCTGCCCGAGGCGGCCATCGACACGGTGCGCCGGCTCGCCGTCGTGGCCTTCGACGCCGTGGACGCCGAGGGCCTGTCCCGCGTGGACTTCTTCTACACTCCCGCCGGCGAATTCGTCATCAACGAGATCAACACGATGCCGGGCTTCACCCCGATCAGCATGTACCCCGCCATGTGGGAGCGGTCCGGGCTGGCCTACGGCGAACTGATCGACGAGCTCCTGCAGCTCGCTCTCGAGCGCGGCACCGGGCTCCACTAGGTCCGGCGCGCCGGCCTTCTCCGAGCGCCGGGCCCCACCACTACGACGACGGCGCGTCCGCTCCCGGAATCGGCGCCTCGGTGGGGGCCGAGGTGGTGCACCCGCCGGTGGCGGGGATGCGTCCCACGGCCGAGGAGAGGTCCACCATGACGGAGCTCGACGCCGCCCGGGTGTCATCGAACAGCACCTCGATCGCGGGGGAGCGGCCATAGGTGGTCAGGGTCCAGAACTCCCCGTCGTCCCGCGTGACCCAGTCGATGCCGTTGGCCGTCACGCAGTGCTCGGTGGTGGGCCCCGGGACGGGGACGCCACAGCGGAGGATGACGGCTGAGGGCTCGCCCCAAGCGGCCGTGGCCTGGCTGTCCGTCTCCCGGCGGTCGAAACCGGCGACGGCGTCCGGCAGGGACACCATCGCCTCGGCACACACCGGGTCGGTCGCCTCCGGGGCGGCCTCGACATCGGCGACTGGCGCGCTGCATCCACTGACGATCAGGCCGAGGCCCACCACTGCGACGGCCCCGACGGTCCGGAACCTGCGAACCCGGGACAGCCCGGGACGGGACATCCGGGTGAGACCCGGTGCGGTGGAACGCTCGGCAGGGGTGGTCATCACAGAACGACAAGGAGGCACGCCGGGGGAAAGCATGCTGACAGCCTACGACGAGGGCCCGGGACAGTGCCTTATCATGGGACGAGCACCACAGGCGAGGGGCCATGACGGGCAGGTTGCCTGTGGCACGCGCACGGAGGGCCCTGAGGCCTCGGTGACCGCGTGTGGGACCCACTGCCGCCGATACCGACCGACCCCGGAGGACCTCTGTGTCTGAACCCTCGTCTGACCTCTCCGACTCCGTGGGTGACACGGGAGACGACGGATCCGGGGGCCAGCGCGGCCGCGGTCACCGCAAGAAGCGGAAGAAGCGGAAGAACCGGGCCGTCTGGCTGACACTCGGCATCGTCCTGGTCCTGGTCATCGGGGCCGGCGCCGTGGCCATCGGGTACCTGGCGAACCTCGCCTCCACGTTCGACAACGACACGCAACGCTTCGAGACGACGTTCCCGGAGGCGGAGTCCCGTCCCACCAAGGCACCGGCCGCCGAGGGCAAGGAGGAGCCGCTCAACATCCTGCTGCTCGGATCCGACTCCGGTGGCGGCTCGGGCGAGACGGAGAACCTGGCCGGGGTACCCCAGTCGGGGCGGTCCGACACGATGATGTGGGTCCACATCCCCGGTGACCGGGAGGCCGTCTATGTGATGTCTGTCATGCGCGACCTCTGGGTGGAGATCCCGGGCGAGGGAACCCACAAGCTCAACGCCGCCTACTCCTTCGGTGGCGTGCCGAAGACAGTCCAGACCCTGGAAGGACTGTTCGGCACCCGGATCGACCACGTGGCCTCTGTGGACATGGCTGGGTTCGAAGGCCTGGTGGATTCGCTCGGAGGCGTGGACATCACCGTTCCGGAGGCCTTCCAGGCGGGCAATGGCGGCCAGTCCTTCCAGGCCGGGGCCCAGCACATGGACGGTGACACGGCATTGTCCTTCGTCCGCGAGCGGTATGCCTTCTCCGACGGCGACTATTCGCGCGTCCAGAATCAGCAGTTGTTCCTGAAGGCGGTGGCGCAGAAGGTGCTGACCGCGGAAACCCTGACAAACCCCGGCAGGATCTCGGATATGGTGGGTGGGTTGTCTCCATACCTGACGCTCGATGAAACCCTTGACTCAGGGGAAATGATCTCCATCGGCAGGACCATGACGGACATCCGTTCGGACGACCTGGAAATGTTCACGGTGCCCACCAATGGAGTGGGCCGCGCGAGGGGCCAGTCAGTCGTCTGGCCGGACGAAGAGGCGATTGAGGAGATCGGCGCGGCGCTGAGCCAAGACGATGTGGCCTCATACCTTTCCGGTCAGTGACCGGCACACACTTACGAAAGGATCGCGACTTGGACCTTCGCGACTATATCCGGATCCTGCGGAACAACTGGCTGTCAATCCTGCTGGTGACCCTCTTGGGGGTGGCCGTAGCCGCCGGTGCCACGGCGCTGACGAAGCCGACCTACACCGCCCGGACACAGATCTTCGTGGCCGTGAACTCCGGTGACACCGCGAGCGACATCCTGCAGGGCTCCAGCTTCTCCGAGAAGCGGGTCACGTCCTATGTCAGCCTCGCCACCAGCCCGCGCGTCCTGGCGCCCGTCATCGAAGACCTCGGCCTGGACCTGACCGTGCAGGGGCTGGCCGCCACCATCGAGGCCACGGCCCCGCCGCAGACCGTGCTGATCAACCTCTCGGCCAGTCACGAGGATCCCGCCCAGTCGGCGGAGATCGCCAACGCCGTGGCAGAGTCGCTGATCGCGACCGTGTATGAGGTCGAGGATCCGGGGGGCTCCAACGATCCGCTGGTGGACCTGTCCGTGGTGGAGCAGGCCTCTGTGCCGCTGACCCCGTCGAGCCCCCGAGTGGCCCTGAACCTCGTCCTGGGCTTGGTGGTGGGCGCCGCACTCGGCGTGGCCTTCGCCCTGCTCCGCACTCTTCTGGACTCCCGCGTCCGCAACCGCGAGGATGTCGAGCGCATCACTGACGCCCCGATCCTGGGTGCCTTCGCCGACCACAAGTCGGCCGAGGAGGAACCGATCATCTCGCTGGACGACCAGTTCGATCCGCGGGCCGAGAACTACCGTCAGCTGCGCACCCACCTGAAGTTCACCAATGTGGACGGCGGCACCCAGTCCGTGGTCGTGACGTCCTCCATCCCGGGCGAGGGCAAGACCACCACCTCGTGCAACCTCGGCGTCATGATGGCCGAATCGGGCAGCCGGGTCGTCATCATCGACGCTGACCTCCGCCGTCCCCGCGTCGCGAAGACACTCGGACTGGAAGGAGCCGTGGGCCTGTCCACGATCCTGTCCGGCCAGATCGACCTCGAGGACGCCATCCAGTCCTGGGGCCCGGACGGCGAACTGGACATCATCACCTCCGGCGAGATCCCGCCGAACCCCTCCGAGCTGCTCGGCTCCGAGGCCATGCGCCGCCTGCTGCGCCAGCTCGAGGGACGTTACGACGTGGTGCTCCTCGACGCCCCGCCGCTGCAGCCGGTCACCGACCCGACGGTCCTGGCCTCCATGGCCTCCGGTGTCATGCTCGTCACCCGCGTGGACGGTTACGTCCACCGTGAGCAACTCCAGGGCGGTCTGGACAGCCTGGCCTCCGTGGACGCCCGCGTACTGGGCCTGGTGCTGACCCGCGTGCCGCAGAAGCGTGGCACGTACTACGCGTACCAGTACGCCTATGAGTCGGACGTCGTGGAACCCACGTCGGCCCGCCGTTCCCAGGGCGGCCGTTCCTCCAGCGCCGGTGGCGCCTCCACCCGGGGCAGGGGACAGTCGAACCAGAAGGCCCTGACGGGTATGCGATTCCGGTGAGGCACCGGGCATGACCATGGAGGACACTCCACGCCGGAGTCCCTCGCGGGTGCACCAGTGGCTGGAGCTGGCGGAGACCGTCCTGGGCAATGCCTCGGATCGGATGGATGCCATCAACATCTTCCCGGTCCCGGACGGTGACACCGGCAGCAACCTGTACGGAACCGTTCGCGCGGCCCGTGCCGCGGTGACCGAGGAGACCACGGAGGACGTCGGTGCCCTGATGTCCCTCGCCGGCCGCGCCGCGCTGGACCAGGCGCGCGGCAACTCCGGGACGCTGCTGGCCGTGATGCTGATCGGCATGTCCGAACCGCTGACCGGCCACGAGCGCCTCGCGGCCCCGACCCTGGCCGCAGCTCTCGAACGCGCCCAGACCAGCTGTTGGGCCGCCCTGTCCGATCCGCAGGAGGGCACCATGTTGACGGTGCTCGCGGCGGCCGCCAGGGCGGCGTCCGAGCATGCCGCCGGACTGCGGGGCCAACCCGACGACCAGGTCATGAGCCGCCGGGAACTCGGCGCCGCACTGGATGCGATCGTGGGCGCCGCCTGGCAGGCCGTGGTCCAGACAGAGGGGCAGCTGCCCGCCCTGACGGCAGCACACGTGGTCGATGCGGGCGGCATGGGACTGCTGCTGGTGCTCGACTCCCTGCGGGCCACGGTCATGGGCACCAGCATCGATCCGGGACTGCTGGACGGGCTGCACGGGTTCTCCGCCTCAGACCCGCACATCCACGAGGGCCTGGACTCGCCGGTGGGCTATGAGCTGATGTGCAGCATCTCACTGGATCCCCTCACCGCCGCCACCCTGCGGTTCGAGCTCAATGACATGGGGGACTCCGTGATCATGAGCCCCGTCGGCACCTCCGGTGCGGACAGTGGGGAGCTCAACTCCGCCGTGCGGTGGAGACTGCACGTCCACGTGGATGACCACGCTGCCGCAGAGGCCTTGGTCCGCAAGGCCGGCGAACCGGAGAACCTGGTGATCACCTCCCTGCAGGACCCGGAGACCGGCGGGTGAGACCGGATCCGCTCCATCAGCCGCTCGACCGGCTCCTGGGCGGCCGCACCGGCCAGCGCCTGGACCGGGAGTTGGGGCTCGGCACCGTTCGGGACCTGTTGGAGCACTTCCCCCGGCGCTGGATCGAGCGCGGGGAACTGACGCCGATCGCCTCCCTGCCCGTCGGCGACCAGGTCACCGTGGTCGCCCGCGTGGTGTCCGTGGACCGCCGGAACATGCACTCCCGGCGAGGGTTCATCGTGGACGTCACGGTGACGGACGATGACCCGCTGCGTCCGGCCTCCCTCGACATGGCCTTCTTCAACAGCTACGAGGCACTGCGCCGGATCCAGCCGGGCCACCGGGCCATGTTCCAAGGCAAGACCGCCCTCTACCGGGGCGAGAAGACGCTGAACAACCCGGACTTCTCCGTGCTGGACGAGGCCGAGGACCCGGGCGAGGAGGACCTGGCCCCGGTGCCGCTCTATCCGGCCACGGCGAAGGTCCCCAGCTGGGTCCTGCGGGCCAGCATCGGCACTGTCCTGGACGCCCTGGACGCCGACGCACTCCGGGAGCCGGTCCCGGCCGACCTGCTCGAGGAGGCGTCCACGGACGGCGTCCCCCTGCCTGGACTCGCCGCCGCCTACCGGGACATCCACCGCCCGGCCGTGGTGGCGGACGCGCTCAGGGCCCGGCGCCGGTTCGCCCTGCAGGAGGCCCTGGTGCTCCAGGGGGCACTGGCCGTGCGGCGCCACGCGGCGTCGATGCCGGACGCGGTGTCCCGCGCCGCCGCCGGGAACGGGCTGCTGGCCGCCCTGGACGCACGGCTGCCCTTCACGCTGACCGACGGCCAGGTCTCCGCCGGGGAGACGATCTCCGCCGACCTGGCCCGTGACCGGCCCATGAGCCGCCTGCTGCAGGGCGAGGTGGGCTCCGGCAAGACGCTCGTGGCGCTGCGCGCCATGGCGCAGGTCGTGGATGCCGGCGGGCAGGCCGCCCTGGTTGCCCCCACGGAGGTGCTGGCGGCGCAGCACTACCGCTCACTGACGGCCACGCTCGGACCCCTCGCGCACGCCGGCCGGCTGGACGCCCCGGACGGACCTGCCACTGAGGTCGTCCTGTTGACCGGTTCTCTGACGACCGCCCAGCGGCGTGAGGCGTTGTTGAAGATCGCCTCCGGCCAGGCCGGTCTGGTGGTCGGTACCCATGCCCTGTTCTCCGGAATCGTGCAATTCGCCGACCTGGGGCTGGCGGTCGTGGACGAGCAGCACCGTTTCGGTGTGGACCAGCGCGAGGCGCTGCGCCGGGAGAATCCCGGTACCCACCTGCTGGTCATGAGTGCCACCCCGATCCCTCGCTCCGTGGCGATGACTGTGTTCGGTGACCTGGACCTCACCCTCCTGCCCGGGCTGCCGTCCGGTCGGCAGCCGGTGGCCACCCACCTCGCCCGGATGGCCCATGGCCCCCGGATCATCGGCCGCGTCTGGGAGGTGGTCGCCGAACAGGTGGCCGCGGGACACCAGGCGTTCGTGGTGTGCCCCAAGATCGACCCCACCGACCGCCGGGACAACGCTGACAATCCTGACAGCCCTGCCAGTATCGACAGCCCCGCCGGCATGGCCCGGGATCACCGTCACGACGCTGCGGTCGAGGACATGGTGCCCCGGCTCGCCTCCCTGCCCGTGCTGCAGGGCGCGCGCATCGCCGGACTGCACGGTCGGCAGGACCAACAGACGCAGGCGGAGACCATGAGCCGCTTCGTGGCCGGGGACCTCGACATCCTGGTGGCCACCACCGTGGTCGAGGTCGGCGTGGACGTGCCCAACGCCACCGTCATGGCCATCCTGGATGCGGACGCCTTCGGCCTGTCCACCCTCCACCAGCTGCGTGGGCGGGTGGGCCGTGGTGCGGCACCGGCCACCTGCCTGCTCGTCACCCGGCTGCCGGACGGGCATCCGGCGATCGACCGGCTCGAGGTGGTCGCCGGCACCCAGGACGGTCTCGAGATCGCGCGCGCCGACGTCCAGCAGCGCGGCGAGGGGGACGTGCTCGGGGCCGCCCAGCACGGCGGGAGCCGGCTGAAGGTCTTGCGGGTGCTCCAGCATGCGGACCTCATCGAACTGGCCGCCGGATGGGTGGCGGTGCATCAGTCTGCCGCGGGCACGCTGGACCACCCGGAGCTGGCGGCGGCCGTGCAGGCCTGGGAGGCCGGCCATGAGGACACCGGCGACTACATCGAGAAGGGCTGACCGGGCCCACCCGAAGGAGACAGATGCCAAGGATCATTGCCGGCCGGGCCGGATCACTGCAGCTCGAGTCCGTCCCGGGACAGGCCACCCGCCCCACCACTGATCGCACCCGGGAGGCGCTCTTCTCCTGGCTGGCGAGCCGGGGCTGGTTGGAGGGAACCGCCGTCGTGGACCTGTTCGCCGGTTCCGGTGCCCTGGGTGGCGAGGCGGCGAGCAGGGGCGCCGAGAGGGTGCTGCTGGTGGAGCGGGACCGGCGGGCCGCCGCCGTGTGCCGGCGGAATGCGGCCGCCGTCAACCAGCGGGTGGGCCGGAACGTGGTCCAGGTGGCCGCCGGGGCCGTGGACCGGGTGATCACCGAACCCACCGGGGCCGGCCCGTGGGACCTGGTCCTGGCCGATCCGCCGTATCCGCTCGACGGGCCCGAGCTGGCGGAGACGCTCCAGCGGATCTCCGCCGTCCTGGCGCCGGACGGCCTGCTGGTGCTGGAACGCTCGGCCCGGTCGGCCGCACCGGACTGGCCCGCGGCTTTCGAATTGCTCGAATCCCGGACCTACGGCGAGACCATCCTGTATTTCTGCCTGCGATCCGGTCCGGACGAGGGGGAGGACGAGGGGGAGGACGAGGGGGAGCAGGCCCCGCGGGATGCCCCAGGGGAGAGGGCGGCGGGCGCCGGGACGTCAGCCGGAGAGGGCCCGGCCCAGCCCCTGTAGCCGGGCCACCGCCTCGGTCAGCACCTCGGGCGACTTGCAGAAGGCCCACCGCATCCAGGATCCGAACGGAGCAGGATCGCCCGGGTGTGCCGGCGGCCCGCACAGAGCCCCCACCGGGATGCCCACGACGCCGGCCCGCTCGGCCAGCACCACGGCTGCGGCCTGCGCGTCGTCCACGCCGAGGCCGGCCAGGTCGGTCACGGTGAAGTACCCGGCAGCCGGCACCACGGGCTCGAGTCCGGCCGAGCTCAAGCCGGCCACCAGGGCGTCACGGGCGGAGCGGTAGCGGTCGCGCTGTTCGGCCAGGAACCCATCGCCCTCCGGCAGGGCCCGGGCGATGGCCGCCTGGTAGGCGGGGCCGGAGGAGTAGGTGAGGAACTGCTTGACCGAGTACACCGACTCCACGAGATCTGCGGGACCGGTGAGCCACCCGACCTTCCACCCGGTGAGGGAGTAGCTCTTGCCCGCGGAGGAGACCGTCAGCGTGCGCTCCCACCCGCCGGGCACGGAGGCGACGGGGTGGTGGCGGCCCTCGTACACCAGGTGCTCGTAGACCTCGTCGCTGAGGATGAGGACGTCGTGCCGCGCACAGAGCGCCACGATCCGGGAGAGGACTGCGGGCGGGATCACGGCCCCGGTGGGATTGTGCGGCGTGTTCAGCAGCAGGATCCGGGTGTGCCCGGTGATGGCCGACTCCAGGGCCTCGAGATCCGGTTGGAAATCCGGTGCCGTGAGCGGCACGGTGACGAACCGGGCGCCGGCCAGGGCCGCGACGGCCGCATAGGAGTCGTAGTACGGCTCGAAGGCCAGGACCTCATCGCCGGGCTGCACGAGGGCCAGCAGCGCCGCGGCGATGCCCTCGGTGGCACCCGTGGTCACCAGGACCTCGCGGTCCGGGTCCACCTCCAGCCCATAGTGGCGGTGCTGGTGATCCGCTACCGCCCGGCGGAGCGCGGGGTCGCCCCGGCCCGGCGCGTACTGGTTGGCGTGGGCGACTCCGTCCGCCCGGCCGGTGACGATCGCCTCGGCGGCCAGGGCCCGCACCCACTCCGGGCCGTCGGCGTCCGGGAAGCCCTGCCCCAGGTTGACCGCGCCGTGGTGGCGCGCCAACCGGGTCATGGTCTCAAAGATCGAGGGCGGGTTGCGTGGTGTGACGGGGATTCGTGCGGATACGCGGGGGACGGCACCTCGGCGGTCCGGCTGTCGTGCGGCGGGCATGGGCTCCATAGTATGTTCGGTGCATGCGTCGAGCCGTCTGCCCCGGATCCTTTGACCCTCTGCACCACGGCCACGTGGAGGTGATTGCACGGGCCACCAATCTCTTCGATGACGTCATCGTGGCCGTCTCCACGAACTACGCGAAGAAGTACCGGTTCGACGTGGACACCAGGATCGAGATGATCCGGGAGACCGTCTCCTCGCTCCAGGGGATCTCCGTGGTGCCCATGGGGGAGGGGTTGCTCGCCGAGTTCTGCCGCAAGGCCGGTGCCAACGCCATCATCAAGGGCCTGCGCAACACCGCTGATCTGGAGTACGAGATGCCGATGGCGGCGATGAACCGGCACCTGACCGGCGTGGAGACCGTGTTCCTGCCCACTGACAGCCGCTATGCGCACCTGTCCTCCACCCTCATCAAGGAAGTGAGCCAGCTCGGGGGGGACGTCTCAGAGTTCGTGCCGCGGGCAGTCATGCGGCGGCTGAACGAGTCGTGAGCAGACCCTGACCAGCGGGAACAGGTTATCCTGCACCCATGACTGAGCGCTCGCAGAATCCTCGCACCAAGAAGGCCATCATTCCCGCTGCCGGACTGGGGACCCGGTTCCTGCCGGCCACGAAGGCCATGCCCAAGGAGATGCTCCCGGTGGTGGACAAGCCGGCCATCCAGTATGTGGTGGCCGAGGCCAAGGCCGCCGGCTTGAAGGACCTGTTGATGATCACCGGCCGCAGCAAGCGTGCCCTGGAGGACCACTTCGACCGGGTTCCCGCCCTGGAGCGCAGCCTGGAGCTGAAGGGGGACTTCGGCAAGCTGGGCAAGATCCAGGAGGCCACCAACCTCGGCAATATCCACTACGTGCGTCAGAACGACGCCAAGGGCCTGGGCCACGCGGTGTGGTGCGCCAAGCAGCACGTGGGCCGCGAGCCGTTCGCCGTGCTGCTCGGTGACGATCTGATCGACGAGAAGGAGAACCTGCTGGAGCGCATGATCGACGTCCAACAGGAGAAGGGCGGCTCGGTCATCGCCCTCATGGAGGTCCCCCGCGAGAACATCTCCGCCTACGGGGTGGCCGAGGTCTCCACGGTGGAAGGGGGGCCAGAGGACGTGGTGCGTGTCACCGGGCTCGTGGAGAAGCCCCCGGTGGAGGAGGCCCCGTCCTCTCTGGCCGTGATCGGCCGCTATGTCCTGGACCCCGCGGTCTTCGACATCCTGGAGCGCACGGAGCCCGGACGCGGCAATGAGATCCAGCTGACCGACGCCCTGCAGGTCCTGGCCGAGGGGCAGGGAGAGGGCTTCGGTGTGCACGCCGTGGTGTTCAGTGGCAAGCGCTATGACACGGGTGACAAGCTGAGCTACCTGAAGGCCGTGATCGAACTGGCCAGCGCCCGCGAGGACCTCGGCCCGGCCCTGCGTCCCTGGCTCAAGGAGTTCGTCGCGGAGCTCTGAGCGGAACGGCCTCTGCTCCACCCGGCGGGTCATTTGGAGCGGCGGAGCGGAGCGGCTAGACTGGTGAGTCGGTCCTGAGGGTTCTGCCCTGCCTGGATCCCCGAGTACGGTGGAAACCGCGCGCAGGGATCCGTACCGCCACCACCGCCCGCTGAGGAAGGAATGCTGATGTCCGCGTCATCGTCCCCGACCGTAGCCGGTGCAGCTGACAGGTGGGTGGTCTCCGTCAAGGACCTGGTGCGCAGTCCGGGGTCCATGAGGACCCTGGAGGAGCAGTGGCCAGCCCCCGAGGCACTGTCCACTCCGCTCATCGGCATCCCGGCTGGTTCAGCCGTGGACGTCGACCTGCGTCTGGAGTCGGTCCACGAAGGCATCCTGATCACCGGTGAGGCTCACGCCGAGCTGGTGGGAGAGTGCAGTCGTTGCCTGGACCCGATCCAGGACGGGATCACCGTTGACCTGCAGGAGCTGTTCCTCGCGTCCGCCCCGGAGGGTGGGAGCGACGAAGAGCGCCTGGTGGTTCATGAGACGGTGGATCTGGAGCCAGTCCTCCGGGACGCCGTGGTCACGGCCTTGCCCTTCCAGCCGGTCTGCCGGCCGGGATGTCAGGGCCTGTGCTCCGAATGCGGCATCCGACTGGAGGACGCACCGGACGACCACGTCCACGAACAGCTGGATCCACGCTGGGCGGCCTTGGCCGAACTGACGAAGACCTCCGAGTCCGGCACCGCCGGCCCGGAGGCGAAGACCTCATCCGACGAGACAGAAGAGAGATAGCCGTGGCAGTCCCGAAGCGGAAGATGTCCCGTTCCAACACCCGTGCCCGCCGCTCCCAGTGGAAGGCCACCGTGCCCCCGCTGGTGAAGTCCGTGGAAAACGGCCGCGTCACCTACCGCCTGCCGCACCAGGCCCAGGTCGTGACCGATTCCGCCGGTACGCCGTTGTTCATGGAATACAAGGGCCGCAAGGTCGCCGACGCCTGAGGTGCCCATGGCGCCACGGAAGTCGGTCCAGGCGTCCGGACAGCAGTCCGGGCGGCGCCGGCCGGTCCAGCTGGACCGGCCGATAACTGAAGACCTGCTCAAGCGTCTCGGGGTCGTCATCGGCCCCGAGACGCTTGTGCTTGCCCTGACGCACCGCTCCTACTCCTATGAGCAGGGTGGGCTGCCCACCAACGAGCGCCTCGAGTTCCTCGGCGACTCGGTGCTCGGCTTCGTGGTGACCGACCACCTCTACCGCACCTACCCGGATCTCGCCGAGGGGGACCTGGCGAAGATGCGTGCCGCCGTCGTCTCCACCCGCGCCCTCGCCTCCGTGGCCCGCACCATCGGCGTCGGTCCAGCCGTGCTGCTCGGAGAGGGCGAACGGCGAACCCGCGGTGCGGACAAGGACTCCATCCTGGCGGACACGATGGAAGCGCTCATCGGCGCCACCTACATGGACCAGGGCCTGCCCGCCGCCCATGACCTCGTCCACCGGCTGGTCATCCCCCTGCTTGCGGACAAGCTTGCCATGGGTGCCGGCACCGACTGGAAGACCTATATCCAGGAGGCAGCTGCGAACGGTGGCCTCGGTCCCATCGAGTACCGGATGGAATCCGCCGGGCCGGACCATGACAAGGTGTTCACCGCCACCCTGGTGGTGGGCGGCACGCCCTACGCCACCGGCACCGGTCCCTCCAAGAAGGAGGCCGAACGCCAGGCCGCGGCCCATTCCTGGGACCGGATCTCGGCTGCTGCCCAGGGGGCTGCCGCCGGTACCGAGGCACCCGCCGGTGCCTGAACTGCCCGAGGTGGAGGTCGTCCGCCGGGGGCTCGAGACCTGGGCCGCCGGACGGCCGGTCTCCGGTGTCGAGGTGGTCGAGCCGCGCTCCACCCGCAGGCACGACGGCGGCGCGGTCGCCTTCGAATCCCAGCTGCCCGGACTGCGGCTGGCGGCACCGGAGCGGCGCGGCAAATACCTGTGGGTTCCGCTGGCGGCCGCCGGCTCGCCGCCTGATCGGGCGCTCGTGGCACATCTGGGCATGAGCGGTCAGCTCCTCGTGAACTCCCCTGGGGACCCGGACCCGAGACACCTGCGCATCCGGATCCTGCTCGAGGGCGAGGGCGAGGGCGAGGGCGAGCGTGAAGGCGAAGGCGAAGGCGAAGGCGAAGGCGACGGCCGCGAGGCCGCACTGGAACTGCGCTTCGTGGATCAGCGCATCTTCGGCGGGCTGTTCATGGATGCCCTGGTGCCGGCGTCGGACCGTCCGGACCAGCTGGTGCCCGCCTCGGTGGCCCATATCGCCCGCGACCCCCTGGACCCCTACTTCGATCCGGACGCCGTGTACCAGCGGTTCCGCCGCCGCAGGACCGGTGTCAAGCGGGCGCTGCTGGACCAGGGCCTGGTCTCCGGTATCGGCAACATCTATGCGGATGAGGCCCTGTGGCAGGCGCGTCTGCACTATGCCCGTCCCACCGAGACCCTGAACCGCAGTGAGTCGGGGCGCCTGTTGGAGGCGGTGCACGCGGTGATGGTGCAGGCCCTCGCCCAGGGTGGTACGAGCTTCGACTCCCTCTACGTCAATGTCAACGGAGAGTCGGGCTACTTCGACCGCTCCCTCAACGTCTACGGCCAGGCCGGCCGGCCCTGCCCGCGCTGTGCGGCCGAGGGGCATCAGAGCCCGATCGTGAAGGATCGGTTCATGAACCGTTCCTCGGCCTACTGTCCGCGGTGCCAGCCGGTGCCGCGCCGCGCCCGTTGGTAGCGTCCGGCACGGCAGGATCGGCCGCCGCACCGTGGCGGTCTAGGATGATGTGGAACTTTGACGTGTCGATGGGAACCCCTTTTGTCTCACCTTGAGAACAACGACTATCTGCCGCGCCGCTCGAGTGGCCGGGCACGGCGGCGGCGCCATACCGTCCGCAACGCCTTCATCGTGGTCGCCGCACTGCTGGTGGTCGTGCTCGTGTTCGTCGGCATCTACGTGAGCTCCATCGCCTCGACCTTCAATGACAAGCGCCAGACAGTGGACGCAGGCATCGCCACCTCCGAGGCCACCACGGACGGCGCCCTGAACGTCCTGGTCATGGGATCGGACTCCCGTGGCGAGGGCATGGACACCGCCGAGAACAAGGGTGAGGAGGGCGAACGCTCAGACACCCTCATGCTTGTGCACATCCCCGAGGACCGGCAGAACGTCTACGTCATGTCGATCGTGCGTGACCTGTGGGTGGAGATCCCCGGCCACGGCGAACGCAAGGTCAATGCCGCGCTCGGGCTCGGCGGATACCCGTTGGTGACCGCGACGGTGGAGAACATGCTGGGCGTGAACATCGATCACCTGGCGGTGATCGACTTCGAGGGATTCAACGGGCTGACCAGCGCGCTCGGCGGCGTCCAGGTCTGCAACCCGCAGTCCTTCTCCTCAGGACAGGTCAATCCGTCCTTCTTCCCCCGCGGCGAGATCCTGCTGGAGGGCTCTGACGCCCTGCGTTACGTCCGGGAACGCAAAGCCTTCCTGGGCGGTGACTTCGAGCGAGTGGCCAACCAACAGCGCTTCGTCTCGGCGATGGTGGACCAGATCCTCACGGTGGACACCCTGGCCAATCCCCAGAAGCTGATGGGCGTCGTCAACAGCATCGTCCCCTTCATCACAGTGGACGACGGTTTGGACGCGGCGACGATTGCCGGTTACGGCCTCCAGCTCAACGGCATCCGTACCAACGACATCAAGACCTTCACGGTTCCCCACGGCGATCCGGCGGAGGGCCCCGGCGGGGCCTCGATCGTGCTCCAGGATGAAGCCGCGGTCGAACAATTGAGGGAGGCCCTCCAAGCCGATGACCTTGACGGCTACCTTTCGGGTGACGAGGCCGCTGGGGGAGATACTGCAGAAGGCACCGGCGGCGGGGCCACCGACTCGGCCACCGACGGCGGTGGCACGCCGGACACCTCGGCAGACGCCTCCGGTGAGCCTTCTGGTCCGCCCACGGGTTCGGACCCCGCCGGTACCGGTCTCAACGATGGTGAGGACGCCACCAGCCCGGCCAGTGGCAGTGCCAGCGACTCTGAGGGCGCCTCCAGCGAGGCTGCTGCGCCCGTTGCGGTCTGTGCCGGGGCCTGAGTCATGCGCGTCCAGCTGATCACGCACTCCTACCTGCCTGAACGGACGCCGCCCCAGCGGCGTTGGGCCGCGTTCGTCGAGGCTTTCCGCGACGCCGGTTGGGACGTGGACGTGGTGGCACCGTCGGCCGACCCGGGGCAGATGCCCGTTCCAGTAGATGCGACTCATGGGCTCGGGGCCGCCGACCGCCTCGGGCCGCATGGCGAGCGGATCCTGCGGACCCCGCGGTTGCCTGTCTTCGGCGGGTCCCGTGACGGACGCTTCCTGGGGCACATCGTCCATGCCCTGATCGCGATCCCCGTGGGACTGCGCGCGGACCGGCCTGATGTGATGGTGATCACCGTACCCGCCCTGCCGACTGTCGTCACCGGATGGGTCCTGTCCCGACTTCGCCGGGTCCCCCTGATCGTCGAGATGCGTGATGCATGGCCGGACCTGGCCCGGGAGTCTGGGGTGTCGGTGGGAGTCCTGAGCAGGCTCATGGAAGTCCTCGTCACGGGAACTCATCGTGCGTCCAACCTGGTCGTCACGGTCACCGAGGGCTTCGCGGAACGGCTGATGGAGCGAGGCATTGCTCCGGTCGTGGTCGTCGGCAATGGTGTGCCGATGGCGGCCATCCAACCTGTGCCCGCGCGGGAACGGGGCGCCGGGGAGCTGCATGTCCTGTATCTCGGAAACCACGGTGAGAGTCAAGGGCTGGAGACCGTCATCCGCGCCGCCGCCCTGGTGCAGGACGGTCCGGAGCGGATCACCGTGCGCCTGGTCGGATCCGGGACCCACCGGGAAGGCCTGGCTGCTCTGAACGAATCACTGGGCCGCCCCGTGGAGATGAGAGAGCCGGTGCACGGTGGGGCCCTCAGAGACGAGTATGCGTGGGCGGACACCTGCCTGGTGGCCCTGCGTCCGGACTGGCCCAGCTTCGAATGGACCATTCCGTCCAAGACCTATGAGCTGCTCGCGGTTGGCCGGCACATCACCGCTGTCGTGACGGGTGAGGCCGCCCGAGTACTGGAGGAATCCGGTGCGGCCGACATGGCGGCCGCCGAGCCGCACGCACTGGCCGACCTCTGGCGCCGGCTCGCGCGGCGGGCCGAAGCCACGATGGTGGACGACCGCGGCCGGGACTGGGTCCGCGAACACGCCGACCTCCCCAAGCTCGGGCGGCGCTTCGTGGGACTTGCCAGGGACACCGTGCTTCGGCGCGCAGGTCACACCACGGCCTATAATCGCCACTGACCGACTTGCGAGCGGTCGTTGACCCCCGATGCGACGGTCGCCGTTTTCCTTCGGTATCGTGGCCGGGCCGACTGCCACTGGCACCATCGACTTAGAGGACATACTTCATGACTGACATTTCCAGCGTCGCCGTCATCGGCCTGGGTTACATCGGGTTGCCGACGGCGGCCATCCTTGCGGGGAACGGCATCCGTGTCCACGGAGTGGACGTCAACCAGCGCACGGTTGATGCGGTCAATGCCGGGACTGTCCCGTTCGTGGAGCCGGATCTGGACCAGTACGTGAACAAGTCCGTGACCGAGGGCCTGCTTTCGGCCTCCACCGAGACCCCGACGGCGGACGCCTACATTGTGGCGGTTCCGACCCCCTTCCATGCTGACAAGTCCCCGGACCTGTCCTACATCGAGGCGGCGGGCCGGTCCCTGGCCCCGCAATTGCGCGGGTCCGAGCTGGTCATCCTCGAGTCGACCTCTCCTCCCGGGGCGACCGAGCGCCTGGCCGACGTGATCCATGAAGCGCGTCCGGACCTGGCCGAGGCCGGGACGCTACTGTTCGCGCACTGCCCGGAGCGCGTGCTCCCGGGCAAGGTCATGACCGAACTGGTGACCAATGACCGGATCGTCGGCGGGTCCAGCCCGAAGGCCGCGGACATCGCCAAAGGGCTGTACGAGACGTTCTGCCAGGGCGAGATCCTGTTGACGAACCTGCGGACTGCAGAGATGGCCAAGCTCGTGGAGAACTCGTTCCGGGACGTGAACATCGCGTTCGCGAACGAGTTGTCCATGATCAGCCAAGAGCTGGACATCGATGTCTGGGAGCTGATCGAGTTGGCCAACCACCATCCCCGGGTGAACATCCTGCAGCCCGGTCCAGGCGTGGGCGGACACTGCATCGCGGTGGACCCCTGGTTCATCGTGGACGCCGCCCCCTCGGCCGCACGGATCATCCGCAGTGCTCGCGAGATCAACGACTCCAAGCCGCAGTGGGTCATCGACCAGGTCAAGGCCAAGGCCTTCGACGTGCAGCAGGCGACCGGGCGGGCCCCCGTGGTCGCGGCCCTGGGGCTGGCGTTCAAGCCGAACATCGATGACCTGCGCGAGTCCCCGGCCCTGAATATCACGGCGGAGATGGCCCGACAGTTCACCGGCAGCCGCATCCTGGCCGTGGAACCGCATGTGGAGGAGTTGCCGGCATCGCTGACCGGGCTGGACAACGTGGAGTTGGTGGCGCCGTCGACCGCGATCGAGCGGGCGGACATCGTGGTGCTGCTCGTGGACCACGACGCCTTCGCCGACCTCAAGCCACTGGCTGCCGGCAAGCACGTGGTTGACACCCGGGGGCAGTGGCGCGAGCGGTGACCCGGGCAGGCGCCGGTGATACCGGCAGAACGCCTTGGTTCACGAACTCCCTGCTGACGCTCCAGACGGTCCGGGGGGAACTGGTCCAGGACCCGGTGCAGTTCGCCCTCCAGCTCTCTCGCCGGTTGCCGAACGCCGTCTCCACGCCCCTCGCGCGTCTGCTGACGCGGGCCGGAGGGCTGGGCCACGGGGTGCCGGCCGCCGTCGGGCACCAGATCCTCGGCGACGACGCCGCCGCTCGCCGTGCCGGCGGCAGTGGGGGCACGGTCCCCGGTCCGCGCACACGGCCCTTGCTGGCGACGGCGGCCCTCGGCTCGGGTGACGAGTCCGCGGCCGAGCAGTGGCTGGACCGAGTCCCGGCGGCCGATCGCGGCGCGTCCTGGCAGGCGGCCGCGGCGCGCCTGGCCCTGTACCGCGGTGACCTCTCCGGCGCGGTCGCCCGCGCGCGGACTGATCCACGGACAGTTGGCCTGGCCCGGCGGCTCGAGGCCGAGCAGCGGGTGCTGCTCGGATACCGGCCCGATCCGGGTCCGGTGCGGCAAGGCCCGGCCGTGGGCGGGCGCGTCCTGCATGTGCTGAACTCCTCGTTGCCGCACACCGCGTCCGGCTATGCTCAACGCAGCCATGGTGTGTTGACGGCCCTGGCCTCGGCCGGCTTCGACAACCACGCGGTCACCCGGCCCGGGTATCCCGTGGAGGTCGGCATCCCGTGGGCACGTCGGCGCGACGTGGTGGACGGGATCACCTACACACGCCTGTTGCCGAACCGTCTGGCCGCCGACGCCGTCGGGAGGCTGGACCAGTACGCCAGACTTCTCTCGGCCGAGGTGGAGCGACTGCGCCCCGCCGCCCTGCACACCACTACCCACTTCACCAACGCCCTCGTGGTCCGATCCGTGGCCGAGGCACACGGACTGCCGTGGGTCTACGAGGTCCGCGGCCAACGGGCGGACAGCTGGGCCGCCACCCGGGCCGCGGCGGCGAGGGAGTCGGAGTACTACCGGGGCTTCTCCGAGCGCGAGGCCGAGCTGTCCCGGGACGCCGACGCCGTGGTGACCCTTGGCGAGAACATGCGGGGCGTGCTCGAGTGGAACGGCGTGGATCCCAGGCGCCTGTACGTGTGCCCCAACGCGGTGGCCGGCGCCTTCCTGCCGGCACCGCCGTCCCGCGAGGAGGCCCGGGCCCACCTCGGGCTCGACGCCGCCGACCTGGTGGTCGGGACCGTCTCGAGCGTGGTCGACTACGAGGGCCTGGACCTGCTGGTGCAGGCCGTGGCCCGCCTGGCGCCCCGATACCCCCGGCTGAGGCTGCGGATCGTGGGCGACGGCGTCGCGTTGCCCGGACTGCGTCTGCTCGCGGCCCAGCTGGGCATCGCCGAGCGCTGCCAGTTCACCGGCCGGGTGACCAGCGCCGAGGCGCGCTGGAACCATGCCGCCCTGGACGTCTTCGTGGTGCCGCGCCGGGACCTGCCTGTCACACGCAGCGTCACCCCCATGAAGTCCGTCGAGGCCTCGGCCTCGGCCCGGCCCGTGGTCGCGGCCGACCTGCCCGCCCTGGCCGAGCTCGTCGAGGACGGCGTGACCGGTCGCCTGGTGGCGCCGGACGACGTCGGGGACCTGGCGGCGACGCTGGTAGGTCTCCTCGATGATCCGGCGCTGCGCCGACGCCTCGGGGACGCCGGGCGCCGCTGGGCGCTGTCCACCCGGACGTGGGAGGGCAACGCCGCGACCTACACTCGAATGTATGCCGACCTGGGAGTCGGCCCGACCGAAGGGAACGCCACGAGCCGTGAATCCTGAACAACTAGCCACGAGCTCCGAGGACGTCCAGCACAGGCCCCTGCCGCGGGATCCCATCGAGGAGGGGCCGGCCGCCCCGGAGGCCGAGGCCATGGTGGAACTGCTGCGCGCGGAGCTGCTGGCCGTCCACGACGAGCTGACGGAACTCACGGCCGAGCGCGCGGCGACATCCTGGCGGTTCTCGGCCCTCACCCTGGACCTGCCCGGCGGGACGCTCGGCGCGGTCCGGGGCCGGGCCCGGGAGATCCGGCGCCGGGGCATCACGGTGGTCAAGGACACGCTGTCCGGTCGTCTGGGCCCGACGGCGGCCGTCCGGGAAGCGGCCCGGATCGCCTTCGACCAGTTGGGCAGTGTTCCCCGGGAGGCCCTGGCCGAGATGCAGCGGCTCCGGCGCCAGGCCAGGGGCCGCCAGTTGGCCGGTGCCGGCCCCCTGCTGGCCATCGACCCGGCGGACCTCGAGGGGCCCCGAGCCCAGCTCTGGCTGGACCTGCTGGCCGACCGGTACGCCGCACGCGGCGAGGGGGACCCGACCTACGGCGCCTACCTGGACGAGCTGCGTCGGCTGGCCCAGCCGGCAGGGAGCATCTCCACCTCACTCGACGCGCTGGCCCAGTCGGCCCGCCAGTCGCCGCGGCTCCGCGGCCCCCTGGCCGTGGTGAACGGCCGTGCCGCCGAACTGTCCGGCTGGCTGCCCCGCATCCCCGGCGGCTTCGAGCCGGTGGAGCCGGCCGGCCGCAACGTGGTCTTGCACCTGGTCAAGGAATCCCGTCCGTACTACTCCAACGGCTTCACCTCCCGCAGCCACGAGAACTTCAAGGCCGAGCGGTCCGCCGGTTGGACACCGGTGGTGTTGACGGAGCCCGGATTCCCCCGATCGGTGGTGGATGCGGACTTCGAGAAGGTCGAAGTCTACGACGGCATCGAGCACCGTCGCCTGGACACGGGGATCGACTATGCGAAGGTCCCGGCCGACCGCTGGCAGGAGGACTTCGCCTGGCTCGCCTGGCAGCAGGTCAAGCAGGTCCGGCCGGACATCATTCACGTATCCTCGGGACGCCGTGGCTTCGAGACCGCACTCGTGGCCCTGGCCCTCAAGGAGAAGACGGGGATTCCCGTGGTCTACGAGGTGCGCTCCTTCTTCGAGGCGAACTGGACGCCGGACCTGGAACTCGAGGAGTCCGGCGAGATCTTCCGGCGCCGCATGGAGGTCGAGACGCGGTGCATGCTGGCCGCCGACCACGTGCTCACCCTCGGGACCGCCATGCGGGACGAGATCGTCTCCCGCGGGGTCCCCGTGGAGAAGATCAGCCTCGTGCCGAACGCGGTGAACTTGGAGAACTTCGTACCCGGAGCGCGGGATGAGGCCATGGCCGCCCGGTTCGGGATCACCATGCCGACCTTCGGCTACGTCTCCAACATGGACCACCGCCGTGAAGGTCAGGAGTTGCTGATCGAGGCGGCTGTGCGCCTCAAGGGGCGGGGCATCCGGGCCCAGTGTGTCTTGGTGGGCGGCGGCAGCCGCGTCGAGACCCTCAAGGGGCTGGCCGCGCGGTGGGACATTGAGGACCGCGTGATCTTCACCGGCCCCGTGGACCACTCCGAGGTGTCCGCCCTGTACGAGCTCATCGATGTCTTCGTGGTGCCCCGCATCCACGAGCGAGCGGCCGTCTACGTCACTCCCCTCAAGCCTTTCGAGGCCATGGCCCTGGAGCGGCCGGTCCTGGTCAGCGACCTGCCCGCCTTGGCGGAGGTCGTCGAGGCCCCCGAACGCGGCCACACCTTCGCAACCGGGGACGTGGAGTCCCTGGCCGAGGCCGTGGCCGGACTGCTGGCCGACCCCGCCGAACGGCGGCGTCTCGGTGCGGCCGGACGACGTTGGATCGAGGAGGAACGGCAGTGGAGGCATAACGGACCGAGGTATGGCGACGTCTACGAGCGCGTCCAGGCCACCTCCCAGGACCGGGTCGAGGCCGGCGTCGCCGGTCGGAGCCCCGAAGGAGCATGAGCGTGCAACTGGAACTGCAGGGGTTCAACCCGGCCCCGGGATCACCCGTCCACGAGGCACTGGCGGCCGTGCGCAATGGCACCGTCTCCCAGGGCGCCCCGCCGGCGCTGGTCGCCTACACCCCGGTGGCGCGGATGAATCCGTACCAGGCACTGACCTACCGCCACTTCGGGGACGAGGGCCTGGCGGTGTCCCCGGTCCTGGATCCCGAATCCTTCGAGTCCCTGCTGCCGCTGGCCGAGCACACCGGAGGCATAGTCCTGCACCTGCACTGGCTGAACACCGTGCTGCGCGGGGCCAAGAGCCGGGAGCAGGCGGAGGATCTCATGGACCGGTATCTGCTGAAGCTACGCCGCTTCCGGGAGGGCGGCGGCCGCGTGGTGTGGACGGTGCACAATCTGGCCCCCCATGACGCCGTGTATCTCAACGTCGAACGCGCCCTGCAGCAGGCGGTAGCCGACCTCGCTGACCTGGTGCACGTCATGAGCCCGGATACGCCCGGTCTGGTGGCCGATTTCCTCCAGCTGGATCCCGAGCGGGTGGTGGTCTCCCCGCATCCGAGCTACCTCGGCGCCTACCCTGATGTCGTCCTGCGGGACCAGGCCCGCACCATGCTGGGCCTGTCCGAGGACGAGATCGTGTACGTGGTGTTCGGTGCCATCAAGGCGTACAAGGGGATCGAGGTGCTGCTGGACGGCTTCGACCGTCTCCGGGAGACCGACGGTACCCCGCGGCGGTTGCTGATCGCCGGCGGACCGGACCGGGACCGTCGCACCCGCGCCCTGCTCCGCAGGCTGAGAATGCACCCGCAGGTGCTACTGCATGACGTCAAGGTCCCCAATGAGCAGGTGCAGTACCTGTTGAGGGCCGCGGACCTCATGGTGCTTCCCCACCAGGTGGCCCTGAACTCGGGGGCGGCTCTGCTGGGACCGACCTTCGATCTGCCCCTGGTGGCCAACCGCGTCGGCGTCCTGCCCGGCACCCTGGGGGAGGGCTTCACCGAGTTCATTGACGGGGCCGCACCGGCCGCCGTCGCCGATGCCCTCGCCCGCGCCGACCGGCTGGTGGCACCCGCGGCGCGCGCGGCGGCCCGGGACTTCGCCCGAGGGCACCATGCGGAGACGGTGAGCACGGACCTCGCCCGGCAGATCCGCCACCGGCTGGGCCTCCCCGATCCCGCCGCTGCCGAACGCTAGAATCTGTCCTGGACAGGACAAAGAACCGTCGCGGCGCCGGCCGTGATGCCGAGGAACAGACGTGACCGGGGAGCACACCATTCAGCACCACATCATCGACGACGAGCCCGAAAGGTCCCCGGAGGAGGAGAACCGGATCCTGCGCCAGGAACTCCGGTCCGTCCACGAGGAGCTGACCACACTGGCCGCAGAGCGCGACGCACTCGCGGCCCTCTGGGACGAACGCGATGCCCGTGCCGGACTCAAGGGCCGGGCGACCACAGCACGCCAGCAGCTGGGACGGCTGCGCCGCCGCCACCGTGAAGGAGAGGTCAATGCCCTCCAGGCCGGCCGGCAGCTGCTCCGGATCGGCTACGCCAGCACCCTGCAGGGACCGGTGGAATGGACTTCCCGGTTCAAAGAGGCCCGGAGCCGCGCCATCACCACCCGGTACGAGGGGGACAAGCCCCTCGAACGGGCCAAGAAGCCGGCGGCCTATCAGCAGGGACTGCTGTGGAAGGACGTGCTGGAGCCGTCCCGGCGCACGGATCCGGCATTCCTGAAGTCGGCTCGCTTCCTCGCCATCAAGACCGGAAACGTCAGCGAGGAGTTGAGGGTCGTGGCCGAGCTGGGGCCCGTGGACCACCAGATCCGGCTATCGATCCCGCAGGTCAATGGGAAGGCACGGGAACTGTCCGGATGGATCCCCCGCATACCCGGCCCGAGGACACCGATCAGACCGGTCTCCGACCGTCGGGTGATGCACCTCCTGAAGGAGTCCAGTCCTTACTTCTCCAATGGCTTCACCTCCCGAAGCCACCACAATCTCCTGGCCGAGCGGGAAGCGGGACTCGACCCGGTGGTGGTGACCGAGCTGGGATTCCCACGGTCGGTGACTGAAGACGAGTTCGCTCTCGTCGAGGAACTGGACGGGATCGCGCACCACCGGCTCGACACCGGGATCGATTACCGGAAAACCGCCTACGATCGATGGCTTGAAGACTTTGCATGGATTGCCTATCAGAAGGTGCGCGAGCTGCGGCCGGCGGTGATCCACGTCTCCTCCGGGCGCCGGGGCTTCGAAACCGCTCTGGTCGCCCTTGCCCTGCGCGAGAAGACCGGCATCCCGGTGGTCTACGAGGTCCGGTCTTTTTTCGAAACCACCTGGACCGATGAGGCAGAGGTCGAGGAGACATCAGAGGTATACCGGCGTAGGTACGGAGTCGAGACGATGTGCATGTTGGAGGCCGATGCCGTCCTAACGCTCGGTACTGCCATGCGGGAGGAGATCATGTCCCGCGGGGTCCCCGCCGAGCGTATCGACATCGTGCCCAACGGTGTTTCCCTGGCGCACTTCCACTCAGGACCACGGAATGCGGAATTGGCCGCCGGATACGGCATCAAGGGACCGACCTTCGGCTATGTCTCGAACATGGACCACCGCCGTGAAGGCCAGGAAGTGCTCATCCGGGCCGCTTCCATCCTGAAGGAGCGTGGCGTTGACGCGCAGTGCGTCCTCGTCGGCGGCGGGGGCCGGCTAGAGGGTCTCCGAAAACTCACCCAGCTCTACGACGTGGTCGATCGCGTGCTGTTCACCGGACCGGTGGACCATATGGACATCGCCGATCACTACGGTCTCATTGACGTCTTCGTGGTGCCCCGCATCCACGAGCGCGCCGCCGAGTACGTTACTCCGCTCAAGCCCTTCGAAGCCATGGCCATGGAGCGACCCGTCGTCGTCAGCGACCTGCCCGCGCTCATCGAGATCGTCGATGCCCCGCACCGGGGTAGGGTCTTCAAGGCTGCAGATGCGGCGGCTTTGGCCACCGTGATTCAGGGGTTGCTCTCGGACCAAGCTGAACGCCAGCAACTCGGCGCCGCGGGCCGGGCGTGGATCGAGGCTGAACGCCAGTGGAGCCACAACGGACAGCGATATCGGACAGTCTATGAGCGGGTAGTCCGACGTACCGCCGAAGACCGCGGGGACAAAGGCAACGAGCCCGGCGACCAGACCGCCGCCATTAGCATGGGAGCATAGTACGTGGAGCTGCAATTCAAGGGAATACTCCGTGATGAGGGATCGCCCGTCCACGAAGCCGTTGCCGCGGCGCGGTTTTACACCGTCCGCGACAACGACGAGCCATGGATCTACGGCTACGGGCCGGTGGTTCGGGGGAACCCCTACCAGTCGCTGACCTACCGAGCCTTTGGCGATCACGGTCTGGCACTCGTCCCGGTGACCGATCCATGGGACTTCGGCTCACTTATTCACCTTCGCGGCCAGGCCCGCGGAATCATCTATCACCTTCACTGGCTGTCCTTCGTACATCAGGGCGCCGCATCACCGCGCAAGGCAGCCGAGCTGACCAATCGCTTCATGGCCGAGGTCCGAGCCTTCCGTGCCGCAGGCGGAAAGGTGATCTGGACCGTGCACAACATGGTGAGCCATGAGGCGCGGTTCCTGGAAGAGGAGCTTCGGCTGCAACAGGCCGTCGCGAATGAGGTCGACCTCATCCACGTCATGAGCGAAGACACGCCCGAACTTGTCCGTGAAACCCTTCAATTACCGCTGGACAAGGTCTTTCACGTCTCGCACCCTTCCTACCTTGGTGCCTATGAGGACTACCTGCCGGCCGACCACGCGAGACTCATGCTGGGGATCGAACCGGACGAGACTGTATATGTGGCCCTTGGTGCGATCAAGGCCTACAAGGGCGTCGAGCGACTCCTCCAGGCCTTTAACTTGCTTCTGGACCGTTCGGACCGACCCCGGCGGCTCATCATCGCCGGCGCGGCGGACAACGACCCAAGGTCCCTTGAACTCCGTCGGCAGCTTCGTATGCACCCTTATGTCCTCCTCCATGACCGGCGCGTAGCGGCAGACCACGTCCAGCGTCTCCTGCGCGCTGCTGACCTGATGGTATTGCCCCATGAACGGGCCCTGAACTCGGGAGGCGCCCTTCTGGGACCCTCCTTCGGCCTCCCGGTTGTCGCCAGCAGCGTCGGAGTCCTGCCGCGAATACTGCCTCCGGAGTTTACGGAATTCTTCCCAGGGGACAGCCCGAAGGACGTTTCCGACGCCCTGGAACGCGCGGACCGGCTCGTTACCGTCGAGGCCCGTATCGCCGCCCGTTCGTTCGCCGAAGAACTCCACAGCGACGTCGTGTCAGCACAACTGGCGCAAGCAGTGCGGGATCGGCTTGGCCTTGACCACCACGAACCGGTCTGACGTGGCCCGACGCCTTCGCAACGTACCTTGGGATGGGTCCACGAGGCATCGCCCAAAGGTCGGCCTCATCGGGTTCTTCGGGTGGGGAAACTACGGAGACGAGCTGTTCCTGCAATTATGGCGCCGCGAGCTGTCCCCGTATTTCGACGTCGCTCCGGTTCACGAACTCCTCATACCGCCCTATGTGGTGGAGGACAGCGAGACGGTGGCCGCACGTCATGACGCCTTCGTCATCGGCGGCGGCGACCTCGTGATTCCCAATGGCGTGTCCGGCCTCTACTGGAAGCCAGAATGGCTCACCCGAAAGGTCTACATCGTCGGAGTGGGTGTTGCCACGTGGGGCCACCGGCACCTGCCCGAGGTCATTGAGGAGATGGCGGCCTTCTTTCGTCACCCGAACATCCAGTACATCAGTGCCCGCGATGAGCCCTCTGCCGAGTGGATTCGCACCCATCTCCGACCGTTGGTTCCCGTACTGGTGCATCCAGATCTCGTCTTCTGCCTCGATTTGCCTCCAGCCAGGGCGACGTCGTCACCAAACGGGAAGCGGCGGCTGGGCATCAGCGTGAGGCAAGGGCTGTACAACCGGAACAATGACTACGCAGCCCTGGACCGTTTCGTGGCAGACGCCCGGCAGGAGGGCTATGCGATCAGCCTGATCGAGCTGGCCAGCGGCCGCCAGCGACGCCGCGATGCCCGCGCCGTCCAGCAGCTGCCGTTCACTCCCGACGAGGTGATCGGTGGCTCCGATCTGGACACGGTTTCGGCCGCCATCGGCGGCCTCGACGCTCTGGTCAGCATGAAGTACCACGGACTGGTGGTGGCTCTCCGGTATGGCGTACCGGCCCTGGCACTGACCCCGAACGCCAAAAACGTCAATCTGATGAATTCCATTGATCGGATGGACCTCGTGGGTGACATGGAAGGCGACATGGACCTGAGCCTGAAACTGGGCCGTCTGCGGGTACCAGTGGCCCGGGGGCGGGTCGACGCCCTAGGTCACGAGGCCCGGACGGCGTTGGATGCGCTCGTGCGCCAAATGCGGATCCAGCTGGATCCGATCCGGCTGGCGCCCCGGAGCGTACGCGAGTCCCGGCAATTTCTGCGTGAGGTCCTTCCCGACGCCGTCCGGTTGGCCCGCTCCCGGCGGCGCCGCGAGAAAGTCAGCGTGGAAGCCGACCGGGTCAATGAAGGGTCCGACGAGAATGCCGTGAGAGAATCATCGGTGGACCATCGCAATTCATGAGGAAGTTTGAGTCACCATATGTCGAAGACCGGGGGCACATTGCAGCGCCTTGAGAAGACCGCTTACCTTGGGGGGCTGGTCCTACTGGGCCTGCTCGGCCTTGCCGCAGCAGTCCTGGCGTTACTGTCGCTTTGGTCGGGCGCCGTGGCCTGCCTCAGCGTGGCGGTGGCTCTGCTCGCCCCGCTTCAGATAGTCCAGTCCCGTCGGCAGCTTCGCGCGACCAAAACCGCCCTCCGCCAGACCGCTCGCTCCGTTCCTACGCGATCAAGTCCATCGGCTCCGGCGCAGGATAACCGCGAGGTGGTGGCACTGTTGTCCCGTAACAACCGTCACTTGGTGTCTCTCGGCGAACGCCTGGAAGGGCTGGGCACCGGCTCCGGGGACGGTTCCCTGGACCATGACCGGCTGGCGGCAGAAGTTGCCGCTACGCGTGCTGAGCTCGCTGGGCTGCGTGCCGAGCAGGAATCTTTAAGATCTTCGCTGGACGGTGGCCTGTCGGCCGTCCGGGCCGACCTTGGGGCCCTGACCCAATTGGCGCCGAGAGGGAAGTAGTCCACGCGCTGATGCAGGAATACTCCGGTCCCCTTCCCGACACCCCACCAGCGACGATGCTTCTTCCTCTCCTTGGTCCGCCTTCAGTGGTGGCCGGCTTTGCGGACGCTGTCGTGACAGCTGGAGCGGACGACATCTCAGACCCGGCGTTGCTGGACCATGTCCTGTGGCCCCAGGAGATCCTGGACGAGGTGCCGTCGTTGGCCGACCAACGCACTGAGGTGCGGCGTCTCAGCCAAATCATCACGCTGTCGGATCGAGGTCTGCGTGTGGACCTGAGACCCTCGCCGGATGTCGACGTCTCCGTCGAGTCGGTCTTCCCGACGCCTGCCACATCAGTCTCCGTCCATCCGGCGGGGGTGCATTTCGCCGGTCATTCCGCGGCAGACGATGCACGGCGTTATCTTCAGTTCCTCGACGAATGGGCGACTATCCGCAACGGGCGGCCACCGGCGGTCGTCCGGTTGGCGAATCTGGTTGCGGAGGACGTGTACCGCGGCCTTGCGGAGGCCGCTTCGGGGAATATGGAATATCGGCGCGACCTCATGGACCGGCTGGCCGTTTCCGGACGCGCCGCCGATATTCGCTGGGACCGTTTCCGGACCGGCGCCAGCGGTCTGGCGATCCTCTATAACTTTGCGCCATTTGCCGACACCGGGTCCACAGTCGCCTCCAAGCGGCTGCGGGACTTCGCCCGGACCATGGACGTCATCTCGTGCTCCTGGGTCAACCACAAGAAGGTCGACCCGACGGTCGGTATCATTTCCCGTCCCTACATCGGCCGTCAGAGTTATCTAGACCTGCGGCCCTCCTGGGCGTCCTGGGAAGCCTACGAGGAATTCTGCCGCGAGGGCATGGACCAGATTGCGTCCTGGAAGGCCGAAGGGCAGAACTACGATTTCCTATACAGCCGGGCGAACTGGGCGTCCTCGCACTACCTGGCAACTGCCTACAAGCAGCAAAACCCCGACATCGAGTGGGTGGCCGAGTTCTCAGATCCCCTTTCCCTTGACGTCGAGGGTAACCGACGCGGTGATGCCCTGGACCGAAACAACGCCTTCCTCGCCGACCTCGTGGCCCCAGTGGAGGCGGAGTATGGACGGATCCCAGACGACCACTTCACCATTTTCGGACTCGCGGAGATCCTGCCCTATGCGTTGGCGGAGACGGTCCTGTTCACGAACGAGCACCAAATGGCATCCATGCTCGAACACGTCTACAGTCCCGCCTTGGTGGAGCGGGTCCGACGCCATGCCGAGGTTTCCAACCACCCGACCCTGCCACCGGTCTACTATTCGGCCCGAACCGTGGACTACAAGGTGGATCCGACCAAACTGAACCTGGCCTACTTCGGTGAGTTCTACGCCACCAGGGGCATCACGGACCTGACCGTTGCCCTCAAGATGCTGTCACCCGAGATGCGCGACCATGTGCACCTGCACGTCTTCACGAACTTCGTACCCGAGGGAGGACTGGCGTCCAAACCGGCGGGATTCTCCCAGAAGTCGTTCAAAGCGCTGGTCAAACGCGCCCAGGACGGTGTGGGTGCTCACGGCATCGAGCACCTGGTGACCTTCAATGCCTCGTTGCCGTTCCTCGAGTTTCTGGGGGTCACGGCCGCGTTCGACTATCTGATAGTGAACGACGCGCACTCGGGCCCCGACCACCAGGTCAATCCGTTTCTCCCCTCGAAGTGGAGCGACTATGCGGGGTCGGAGGCCGCCGCATGGGCCCTGGTGGAGGACGGAAGCATCCTGAGTGGCAAACCGGCCCGGGTGAAGACCCCGGTCGGCGACCCCAATGCGGCCCGGGAGATGCTGTGGAAATTGATTGAGGACAAAAAGAACAGGGTGGAAGGCCGAATCGATGACTGAGCCCGTACCGGGGGATGTCCGCCCCTTGCTGGAACAATTGGGGCGTGCCGGTACCCCGTCCGTCAACACCACCGCGTATGAGGTGGACCTGGTGGCCATGGCCGGCTTCGACCGCGTGGTGCCGAGCGACGACGGCGAAACGCGAGACCCATTGCTCGTGGTGGGCAGCAGGGAGCTGTTGCGACGCATCCGGAGACATCATCCGATTGTCGTTGCGGCGCCCGGGATGACCGCGGCCCAGCAGGAGAGCCATGGGTTCCTGCGCACCGTGATCGACGCGGCCGCCATGCTCACCGGGCCGTGGGCCGGGGCGGAATCAGGACCCCGACGGTACCTTGCTGACGAACTCAAGGCCCTGGTCCTGGCCAATCACGAGTCTCGGGTGACCACCTACGTGATCCCTGACGTTCCCGGGCTGGGGCGGCCGGAAGCCGTGGCCAGGTTGATCGACGGTGCCACGTTCATCGTGACGTCCACCACAGCGGACCCGGACACGGAGGGCAGCCCCCGGTCGCAGCTGCTGGCGACGATGATGGATTACGCGAATCGTGGAGGACAGGACTAGATGGTGCAGGCCAACCCGTTCAAGGACCGACTGCTGGTATGGGCGGTTCCCGGTCGGGACGACTCCGCGGAACCCGTGGAGGCGCCCTACTGGGTGGATCAGGCCGCCTCCGCGATGCGGGAGGCCGGTGCCCGGGTGGACGTCGTCCCCGTGGAGACCAGGGCCATGTCAGTCCCGATGGTCGGCGCCCTGGCGACCGCCGAAGTGGTGCTGGCCACCAGCATGGCGGTCGGCCAGGTCCTCGTGGAGTCCGGCTTCGAACGGCACCGGCTGTGGACCTTCCTTCAGGGTGCCCCGGGTCGCCCTTTCGCCATCACGGAGTCCAACGAAGACGACATCCGAGCTGCAGTGTCGTCATCCCGCAAGGTGATCGTCTTCGACGAAGACGCCCGCAGCACGGTAGAGGGAGCCGTTTGGGACTCCGCCATGAACGTTCTCGTCTTCCCGATCGCGGGAAGGGGCCCGCTCCCGGAGTTTCGTGCCGCTGCAGGGGGACCGCCCGCACTTGTCATCCAACTGGAACTCACCGGACCGCTCGGCCTGGCTGCCATCCGAAGGCATGCCGATGCGATTCGGCCACGACGCGACCCGCAGCCGGTTTTCCTCGTTGGCGGTCCGGACCTGCAATCCACCTTGCGCACCCATCCGGTCCACCGTGAATTCGCTGCCATCCCCGGAGCCCGCGCCGTCCTCCCCGACGACCGGTCCCTGGCCGAGGCCTTGCATGGCGTACGGCCGCTGGGATTCGTGCCCGGCGAGGACTCCGGCAAGGGCCATCGCGTCGAAGCCATCCGGACCTGGTTCGAAGCCAGAGGCATCGAGCTCTTTGCCGAGCACGGCGTCTTGCCTGCCCTGCCGCGTTACGCTTCAACGCCGCGCTGGGGTGCCGGGACGCTGACGGCCGATCTGGACCGGGCGGACCGCGGAGCCGGCGGGCGGCAGACTGCTGACGACGTGCCGCCGCCGGCTGCTCCGGACACCGGGCCCGCTTCCGGTTTTGCCGGGGCCGTTGCGGAGCTTTTCGCCCCATATCTGCCGGACTATGCCGCGGTGCCCCGTCGGCCCGAAAAGCTCAAGGTGCTCCTGGTCGGAGCGGATTTCAAGTTCGCCGGGGATATGGTCGAAGCCCTATCCATGCGCGAAGACATCGATTTGCGGGTGGATCGTTGGGAATTCAACGGGAAGCCGCAACCGGAGGCCAGCCGCCCACTGCTGGACTGGGCCGAGGTGGTCCTGTGCGAATTCGCCAGCGCCAATGCGGTTTGGTACAGCCACAACGTGCTCCCGAACCAACGGCTCATTCTGCATTTGCACGGCTACGAACTTCGACAGCCGCCCATCCACGACATCGAGATCGGTGCCGTTGAGACGGTCGTGTTCGCCTCGGACTTCTATCGGCAGAAGGCCCTTGACATAACCGGATGGCCACGGGAACGTACTTCGGTGATTGCCAATACCGTCCAGTCGTCGGACCTGGCCCGGCCCAAGCTCCGCGATGCACGTTTTCATCTCGGCATGGCGGGTTTTATCCCCGAGCTCAAGCGCCCGGACCGCGCGCTTGACCTTCTCGAGGAACTCCTGGCACACGACGACCGATACACCCTGCACCTGCGCGGTCACCTGCCGTGGAACTACCCCTACGTGTGGAAGAATCTCGTCCGCCGGGAATCGTATCTGGCCTTCTTCGAGCGGCTGCAGCGTAATCCCGGGCTCCGGCAGGCCGTGGTGTTCGATTCTTTCGGACCGGACATGGGGAACTGGTTCCGCGGTATTGGCTGGATGCTCTCGACGAGCACCCGGGAAACCTTCCATCTGGCGCCGGCCGAGGGGATGGCTTCCGGCGCGGTGCCCGTGGTCTGGCGTCGCGAGGGCTCAGATGAGATCTTCCCTGAGCGGTGGAACGTGGACGATGCCGCGCAGGCCGCTGAGTTGATACTCAACGCCAACGAGGATCCCGCCCGCTACGACGTGCACGGGTTTGAGGCCGCGTCGTTCGCGCGTCGCTACGATGCACGTACGGTGGTGCACGATTGGTTGAACCGGGTACTGGGGCCCACCGAAGCCTCTGGACGCTCCGGGCCAGCGGCCCAACTGGTGGAGGTGGACCCCTCGACGGGCCTCACAGGGACATGGGCCGAGGCCGAAACTTTGGTGGCAGCGGACCAGCACGTCCGTGCCCAGGCACTCATTGATCCGACCGTGGACCACCCATGGCAGCAGACATCACGGCAGCGACGGCTCGCCGGCGAGGTCTTTGGTGTTCCGGCCCTGCGCCAACGCGTGCATCACCTTCTGAGCCGTCGTGTATACCCGCCCCTGCGCCCGGGTGGAGTATCCGCACTGGTGGTGTATGGACCAGGTCTTTCAGCTAGGGACGCCGTCAGCGCCCTTGCCGTCGGCCCGCTGTCCACGATCCACTTGCCTGCGGCCTGGGATCAGGCGAATTCCGTACTCGATGCCTGGGTGGACCGGATCAGCCGGCGTGCGCTACAGGACGGTGCGGGGTCAGTACACGCGGTTGGCGATGAACTCACGGCCGTCGCGGTGGAGGTGGCCGCTCAACGGCTGGGACTGCAGTCCACATGGGATGTCACCGAGAGGTCCGGTGCGGCCGACCGCATTGCGGCCGCGGCGGCCGACCCCTATCGCGCCTCCGACCGTGGCATTCTGTCCCTGATGGCAGCCCGCCATGCCGGGGTGGTCCACGGGGCGCAGACCCAGGGCCTGGACGTCAGATCGCCCATCGAGGACAGAATCGCGCGCCCCCTGCTGATGCGGAGGCCGGTGGTCGGCCTCATCGGCGGCAACCTCGACCTGACGCCCTTGGCCAGGCCCTTGCGTGGGGTTAAACTGGACCGTCAGTCGTCTCTGCTGCGGATCCGCGAGGGACTTGACGCCCTCGTGATCAGCGGCCGCGCGGCCAGGCATGCGGAATGGAACACGATTGTGTCCGGTTCGGATACGGTCCTCGACCTGGCCATCACGGAGGCTCGGCGCTACAACGTCCCGATTGGGTTCCTCGACGACGATTCGGCCGACCTGGAACCAGTGTTGCGTTATGCGCGACGGGTTGATGTGGTCCTCGCCCCTGGGGCGGAGGACGTGGACAGGCTGCATGATCGACGGATCGTCCCGACCCAGGTGGCCAGCGCCTTGCCGAAGGCGCAGCCCGATGGCGTCGGACCGGCGTCGTCGCTTCTGAACAGAGCCGAAGCGCTCGAATTGATCTTTCGAATGTTGCGCATCAACCAGCAGCTCCCATCCTGAGGGAGATCGGACCCGGCAGGGGACGATCGTGGCCAGCGGCAGTTTCTTGTGATTCGCCCCGGCCCCTTGTGTCCTGGTCCGGACGGGTGGTGTGCGTGGCGTGCTGACGAGCTCGGGCGATATTCGCATCGACCGAGACGGACCAGTCGATCTGTCCGGCCGCATCCGCCTCGGCCGGCACGTGGGCCAGAACTCCGTCCCACGTGCCATCCTGCGGCGTAGCGGCGGTGCCGCTTCCACACCGGTCTGCCGGGGGCCGAACTGTTCCGGGGCAGGTCCCGCCACGGGATCCCGGTCCGGTACCGTTACGCGATCCCGTTGACCTCACGCCACCAGCCTGCCTCGCGCCTCATCGCAGATATGGGAGACACGCCCTAGACGGTATGTAGTGACCCGTCCGGCGTGGAGGGGTTGCGGGCCGGGGCCTCGCTCACAGAGATTCGTGGGTTACCGGACAAGAAGCCCCTTGCCCGGCCTTGCCGACAGTTGTGGGAGGCCCCGGTGTTTACCGAGCGTACGAGTGTCGGGCTCGATGTGCACGCACGATCCGTCGCCGCGGCGGCGATCGATGGCGTCACGGGAGAGCTCATCCAGACCAGACTGACCCCGTCACATGAGCACATCCTGTCCTGGCTGGGCGATCTGCCTGGCCCGGTGGCGGTGGCCTACGAGGCCGGCCCCACCGGATTCGGCCTGTACCGGGCCCTGACCGAGGCCGGGATCCGGTGTGAGGTCGTGGCCCCGTCCAAGCTCCAGCGGCCGGCCGGAGACCGGATCAAGACCGATGCGAAGGACGCGGTGCACCTGGCCAGGCTGCTGCGCCTGGACGAGGTGACCTCGGTGGCGGTGCCCTCCGCGGATCAGGAGTCAGCCCGGGACTTGGTCCGGGCTCGGGAAGACTGCCGGGGCGATTTGATGCGGGCCCGGCACCGGCTCTCGAAGCTGCTGCTGCGCCAGGGCCTGGTCTATAACGGCGGCCAGGCCTGGACCGGTGCCCACCACACGTGGCTGGTGCACGAGGCCCGGCCTCGGCTGACACAGCGGCCGACCCTGATGGCGTTCGAATCCGACTACGAGACCGTGATGGCCACTCTGGCCCGCCGTGACCGGCTCGATGCGGCCATCGGGGCCATGGCCGCGGACTCGGAGTTCACGGATGTGGTGCGCTGGCTGGGGTGCTTGCGCGGGGTCTCTACCCTGACCGGGTTCGGTCTTGCGGTGGAGATCGGTGACTGGCATCGGTTCACCGGCAACACCATCGGTTCCTTCGTTGGACTGGTCCCCTCGGAACACTCATCTGGTGCCTCCCGGGCCCAGGGGCCGATCACGAAAGCCGGTAACACCCACGCCCGTCGCCTGCTGGTCGAGGCCGCCTGGCACCACCGCCCCCAATACCGGATCGGCAAAACCATGCAGGACCGATGGAATCTCGCCCCGGCCCAGGCCCGGCTCCGTGGTGATGCCGGCAACCGGCGCCTACATCAGCGCTGGGTCCGGTTCCTTCAGCGCAATAAGCGGGGCACCGTGGCTAATGTGGCCATCGCCCGGGAACTGGCCGGCGGGTGCTGGTCTCTGGCCGTGATGCAGGAGTAACACCCCATAGACCGCTTCGTCCTGCGACGATGGATGGTGGCAGCGCGAGGAGCGACCCGCGAGACAACTATGGGCAACCGGACGCCATGCCCGGTGACGCCCGACTCTAGACACGCGGTCCTGCTCCTGCCGAACACCCCGTCTTGCGGTAGCCAACCCGCGCATATCAGTCTGACCGCGCGTCGACTGTCGACACGCTCACCAGACCGCCGCCAGGACGAAGCAAGAGGCGCCCGCCCCATGATCAGGGACGGGCGCCTCGCCCTGCTTCTTGACAGGAAACCACTACATATCAGATGTACCCAGCCATCACGTTGGTGACAGTCGGCTGATGGGCGGGGCCCGCCGAGTGCACTGTGGCCTCGTTCAGTGTTGTAGTGCTCCACCTTGCCGTTCTGCCATGGGCAGTGCGGTCGGATGAACTTGTGTCGGGCCCCGATCTCCGCGATCGCAGCGCGTACATCGGTCGAGCGCCGGTATGACCAGTGGTTGTCGGTGATGACTCGCTCGATGCTGGCGATGCCATGGACGGCGAAGTACGCCGCGGCACGCAGGATGAACGCCCCGCAGGTGGCGCCCTTCTCGTCGGGCAGCACTTCCGAGTAGGCCAGGCGGGAGTGGTCATCGACCATGGAGTGCACGAAGTCATAGCCGGACCGCGCCCTCTTCTGGGCCGAGGTCCTGCCCATCATGCGGCCATGGGCCCGCCAACCATCCCCGTCCGGGACCTTCCCGAGCTTCTTCACGTCCACGTGCACCAGCTCTCCCGGGCGGGCGCGTTCGTAGCGCACCACGGTGGTCTTCGAGGCCCGAATGGGCTCCCCGGTCATCGGGTCGCAGTCCCGCAGGTACGGCACCTGGTGCCGGACCAGGATGCGAGAGATCGTCCGGGCCGGCACCCCGGTCAGCCGGGCCAGCACCGCTGGTCCGGCCCGGTGCTCCCACCGGGCGGACACGACCCGATTCTCGGTCTGGCCGGGGGTCTTGGTCGGCATCGTGTGCGGCCTGGAGGACCGGTCTTGAAGGCCGACCTCGCCCTCGGTGGCATAGCGGCCGATCCACTTGTACACGCACTTGCGGGAAACCCCCATCGCGGCGGCGATATGCGGGGGTTTCCACCCGTCCTCGTGGCGCTGGATGATCAATCGGCGGCCATGGACGGTCAGCCGGGCATTACGGTGGGACACGGGAGCCTCCTGTGTGCTGGTGCAGCCTTCGACAAGCCACACCTCACCGGGAGGCTCCCCTCACGTTAACCCCGAAACACCGTCACCAACCTCATGGCCGGATACACCTAGAGGGTGAAGTCCTCGATCCGTTCCCCGACCCCGAGCAGTTGGGCGATGGCGGCTGCAGTGCGGCCGGCGGCACGGCCGTCTCCGTAGGGGTTGACGGCGTGGGCCATGGTCTCATAGGCCGTGCGGTTGGTCAGTAGGGCGGTGGTCTCTGCGACGAGCCGTTCCTCGTCGGTACCGATCAGCTTCACGGTCCCGGCTGTCACGGCTTCGGGGCGTTCCGTGTTCTCCCGCATGACGAGGACCGGCTTGCCGAGGGACGGTGCCTCCTCCTGTACTCCGCCGGAGTCGGACAGGACCACATCGGAAATGTTCATCAGGTGGGTGAACTCCCCGTAGGCCAGAGGCTCGGTGACCAGCACGTTGTCCAGACCCTGCAGTGCGGGCAGGACGGCCTCGCGCACCACCGGATTGCGGTGGGCCGGGAGCACGATGGTCAGTCCGGGGATGCCTTCGGCCAGGCGGGCCAGGGCGCGGCCGACGCCACGCATGGCATCGCCCTGGTTTTCGCGGCGGTGGGTGGTCACCAGTAGCACTTGGCCGGAACCGGAGGTCGTGCGCTCGGCCAGGTCCTGCAGGGCGGGGTCCGTGAAGGGCACCCGCTTCTCCACGGTCGTGAGCAAGGCGTCGATGACGGTGTTGCCCGTGACGACGATGTCATCTGGATTGACGTTTTCGGCCACGAGGTTGGCGCGGGACGTCGAGGTGGGGGCCAGGTGCAGGGAGGAGATCTGGGAGGTGATCTTGCGGTTCGCCTCCTCCGGGAAGGGGGAGAACAGGTTGTGCGAGCGCAGTCCGGCCTCGGCGTGGACGACCGGAACCCCCAGGTAGAAGGCGGCGATGGCGCCGGCCGTCGAGGTCGTCGTGTCGCCCTGGACTACCACGGCATCAGGCTTCTGCTCCTGGATCAGGGTGTCCAGCCCGGCGAGGGTGCGCCCCATGATTCCGTTGAGAGTCTGGTTCGGGAGCATGATGTTCAGATCGGCATCCGGAACGATGCCGAAAAGCTCATTGACCTGGTCGAGCATCTCACGGTGCTGGCCGGTGACGGTGGTGAAGCACTCGAACCGGTCGTCGTCCTGCAATGCCCGGACGATGGGGGCCATCTTGATGGCTTCGGGCCGTGTGCCGTAGATCGGCATGATCTTCTGGGGGGTCATGTAAAAGGGTCCTCGCGGTGGTTCTTCGGGTCACGTGGGGTTTGCCTCGATGCTACCGTCGGGACACCGGGTCGGCGTTCCGCAGCACACCGGCGACCCGCGTGCCGCCCGGGCAGCCGAACCGATGCGCCTATAATGATCGGCAGTAATAACGGCTCCGGCCCGCGTCCCATGGCGGCCGCCCGGACACCTGAAGCGAACTGGAGTAACTTTGTTGAACAGCACTGGGCGGGACGCCGTCGCGGACGGCGAACCGTCGGTCCCCGGTGCGCTTTCGGTGCACATGTCCGGCCTGAAGAGGGTCGGAGCCCGTCCAACACTGGGCAACTACCTGGCCCGGCTGTGGGGTGTGCGGCATTTCATCGCCTATGAAGCCAAGGTTTCCGTCGGCGTCGAGAACCGTGAGCATCTACTCGGCAACATCTGGCTCGTTTTGACCCCGCTGCTCAACGGTGCAACTTACTTCCTGATCTTCGGCCTGTTGCTGGGCACCTCCCGCGGCGTGGAGAATTTCCTTGCCTATCTCACGGTTGGCGTGTTCATGTTCACGTTCACCAGCCGGACAGTGATGCAGGGCGCGAATTCCCTGACGCGCAAGAACAACGTGGTCGAGGCGTTCAATTTCCCCCGCATCGCCTTGCCGGTGTCCTCGGTGCTCAAGGAGTCCTTGACCTACGGCATCACCCTGGTCACCATGCTCTTGCTGATCCTGGCCGTTCCGCCGTTGGAGGTCATCTCCTGGCGGTGGCTGCTATTGATCCCCACGGTGCTCCTGCAGTTGGTGCTCATCATGGGACTCGTGCTGTTGTTCGCCCGGATCGTGTCCAAGGTCCGCGACTTCTCGCAGATCCTGACGTTTGCCCTGCGTGTCTGGATGTATGGGTCCGGGGTCTTCTACTCGTTCGAGAGCATTATTAGCCACCCCGGAGTCCTGGCCGTCCTGCAGTTCAATCCCATGCACCAGGTCCTGGACATTTCCCGCAAGTCCCTGCTGTACGGGGTCACCCCCGGCTGGGATCAGTGGCTGATCCTCGCGGGTTGGGCCGTGGGGCTGTTCGTGGTGGGATTGCTCGCCTTCTGGCGCGCTGATGAATCGCTCGGCAGGGACGCCAGCAGATGACCGCCGCCGCACATCACGGGTCTCGGGACCCGGAGCAGGAGGAGTACGTGTCCGAGCAGCTCGACCTGGACGAGGCGGAAGCCGGTCCGGACGGGGGGGCCGCCCCGGGGAACTCCGAGCCGACAATCGACCGGACTAACCGTCCCGCCTTGGTCCTGGACCGGATCTCCATGACCTACAAGGTGCCCTCAACCCGCGACGAGGTCGCCGAGCACCTGCCCTGGTACAAGAGGGCAGTCTACGGCGTGGTCCGCCGGCAGCCTCGGGTCTCGGTCCGGGCGTTGCGGCAACTGACGATCGCGGTGGGACAGGGGGAATCCCTCGGAGTGGTGGGCCGCAACGGCTCCGGCAAGTCGACGTTGTCTAAGATCATCTCCGGCAAGCTGATGCCCACCACCGGCGAGGTCTGGTCCAGCGGAACGCCCATGATGCTCGGGGTCAACGCTGCTCTCGTCTCCGCCATCTCCGGGCGGCAGAACATCATCCTGGGCTGCTTGGCCTTGGGCATGTCGCGGGCGGAAATCGACCAGCGGCTGCCTGAAATCGAGGAATCCACCGGACTGGGCACGTCGATCCACCTGCCCATCGACACCTACTCCTCGGGCATGAGCGCCCGGTTGCGCTTTGCCATTGCCACGAGCCGGGACCCCGAGGTGCTCGTCATCGACGAGGCGCTCAACGTCGGTGACGCGCAGTTCAAAGAGCGCTCGCACGCCCGGATGAGGGAATTGCGTGAAAGTGCGGGTTGCGTGGTGTTGGTGAGCCATAACCGCAAGACCATCTCCGACAGCTGCTCCCGGGTGCTGTGGCTGGACCGCGGCGTCCCAATGGCCGACGGTGACCCGGAGGAAGTCCTAGAGGGCTATGCCCGCTACAATTTCCTGCTGGCGAAGCAGCGTCTCCAGGAGGCGGAAGCGCATCTCGAGTCGTTCCGTTCGACCTACCGGCCGATGCCCATTCAGCGGCTTCCCTGATGCGCCCCGTGGTCGTCTGACGAGGCTCCTCGCTCCCTGCGGGTGCTTGGGGAATATGCCCACGATGTGTTGGACGTACAGGGCCAGCACGACGGGGCAACGGATCAGTCGGATCCGGAACGTCCGGACCTTCGGCGCCGGTGTAGCGCCTGGACGCTGCCACGACGGAGTCGGCGTGCCACTTTCCTCAGGACGGAACCGGAGAACCTGCGTGGCACGGTTACGGCAGCTTGAGCCGAGGTGGCCGACTGCTGCTGCGAGTGCCGCTGGGTTGCCGGACCGATCATCGGAGCCGTGGGCATGGGCCCATCCACGGTGGCTCCGGACAGCGGGAGGAACGTCATCAAGCGACCGAAGACCCCGGGCTGGTGAGCCAGGTGAGTGTCTGTGGTGAGCAAGAGCTTGGCCTGGTCGGTCAAGGAGCGATACCAGTCACCCAGACCGAGGTCGGCGGCGATCTGTGCCCCCTCGGCGACAAGGGGCGCGATCCCCTTGTGGCTGAACTCGACTCCTTGACCCCAGGATTCCGCCAGGGACAGGAAGGTCTCGGCCGTACCGTTGACCACGTCCGTCGGAGCGCCGTACGCGTCCGCCGTAGGTATCTCCGAATCGTCGAGAGGGCCGCCGGCGGCCCTCAAGATGGCGTCCCGGGTCTGTTCATCGATGTTCTTGGCTGCCTTGTCAAAGGGAATCGAGGACAGCTCCGGGTCCAGCAACGTAAGCAGTACCGCAGACATGTTGGTGTTGGGACGGGGCGCATTCTGCTTGGGGTCCCTGCGGAGTTCGGCCGGCATGGACTGCGGGGCGCCAGATGGCAAGTGTGCGAGACCGGTCAGGCCCCGTTGCATCAGTGGCGGGTGGCCGAGCAGGCTGGTGAGCGTGACCCTGCCGCCGTGCAAGGAATTGCGCAAGCCGATGAAGTGCCATTCGCTGGCATCCGGCGCCGCAGGATCGATGCCTACGGACTCCAGGAACTGCACGCCCAGCTGTCCGGCGACCGGACCGCAGGCCGTGTCGAAACGGTTCAGATCCTGGCGGACTTTCCAGAACGGCCGCCATCCGAAGGACGTCTTGTACACGCCGGCCCCGTGGCCGGTAAGGGTGAAGTGACCCGCGCCGCCGACCCGACCTGGGAATATATTGATCCTCTGGTGTATCCCGAGTGAACCGACCAGATAGGTGGCGAAAGGGTGGCGGTAGGGAATTACGGTCGGCTCCGGCGCCGCCGGGTTGCGCCCCACGGTGATTCCCAAGCGGTTGGCCAAGTCGTGGACCACCTCGTAATCGCGCTGGTCGGTACCGCCGCGGTTGGCGGTCGAGATGACGCTGACCTGCTGGTCGGGGTCGGCCCGGCGCATGGCGGCGAGCACTGCGCGGGAATCGGCGCCACCCGAGGCAGAAAGCCGCAGGGTAATTCCCGGCTGCGCGACGAAGGCCTTCATCGTGGAGGCCATGGCAACCGCAGCCTGCCGTACTCCATGACTCCAGGACCCAGAGGGGGCCCTGAATGCCTCCGGATACGGTGTCTGCTCGAAGCGTATCTCGCCGGCTCCTTCGCTCTGCAGCGGCACCACCACGTGGGTGGCGACGCTGGCCAATCGCACCTGGGAACAGACGGTTTGGGCATTCATGGGGTGTTCAGTGATGGCGCGGTCGATCCGCATGGCCAAGAGCGCTTCTGGAGATAGGGTCACCGGCAGTCCCAATGCGGACCGGAGCCGGACTAGCAGCTGCCACGAATCGGAGACCGCCGCCATCCCCGCCCCGGAGGTATACAGCAAAGGGAGCGTGCGGAAGAAGTCTGTGTGAACGCGCAGGTGTCCCGGTTGCCAGCGAACGGCGAGATGGGAGCCGTCCCACTCCTCACCGGGGGAAGAGGCAAACAACCCCGACGCGCGGATCGGGTCGCCGCCCGGATCTGTCTCAGCGGCCAGTGCCCTGGCACCGGCGACGCCAAAGACCACTTTCTCCCCGTGGGCAGATTGGGCATAGCCACGGAAGAGCGCTCCCCGATCCCCTTGGCCTGAGCGCCAGGCTCCGTTGTCACCGAACACGTCTGCAGCGGCCGACCGGGCTATGTGATGCAGGCGCGCTTCGGTACCCGGCAGGTCCACCACGAGGTGCTCGGGGGAGTGCTGGCCGGCAGAGAGTGAAGCCGCTCCCGGTTCTGCGGGCAAATGCGGGCTCAGCCAGGCGAGGAGACGGTTTTCCAAACGCCTGGGAAGAACGATGGTGAGATAGTTCGACACCCTATTACCATGCCATGACATCCCCCGCGTTGGGGCAACGGACGTTGGCTAGTCCGTCATTGAATTGCCCTCCAGCCCGGGCCTTCGGCTTGCGACGGCGGGTGACAGCAGGAGATGGCGCTGACGCTACCCGGTCTCCGATTGGCTGCTGAATCTCAGGCCTCCGGTGAGCGCAGTTCGACGGACGGCGGGGAATTCGAACAATCCGCTGAACCGGTCCCAATGTCGCGTGAGGAAGGCCGGGATACCGAACCCGACGATGAATAGCACGATGATCGCGGCCAAGGCGTTCCCCAATCGCCCGCCCGCCATAGGTCAGCCAGGACAATCAGCACGCTAGTGTGGACCACGTAGTAGACGATTGAATGCTGGCCCACCCTTTCGAAAAAGGCGAGTCTAGGTAGCCGTGAGCCGAGCCAGATAAGGGCCAGCAGACCCGGTACGGGAAGAACCACGGTCCAAGGAATGCTCCGGGCGACCACTAGAACGTCCGTGGCCGAACCGAAACCCACTGCGATGCCGACCAACCCGACGATGCCCGCCGCCCAGACCGGGGCGGACTGGATCCGAGGCAACCACCGGGACAGGGCTGCCCCCAGGAAGAAGAAGGGGCCAAAGAAGAAGATCTGGCGCAGCTCGGGCTCGCGGGTCCCCACGGCCACGAGGATGGCGACGAAGACGAGGGCCATCAGCCAGGAGGGGATCCACAGGGTGAGTGGGGCCACTAGGAAGCACGCCATGAGGACGACCAGGAACCACTGGTATGTGCCGTCAATCCAGGCACCGGGGTCCAGCATTCCCGCGACATTGCCGATGACCACGAAGTTGATGACGGACCAGAGTATGAGGGGCCAGAGGATCTTCCGTGCCTTGCCCGCCAGGTAGGTGCCCAGCGGTTTGGCGAGGGCACGGTGCAGCAACAGTCCGGACAACAACAGCAGCAGCGGCATGCGGTAGGGGTCAAAGAATCCGACGATCTCGTCCACGACGGGCACATGGTCGTGCCCGGAGAGGCCTTTGTACAGGGCCACCGAGTGGAACACCACGACCATAAGCATGGCCATGCCGCGGAAGGAATCCATCCACGTCATCCGGGAGGATACCTGGACTGAGGTGGACTGCATCGGCGGAGGAACTCCCCTGGTGTTCGGTCGGCCGTCACCGGAGGAGCCGGAATCTGGCTCCGGACCGGTGACCTTGGTCATGAGGTTACAGGCTAGAAATCCCGACGGGCGTCAGGGACATGGCCCCTCCGTGGCATCCCGAACCGTGCCCACGGCTTCGGCGGCGCCGGCAGGGGATAATGATTCGACGCCGACCCACCGGCCGGTGCCCGGCTGGCCGCATTCCGTCCCAGTCGGCATGGACCCAGACAGACATCGCAGGCATAGACAAGGACCATGTACCTCAAGACCCTGACCGCCCGTGGCTTCAAGTCATTCGCCTCGGCCACGACCTTCCATTTCGAGCCCGGCGTCACCGCCGTCGTCGGTCCCAACGGTTCGGGCAAATCGAACGTGGTGGATGCGCTGACGTGGGTGATGGGGGAGCAGGGTGCGAAGAACCTGCGCGGCGGCAAGATGGAGGACGTCATCTTCGCCGGCACCTCCGGGCGGGCCCCGCTGGGCCGCGCTCAGGTGTCCCTGACCATCGACAACGCCGACGGCGCCCTGCCGATCGAGTACTCGGAGGTCACCATCTCCCGCACGCTGTTCCGCAGCGGGGGATCGGAGTATGCCATCAACGGCAGCTCCTGCCGACTGCTGGACATCCAGGAGCTGCTGTCCGACTCCGGACTCGGCCGGGAGATGCACGTGATCGTGGGTCAGGGCCAGTTGGACCGGATCCTGCAGGCCAGTCCGGAGGAACGCCGCGGCTTCATCGAGGAGGCCTCGGGGGTGCTCAAGCACCGCCGGCGCAAGGAGCGCAGCGTCCGCAAACTCGAGTCGATGCGCACGAACCTGGACCGTGTCCGGGACCTCTCCGAGGAGGTGCGCCGTCAGCTGGGGCCGTTGTCCAAGCAGGCCAAGACCGCCCGCAAGGCGCAGCGGATCCAGTTCGACGTCCGTGATGCCCGGTCACGCCTGCTCGCGGACGACCTGTTCCGGCAGCAGGCGGCCCTGGAGCAGCTGGGTGCCGGAGACCAGGAGCTCGAGCAGGCTGTCGCCACCGCCGAGGGCGAGGTCGCCCGGGCCGAGGAGGCCGCTGCCGAGCTGGCCGCGGATGTCGCCACGGCCGGGCAGGCCTCCGCGGCAGCCCGTGACCACTGGTACCGGCTCTCGACCGTGGCCGAACGGTACCGTTCCCTGGGTGCCGTGGCCGCTGAGCGGGAACGCTCACGCAGTCAGCCGGTCCCGGCGCCGTCAGGCCCGGACCCGGACACGGCGCGGGACCTCGCCGACCGGGCCGGGACCGAGGCAGCCGAGGCCGAGACCGCCGTGGTGACGGCCCAGTCTGAGCTCGAGGGCGCCTCCACGGAGCGGCAGCGCGCCGAAGCCGCGGCCCGGGCGGCATCGGACACCTACACGCGTCTCCTGCAACAGGCCGCGGATCGGCGCCAAGCGGCCGCCGTCGCGGCGGGTCGCATCGAGGCCGCCAAGGCGACCGAGCAGTCCCTCCGGGCGCAGTGGGAGAAGGCCACGTCCCGGCTGACGGACAGTGAACGGGCCGCGCAGTCCCTGCGCGCCGAACTGGCGGACCACCAGAATCGTCTGGCCGGCTCGATTGATTCCGAGGAGGCACTCGACGCGACCTACGAAGCTGCCGCCGAGACTGCCGATCGGCTGCGCGAACGCCTGGCCCGACTCGACGAGGCGCTCGCCGCCGCAGAATCGGCCCACGGCGCCGCCCTGGCCCGGCGGGATGCCCTGGCCGAGGCCCTCCAGCCGGAGGCCGGCGCCGCCGTCACGGCTCTCGGGGACCTGGCCCCCACCGCCCTCGCCGAGGTCCTGACCGTGGACGGCGGCTGGGAGGCCGCCATCGCCGCCGCCCTCGGCGGACCTGCGGAGCAGCTCGTCCTCGACGGCCTCGCCCCAGCCGTCGAGGCGGCGGGTCGGCTGGCCGACGCCGGCGCAGCAGACGCGCGCCTGCTGTTCCCCTGGGTGCCCGGTTCGGAGGAAACAGCCATCACCGCCTCTGGCGCAGCTGGCCTCGGCCTCCCCGCGCCGGGGGAGGACCTCCCCGACGGGGCGACCGACGCGGGGTCCGTGGTCCGGATTCCCGAGGGCGAGACGGGGGCCGCCGGCGGCACCGCGGAACCGTCGAGCGCAGGTCACTCGATCGCAGAACACTCGATCGCGGACACCGTGCGGTCTCTGCTGGCCGGGACAGTGCTCGTGGAGGACCTGGCCACGGCCACCGCACTCCTGGACGGCGGACTGCTTCCGGCGCTCCATCGGGGTGTGCCGGTCCGTCTGGCCACCAGGGACGGGCACGTGGTGGGTCCGGGATGGGCGGATGGCCGAGGGGCCGGATCGGGCAGCCGGCTGGAGCGCCAGGCCGCGGCGGACCAGGCGGCCGGTGTGGCGGAGCAGGCCACCCATGAGGTCGAGCGGCTCCGGTTCCAGCGCTCCGGGCTGGCCCGGGAGGTCGAGGAGGCCATCGCCGCCGAGACCGCTGCACTCGAGGCCCTCGACGCCTCCGATGCCCGCTTCACGGCCGTCACCGAGGAGCTGGCCCGGCTCAACCAGCAGCTGGCCCATGCCGACGACGGTGTGGAACGCCAGCGTGCCGAGCTCACGGCCCTGCGGGACCGCCTCACGGAGGCGACGGCCGGCGTCGGACGGGCCGAGGAGGAAGCGCGGCGGGCCGAGACCGCCACCGCGGAACCGACCAGTGCGGAAGATTCGACCACGGACGCGTCGACTGAGGACACGGGGGCCGTTCCCGACCCGGAGGCGCGGGACACAGCGGAGGAGCAGGCCGGTCTCGCCCGGCACCGGGAGACCGAGGCCAGGCTGGCCCTGAGGGCCGCCGAGACCAGCCGGTCCCAGCTCGTCGCACGGGCCGAGCAGGCGCGCCGCCAGGTCTCGGCTGCCACCCTGGCCCACCAGGAGCGGGAGCGGGCCGAGCAGAAGCGACGGGCGTGGCTGACCCGGATCTCGGCGGTCTCGCAGGCACTGGCACAGGCCCTGGAACGTGTGCAGGACGCCGTGGCCCGCGCTGATCGGGACCGCACGGAACTGGACCGCCGCGGCGAGGAACTCGCGGCGCGTCGTCAACAGCTCCAGCGCACCGCGGACCACCACCGCTCGGCGGTGGCACAGGCCAAGGACCGGTTGCACGCGGCCAGGATGGCCCGGCAGGAACAGCAGCTCAAGTTGGACCAATTGCGGGACAGGTCCCTCGATGACCTCGGCATGACCGGGGACTACCTGATCGAGCACTTCGGCCCGCACCTGCCGGTCCCGCTGGCGCCCCCCGCGGAGCGGACCGAGGCCGACTCCGAGACCGAGGCCGACACCGAGACCCGCGCCGAGACGGGCCCTGAGCCCGAGACGGTGCCGTTCGACCGCGCCGAACAGCAGAAGCGGCTGCGCCGGGCCGAGCGTGAACTGTCCGCGCTGGGCCGGGTCAACCCGTTGGCGCTGGAGGAGTATGCCGCCGTGGAGGAACGGCACCGCTTCCTGTCCGGTCAGCTCGAGGACCTGGACTCCAGCCGACGGGACCTGCTGAAGATCATCCAGGACGTGGATGAGACGGTGCTGCGGGTGTTCTCCGCGGCGTTCGAGGACACCGCCGCCCAGTTCCAGCACGTCTTCGCCACCCTGTTCCCCGGTGGAGAGGGTCGGCTGTTCCTGACGGATCCGGACAACCTGCTCGAGTCCGGTATCGAGGTGGAGGCCCGGCCGGCGGGCAAGAAGGTCAAGCGGCTGTCCCTGCTGTCCGGCGGTGAACGCTCACTGGCCGCCGTCGCCATGCTCGTCGCGATCTTCAAGGCCCGGCCCAGCCCGTTCTACGTGATGGACGAGGTGGAGGCCGCCTTGGACGACACCAACCTCGGGCGGCTGCTGGAGATCTTCCGGGAGCTGCAGCAGGACAGCCAGCTGATCATCATCACCCACCAGAAGCGCACCATGGAGGTAGCGGACGCTCTCTACGGCGTCTCCATGCGCGGGGACGGCGTGAGCACCGTCATCAGCCAGCGTCTGGAGGCGCTGCGGGCCGCTCCGGCGGACTGACCTTCGGCAGGGCGCCCGTCCGAGGGCCACCCGGCGCCACCGGAAGATTGGTCTCCGGGGCGAAGGCCCACGAGATGGCGCCCACGGCCAGGATGCCGCCGGTGAGCAGGAAGGCCCAGCCGAAACCAGCCGAGTCCACCACCAGCCCGGCGATCAGCGGCCCGGAGATCGCCCCGAGGTCGGAGGCCATCTGGGCGGTGGACATCACGGGGCCGGCCTTGCGCTCCTGGCCCACGATGTCCGCCACGGCGGCCTGCTGTGGTGCGTTGAGTGTGCCCGTGCCGGCTCCGGCCACCACGCACAGGGCCAGGAACAGCCACGGATTGTCCATCCAGCCGATCACGGCGGTGCCTGCCGCGGCCACCAGCAGACCGATGATGATCAGGGGCTTGCGGCCGTGCACGTCGGACAACCGCGAGGAGAACGTGACCGCGGCGATGTTGCCGACCGCGAAGAGGGACAGGGCGGCACCGGCGATCTGCGGTCCGTCGAGCCAGAATCCGGTCCCCGTGAAGGCGGTGGCGGCCAGCAGCGGCGTCAGGGAGTTGCGCACGCCGAAGGTCGCCCAGCCATTGGCGAAGAAGGAGGTCAGCGCGGCGCGGAAGGCCGGCCGGTCCCAAGCCTCGGCCAGCCTCATGTCCGGCCGGGTGTCCGGCTTGCCGCGGTCGGCGAGCCGGGAGTCACGCAGCAGGAAGAACACCAGCCCGGCGGCGACGACCAGGGCCGTGCCGTAGATCAAAAAGGGCACGCGGTAGCCGAAGACCGCCAGCACCGAGCCGACCACCGGGCCGGCGATGTTGCCGATCAGGAACGCCGAGGCGTAGGCCCCGGAGACCCGGCCACGGATGCTCGGCGGTGCCTTCCGGGCCAGGAACGCCATCGCGGACACCGTGAACAGGGTGGAACCGATGCCCCCGAGCGCACGGAAGACCAACAGCTGCCAATAGTCCTGCGAGAACGCGATGAGGAACATGGACAGCGAGACGATCAGCACTCCGGCCATGTAGGCCGGGGTCTCGCCGAACCGGCTTGTCAGGCGACCGGAGAACGGGGCGAACAGCAGCCGGGTGAGCCCGAAGGCGGAGACCACGGCGGACACGGCCGTGGCGGAGGCGTTGAACGATTGGGCGTACTGGGGCAGGACGGGGGCGATGATGCCGAAGCCGATCGCGATGACGAAGGCGGCGGCGATGAGGACCTTGATCTCCCGGGGGATGGGAAGTCGCTCCCGCTCCTGCCCGGTGTTCCTCGTGCGCGCCATGGCCCCCATCTTGCCACCTGCGGCCGGCCCTGCCCGCCCTGTCCGCTACGGCCGCGACTGGCCACGGGGTACCATCGCGAGTCACCCGGAGAGCTGTGACAGACTGGTCCGGTGGATCCGATCATCTTGATTTCGCTTGCCTCTGTCCTGCTCGTCGGCCTGGTCCTGCTGGTCTTCATCGACCGCAGGCCCAAGCGTCCCCGGGGCATCTACCCGACCACCCGTGACGCCAATGATCCGGGGCCCACCGGTACCGGAAGCACCGCGGTCCTGGACCGTCCGGAGACGGACGACGCCGGCCCCGCGGGTACCGCGGTCGCGGAACCCGAGGCGCCGGTCGCCGCCCCCGTTCCCGCCACGGACGTGGTGGAGGCCGAGGCGCCGACCGCCCCCGAGCTGGAGACACCGGCTCCCGCCGCCGGTCGCCTGGCGCGGCTGCGTGCACGCCTGGCCAAGTCCAACAGCATCTTCGGCAAGGGTCTCTTGGCGCTGCTGTCCACGGACAACATCACGGATGACGTCTGGGACGAGGTGGAGGAGACCCTCCTGCTGGCGGACCTCGGCACCGAGCCCACCATGGAACTCGTGGACAACCTGCGCGAACGCGTCACGGTGGAGGGCTCCCGCGACCCCCAGCAGGTCAAGGCCATGCTCCACGAAGAACTGGTCAAGATGGTCGATCCGACCATGGACCGCCGCCTGGACGCCTCCCGCAAGGAGGGCCGCCCGGCCGTCATGATGGTCGTCGGCGTCAACGGCGTCGGCAAGACCACCACCGTCGGCAAGATCGGACGGGTGCTCGTGGCCGAGGACCGTACGGTCGTCTTCGGCGCCGCTGACACCTTCCGTGCGGCCGCCGCCGAGCAGCTGGCCACGTGGGGGGCCCGGGTGGGCGTGGACACCGTCCGCTCCCACGAGGACGGTGCCGATCCGGCCTCGGTGGCCTTTGAAGCCGTGAAGACCGGCATCGAGCAGGAAGCCGACGTGGTGATCGTGGATACCGCCGGGCGCCTGCAGAACAAGGCCAACCTCATGGACGAGCTGGGCAAGATCAAGCGCGTCATCGAGAAGCAGGCCGCTGTGGACGAGGTGCTGCTCGTCCTGGACGCCACCACCGGGCAGAACGGCCTGGCCCAGGCCAAGGTCTTCGCCGAGGTCGTCAACATCACCGGCATCGCCCTGACCAAGCTGGACGGCACCGCCAAGGGCGGCATCGTGGTGGCCATCCAGCGTGAGCTCGGCGTCCCGGTCAAGCTTGTCGGCCTGGGCGAGGGCCCGGACGACCTCGCGCCGTTCAACGCCGAGGGCTTCGTGGAGGCCCTTCTCGACTGAGACCCACGGCCGGCGGCGAAACATGCTGTTTACCGATGCGGGGCGATCGTCATCTCGGGGAAACAACCCGACGAGGACCGTGAAACACGCCTCCCGCATTCTCTTAAGCGGGACCGGTCGCAACCCGTCGCGACACCGCATGATCTCCCGGGCCATCCCCGCCCGGGAACCACGGGTGGTCCTTCGGCGAGAGGATGAACAGTGGAAACGATTGAACTGACATCGGGGCATGTCTGGACCATGGTGTGTGCCGCCCTGGTGCTGCTGATGACCCCCGGACTGGCCTTCTTCTACGGCGGCCTGACCCGGGCCAAGGCCGCCCTGAACATGATGATGATGTCGTTTGTGTCCATCGGCCTGGTGGCCGTGGTCTGGGTGCTCTGGGGCTACAACATGACCGGCGGTGACGGCATCGCCGGGATGTTCGGCAACCCCTTCGCCGACTTCGGGCTCTATGGGGCCCTCGGCACCGAGGACCTGATCGGCATCGGCTTCGGCGCCACCTTCGCCATCATCACCGTGGCCCTGATCTCGGGTGCCATCGCCGACCGTGCCAAGTTCAGCACCTGGGTGGTCTTCGTCCCGATCTGGGTCACCGCCGTCTACTGCCCGCTGGCCTTCATGGTCTGGGGCGGTGGACTGCTCTCCGCCGACGGTGTCATCGGCAGCGCCGTGGGCGAGGCCATCGACTTCGCCGGTGGACTGGTCGTCCACATCTCCGCCGGTGTGGCCGCCCTGGTCATCGCCCTGCTGCTCGGCAAGCGGCAGGGCTTCGGCACGGACCCGGGACACCGGCCCCACAACATCCCCTTCGTGATGCTCGGCGCCGCCCTGCTGTGGTTCGGCTGGTTCGGCTTCAACGGCGGCGCCGCCGGCGATGCCACGGAGGCCGGCCTCATCTGGGTCAACACCCTCGCGGCCCCGGCAGCCGCCATGCTCGGCTGGCTGCTGACCGAACGGATCCGTGGCAAGCGCGCCACCTCGATCGGCAGTGCCTCCGGCATCGTGGCCGGACTGGTGGCCATCACCCCGGCCTGTGCCTTCGTTGATCCCGTGGGCGCCCTCATCATCGGCTTCATCGCCGGTGCCGCCTGTGCCCTGGCCGTGGGCCTGAAGTACAAGCTCGGCTTCGACGATTCCCTGGACGTCGTCGGACTGCACCTCGTGGCAGGCATCCTCGGCACCGTCATGATCGGCCTGCTCGGCCTGCCGATGGAGGACGGTCGCGCCGGACTGTTCTATGGCGGTGACGCCTCCCTGCTGCTGGCGCAGGTGGTGGCCGTGCTGGTCGCCGTCGTCTATGCGGGCGTGGTCACCTTCGTGATCGGGATCGCCCTCAAGGCCACCATGGGGTGGCGCGTCACCGCTGAGGAGGAGGAGGCCGGCCTGGACCGGTCCCTGCACAGCGAGAACGCCTACGAGTTCGGTGGCGGCGGGATGGGCACGTCCTATTCCGAATCCCCGGACACCGGGGAGCAGGAGACGGTGGCCGTTGCGGCCCCGGCAGACCGGGAGACCACCTCGGTCGGTGTGAAGTAGGGAGTCGAGTCGGAGAGGGGGCCCCGCCAGCGAGCGGGGCCCCCTCTCCGTCTGACTTGATACCCTTGGGAACTGGTAGTTTCCGCCGCCACCCCCAACCACCGAAGGAAGAGCACCGCAGTGTTCAACTCCCTGTCCGATCGCCTGGCCGCCACCTTCAAGAACCTGAAGGGCAAGGGGCGCCTGTCCGAAGCGGATATCGACGCCACTGCCCGTGAGATCCGCCGGGCACTGCTGGATGCAGACGTGGCCGTTCCGGTGGTGCGGGAGTTCATCAGCCACATCAAGGAGCGGGCCCTCGGCGAAGAGGTCAGCCAGGCCCTGAACCCCGGCCAGCAGATCGTCAAGATCGTCAACGAGGAACTGGTCGCCATCCTCGGTGGTGAGACGCGGCGGCTGAACCTCGCGAAGAACCCCCCGACTGTCATCATGCTCGTCGGCCTGCAGGGTGCGGGTAAGACCACCCTCGCGGGCAAGCTCTCCAAGCACCTGAAGGAACAGGGCCACACCCCGATGCTGGTGGCAGCCGACCTCCAGCGCCCCAACGCGGTCAAGCAGCTCCAGGTCAACGGCGAGCGGGCCGGCGTTCCGGTCTACGCCCCGCACCCGGGCGTCTCCAGCGAGTTCGAGGATCCCACCGGGGACCCGGTGCAGGTGGCCCGGAACGGCGTGGCCGAGGCCAAGGCCAGGTACAACGACATCGTGATCGTGGACACCGCCGGCCGTCTCGGCATGGATGCCGAACTCATGCAGCAGGCGGCGGACATCCGCGCGGCGGTCCAGCCGGACGAGGTCCTCTTCGTCCTCGACGCCATGATCGGCCAGGACGCCGTGGCCACGGCCCAGGCCTTCAACGAGGGCGTGGGCTTCACCGGCGTGGTGCTCTCCAAGCTCGACGGCGATGCTCGCGGCGGTGCCGCCCTCTCGGTGCGCTCGGTGACGGGCAAGCCCGTGATGTTCGCGTCCACGGGCGAGAACCTCGCCGACTTCGAGGTCTTCCACCCGGACCGGATGGCCTCACGCATCCTGGACATGGGCGACATGATGAGCCTGATCGAGCAGGCCGAGCGGAACTGGGACCGGGCCGATGCCGAGAAGATGGCCCAGAAGTTCGTGGACCAGGAGGACTTCACCCTCGACGACTTCCTTGATCAGATGCAGCAGATCAAGAAGATGGGCTCCATGAAGAAGCTCCTGATGATGATGCCCGGAGCCCAGGGCATGCGTCAGCAGTTGGAGCAGTTCGACGAGCGGCAGATCGACCGCATCGAGGCCATCATCCGGTCCATGACACCGCACGAGCGGGTGGCACCCAAGATCATCAACGGCTCCCGCCGGGCCCGCATTGCCCGCGGCTCCGGTGTCCAGGTCTCCGAGGTCAACGGCCTGCTGGAGCGTTTCGGCCAGGCCCAGAAGATGATGAAGAAGATGGCGGCCGGCGGCGGCATGCCGGGAATGCCCGGGGTGCCCGGGGGTGGAGCCGGTGGAGCGGGCGGCGCCCGCAAGGGCAAGGGTAAGGGCAAGAAGGCCAAGCCCAAGTCGGGCAATCCGGCCAAGGCGGCACAGGAGATGCGTGAGCTCGAGGACCGTCGCAAGCGGTCTGGCTCCCCAGCCGCGGGTTCGGCCTTCGGTCAGGGCGCCGAGGGCGGACCGGACGGCGGCTTCGACCCGTCGTCGCTGAACCTTCCCAAGGGGTTCGAGAAGTACCTCGGCGGCAACTGAGCCGGCACGGCTCGAGGGCCACAACCACCACGGTGGTTGTGGCCCTCTGATGTTTCCCGGGATGTTTCCGGACTGGGGTGGTTCCCGTGGCGTGCTGGGGTGGTTCTGATCACACCGCAATGGGCGGTGGAATACTTGAAGCGTCAACTTAGTTGTGATGTGATGAAGGCACTGACCGGGACACGAGCCAGTGAATCCGCAGTGCCGCCCGCCGACGCCCGCCCGAGGAGAACCCGGGCCGAACCCGAGGAGATCAGTCATGTCCTTCACCGCCTCTGATACCGCTGCAGACCCTGTTGCCCTGCGGCGCCAGTCCATGCAGCACCAGCCCATCAGCGGGCGCCCCGTCGCCGATCTGCTGCCCGCCGGCCTGTCCATGGGGATGGTGACCCTGAAATCGGACAACGTGGCACGCCTGCGGGCCTACTACGAGCAGACCCTCGGCCTCGTCGCCGTGGCCGAGGATGGCCTCAACGTCATCCTCGGCCGGTCCGGCGTGCCGCTCGTCGGCATCGAGGAGGCGCGCGGCCTCAAGCTCCCGGGTGAGGGTGAGGCCGGCCTCTATCACGTGGCCATCCTCTTCGAGGAGGCTGCCGATCTCGCCGCCACCGTCTACTCCGCCGTGCGCCTGGACCCCACGCGGTTCGTCGGCAGTTCTGACCATCTCGTCTCGGAGGCCTTCTACTTCCAGGATCCGGACAACAACGGCATCGAGCTGTACGTCGATCGGCCCCGTGACCAGTGGCAGTGGGGTCCGGACCGCCAGGTGGCCATGACGACCATCTACTTGCCGTGGGACCGGTACCTGGACACGCACCTCACCGAAGAGGCCGTGAATCGACTGACCACCGCGCCCGCCTCCGTGGGGCACGTCCACCTCCAGGTGGGGAACGTCCAGGAGGCAGAGGACTTCTACATCCGGGAGCTCGGCTTCGAGAAGACCACCGCGCTCGGCAACATGGCCCTGTTCGTCTCGGCGGGCGGCTACCACCATCACATGGCGATGAACACGTGGAACTCCACCGGTGTCGGCCCCCGCCGCAACACCCTCGGTCTGGGCTCCGTCGAGATCACCCTGCCGCAGGGCGAGGGGCTGGGGTCCGCCGAGGAGCGGCTCAAGAGTGCCGGCCGGGCCGCCCAGCGCACCGAGCGCGGCCTCGAGGTTCGCGACCCGTGGAACACGCTGCTGGTGCTCTCCGAGGCCGAGGTGCCGGCCGGCGTCGGGACCGACGCTGAGCTCAGTGCGGAGGCCGCGCACGAGACGAAGTAGGACACCCCTCGGGCGAACTAGGACAAATAGGCGGGTGTCTGGCAGAATGGGACGGTACTGAACTGCCGTCCGGGCGACCCTCTATCACTCCGGCCGGCCGTTCTGTCAGTAGCAAACCACCCCGCGCCAACCCCACGGCCGGCGTGTACGCTGCGCCAAAACCAAGAACCAGGAGCTACCACACCCGTGGCCGTAAAGATCCGTCTGAAGCGTTTCGGCAAGATTCGCGCCCCGTACTACCGCATTGTCGTCATGGACTCCCGCACCCGCCGCGATGGCCGTGCCATCGAGGAGATCGGAAAGTACCACCCCACCGAGGAGCCCTCGTTCATCGAGGTCAACTCCGAGCGGGCGCAGTACTGGCTGTCCGTGGGCGCCCAGCCCACCGAGCAGGTGCATGCCATCCTCAAGATCACCGGTGATTGGCAGAAGTTCAAGGGTGAGCCGGGTGCCGAGGGCACCCTGAAGACCAAGCAGCCGAAGGAGTCCTTCGTGACTCCGCAGAAGGGCTCGGTCATCATCCCGGAGGCCATCACGCCGAAGAAGGATGCCGCTGAGGCCCCTGCCGACGCCGCTGAAACCACCGAGGTCGCCGCCGACTCCGCCGAGGCTCCGGCCGACGAGAAGTCCGAGTGACCATGCTGCAGGAAGCGCTCGAACATCTGGTCCGGGGATTCGTCGATTCCCCGGAAGACGTTCAGGTCGACCTGCGGAACAACCGTCGCGGCGAAGTCCTCGAGATTCGTGTCGATCCCGCCGACCTGGGGCGGGTGATCGGCCGCCAGGGCCGGACCGCCACCGCGTTGCGCACTGTGCTGGACGGCCTCGCCGGCCATCCGGTCCGGGTCGACGTCGTGGACACCGACCGCCGCCGGTAGCTGTACCGTGCCGCTCCGTCCCGCACTGCGGGCCCGGTGCGGCGGCATGACAAGATGGCCCGTGTCCGGACACCGTCCGGCGCGGGCCATTGTCGTCCCTGACCCACTTGCCCTCTTCTTGCCCTCCTCTTGCCTTCCGAAAGGACCCCACTAACATGCCGCAGCCAGGTGCCGAGAACCCTCCCCGGGACGACCGCGAGCAGGTCCGCGTCGCGAGAATCGGCAAACCCCATGGCATCCATGGTGAGGTGACCGTCCAGGTGTTCACGGACGAGCCCGGAGAGCGGTTCAGTCCCGGAGCGGTGCTGCAGGGCCGCCGTGGCGGTCAGGGTGCCGGCCAGGACGGGGCGCTGACCGTGGTCCGAGCCCGGTGGAACAAGGACATCCTCTTGGTGGCCCTGGAGGGGGTGGCCGACCGCAACCAGGCGGAGACGCTCCGCGGCACCGAGCTCTTCGCCGAACCGGACGAGGCGGGGGAGGATGACGCCTGGTACGAGGAGGACCTGGTCGGACTGGCCGTCATGGTCGACGGCACGAAGGTCGGCAGCGTGACCAGGCTGATCACCGGGGAGGTCCAGGACCTGCTGGAGGTGGAGATCGACGGCGGGACCAGCGCCCTCGTGCCGTTCGTCGAGGAGATCGTCCCCGAGGTCGATCCCGAATCCGGCACGATCACCCTGACGCCACCGCCGGGCCTGTTGACGCTCAACGACCCCACGGCGGATGGCGGCTCTGCATCGGAGGACCGTGCATGAGGGTCGATGTCGTCACGATCTTCCCCGAGTACCTCCAGGCCCTCGACGTCTCGTTGATCGGCAAGGCCCGCCGGGATGGCCTGTTGGACATCCGCATCCACGACCTGCGCGATCACACCTCCGACCGGCACCGCACCGTGGACGACACCCCGTACGGCGGAGGTGCCGGCATGGTCATGAAGCCGGAGCCCTGGGCGCTGGCGCTCGAGGCGATCGCAGCCTCCGCGACTGACGGCGCCGACGCCTCGGGTGCGCGTCCGGTCCTGTTGGTGCCGACGCCGTCGGGAGCACCGTTCCGACAGTCCGTGGCCCAGGAGTTGGCTGGTGCGGATCACCTCGTGGTGGCCTGCGGACGCTACGAGGGCATCGACGAGCGACTGTTCGAATGGGCTGCCGACCTCTTCGACGTCCGGCTGGTCTCCCTCGGCGACTACGTCCTCAACGGCGGAGAGGTGGCGGCTCTGGCGATGATCGAGGCCGTGGGGCGTCTGGTGCCCGGCGTGGTCGGCAACCCGGAATCCCTCGTGGAGGAGTCCCACAGCGACGGACTGCTCGAGTACCCGGTCTACACCAAGCCGTCCTCGTGGCGTGACCGCGACGTCCCGGAGATCCTGTTGTCCGGTGACCACGGGCGGATCGCGGCCTGGCGGCACGACCAGCAGGTGGCCCGCACCCGGTCCCGGCGTCCGGACCTGTTGCCACCCGCGTCAGCCGAGTCCACGGAGACCACCGGCACCACCACGTCCACCGCGCCAGGAGACAAGACGGCCTCGGATCTGGCATAATGGTCAGCTGTGTCAACTGGACATCCGACCTGCCACAGGGGGCGGATGCCGACAGTCTGACCCACCGGCGCCCAGACGGGTCAACCGGTCCCTAGCTTGGGCATGCCCATCCCGACGCCTCCACTTCCGGAGGCACCGGCCGGCGTGCCGCTGATGACGTGAATGACCTGTGGCGTTCGCCAGGAGTATCACCATGCATATTCTCGACTCCCTCGATGCGCCCCTGCTGCGCAACGACGTTCCCGATTTCCGCCCCGGTGACACCGTCAAGGTGCACGTGAACATCGTCGAAGGCAAGACCGCCCGTGTGCAGGTCTTCCAGGGCTTCGTCATGGGCCGCCACGGCCATGGCGTGCGCGAGACCTTCCGTGTCCGCAAGGTGTCCTTCGGCGTCGGCGTGGAGCGTACCTTCCCGGTGCACTCCCCGGTCATCGACAAGATCGAGCTCGTCTCCCGCGGTGACGTGCGCCGCGCCAAGCTGTACTACATGCGCGATCGCCACGGCAAGGCCGCCAAGATCAAGGAGAAGCGCGACTTCTCGACCAAGAAGGCCTGATCTGCGCCTCGGCATGATCATGACCCGATGACCGACCTGTCGTCTGACTCGTCGCCTCGTCAGCGCCGCGGGCGCCGGAACCCCCAGGGGGACCAGCGCCCGCGGCGTCGTCGTCTCAGGGCGGCGTTCGAGGCACATCCCTTCCAGGCGTGGGCCTTCCTCGTCGGCGCGGTGCTGATCGCCGCCGTGCTGGCCGCCGCCCTGCTGCGCAGCACCGTGGCGGATCAGTATCTCATCCCCTCCGGATCCATGGAGCCGCTGCTGTTCCCCGGAGACCGCATCAGCGTGGACCGAGGGGCCTACGCGGCCGAACCCGTAGAGCGGGGGGACGTGGTCGTCGTGGACGGCGAGGGCAGTTTCGTGCCCTACGACTCCCGGCCGGCACCGGCCCGCGCGGTGGACGAGGCGCTGCAATGGCTCGGCCTGAGGCCGGACACGTCCGCCTACGTGAAGCGGGTGGCCGGCGTGGGCGGGGACACCGTCTCCTGCTGCAGTGCTGACGGCCTGCTCGAGGTCAACGGCGGGGCTGTTCCGGAGGACTACCTCGCCGAACCGCCGGCCTCCCGCACCGCGTTCACCGCCGAGGTCCCCGAGGGGCGGCTGTTCCTCCTCGGGGACAACCGCCACCACTCCCACGATTCGCGCGGCCTCCTGGGCGCCCCGGGCGGCGGCATGATCGAGGAGTCCAAGGTCATCGGGAAGGTGACCGGCATCGTCTGGCCCGCGGAGCGACGCACCCCGCTGGAGCCCGGTCCGGCAGCGGGCGAGCGGTAGAGTGGACAGCCGGACCAGCGGAGAGGACGGCGAGATGGCCCAGGAGAACAACCCGGGGGCACCTGAGGCCCCTCGAGGGGAAGGCCCTGGGGCGACCCCCGTCAAGACCCCCGCAGGCCACGATGCCGGGCATGTCGCCGGTCCGGCCACGGACCACGCGGGCGCACCGTCCGGGGGACACCGGCTCTGGCTCGCGGTCCGTGAAGTCGTCCTGATCGTGCTCATCACCCTGCTGGCCTCCTTCCTGGTCAAGACCTTCCTGTTCCGCGCGTACTACATTCCCTCCGGATCCATGGAGCAGACGCTGCAGATCAATGACCGGATCTTCGTCAACCTGTTGGTTCCCGGCCCCTTCGACGTGGAGCGCGGTGACGTGGTGGTCTTCGAGGACACCAAGGGGTGGCTCGGGGAGCCGGCCCCGGTGGCGTCAAACCCCGTCCGCGAGGCCCTCGAGTTCATCGGCCTGATGCCGAACTCCTCCGAGCAGCACCTCGTCAAACGGCTCATCGGACTGCCAGGGGATCGGGTGGAGTGCTGCACCGCCGAGGGGCTGCTCACCGTCAACGGCACCCCCGTCGAGGAGCCGTACCTGCACCCGGGGTCAGCCCCCTCGGACATCCCCTTCGACGTCACGGTGCCCGAAGGCCAGATCTGGGTCATGGGCGACCACCGTGACGCCTCCGCCGATTCCCGCATGCACCAGGACGGTCCGGGCAACGGCTTCATCAGCCTGGACGACGTGACCGGCCGCGCCGAGGTCATCGCCTGGCCCCTCTCCCGCTGGGGGGACGCCGGCGGCAACCGCGACGCCTTCGAGCATGTCCCGGACCCCGAGGCGGCCCGGACGGAGTCCGAATGAACCCCGCCCGCCACCGAGCTGGACGTCGGCCTGCATGACCACGCGTACCACCGTGCCCGGCCCCGACCTGTCCGTTGAGCTGTCCCTCGTCGCAGCACAACTGGCCCTCGACTCACCGGGAGTTTCCGGGCGGACGGAACGGACCGGGTGCCCGCTGCTGGTCGCCGGCATGGACGAGGTGGGTCGGGGCGCCCTGGCCGGTCCGGTGAGCGTGGGAGTCGTCGTCGTGGCCCTGCCCGACGCCGGCCCGCAACCTGCCGTCCGTGACTCCAAGGTCCTGTCCGCCAAGCGCCGGGAGGCGCTGGTTCCCGAGATCCTCGCCTGGGGTGCCGCGGCCGCCGTCGGGCACGCTGAACCGGGGGAGATCGACCGGTACGGGATTTCCGCGGCCCTCGCCCTCGCGGGACGGCGGGCCTGGCACCGGGTGGCGGCGGACTTGGGGCGCATCCCGGATGCGCTGGTCCTGGACGGGCGCGACAACTGGCTGCCGCGGTCCCCGCTGCAGGCGAGCGTGGGCCTGGCCCCCGGCCCTGGGTCAGTGCACCTCCAGGTCAAGGCCGATGCGACGTGTGCCACCGTGGCGGCCGCCTCGATCCTGGCCAAGGTGGAACGCGACGGGCTGATGACCGGCCTGGCGGAGGCCTTTCCGGACTACGGTTGGGAGGGCAACAAGGGCTATGGGGCCGCCGTACACCGGCAGGCCATCCTGGACCGAGGACCGAGCCCTTACCATCGGATGAGCTGGAACCTGGGCCTGTCCCGAGGCCAGGAAGTGACCCCGGTCTGGGCCCCACGGCCGGAACAGGTCCGGGAGCAGGGCCTGCAACAGGGAGAATGGACGGCATGAGCGGCGACGAACTCGAGAACTACGAATCCGAGATGGAACTCCAGCTCTACCGGGAGTACCGCGACGTGGTCGGTCTCTTCCGGTACGTGGTGGAGACCGAACGCCGCTTCTACCTGGCCAATGCGGTGGAGGTGAAGGCCCGCGCGGAGGGCGGCGAGGTGTTCTTCGAGGTCCTGATGGAGGACGCCTGGGTGTGGGACATCTACCGCACCGCCCGCTTCGTCAAGCGCGTACGGGTCCTCAGCTTCAAGGACGTCAACGTGGAGGAACTCCCGCAGAATGACGATCTGCAGCTGCCCCAGGACGGACCCACCCTGCCGTGACGCCCGCCCTGCTGTAACAACCGGAGAGCCGGCGCCTTCCTCCACAGAGCACCGGCTCGCCCGAAGCATCCACAGTGGCCGCCCGCCACGCCCCACGCAGCCCTGCCAGCGAGCAGGCTGGTGCGTGGAGGTACATCAATGGAGCAATCCACCGCGGCCGGTCGCCGGCCGCAGCAATCATCAGCCCACACGGCGCTCGGTCGCTTCGGGGAAGACGTGGCCGCCCGGTGGCTGCAGGATCAGGGCTACGAGATCGTGGACCGCAACTGGCGCTGCCCGGACGGTGAACTCGACCTCGTGGGGATCCACCAGGGGTGGTGGGTGGCGGTGGAGGTCAAGACCCGCCGAGGCATCGGATACGGGCACCCCTTCGAGGCCATCAACCCGCGCAAACTCCGCCGGCTGTACCGGTTGTCACTCCAATGGGCGGCGGCGCACCCGGAGCTGCGGCGGTTGGCCGGCTGGCGGGTGGACGCGGTCTCCGTCCTGCTGCCGGCTGGTGGCGGCCTGACCGTCGAGGTCCTGAAGGACATCCGCCCATGAGCGCGCCCGCCGTCATGGGACGGACCCTCGCCGTGGCCCTCACCGGCATGCACGGCCACCTGGTGGAGGTCGAGGCAGACATCGGCCAGACGCTGCCCGGATTCGTCCTGCTCGGCCTGCCGGACCAGTCACTCCAGGAGAGCCGGGACCGGATCAAGGCCGCCGCCCGTAATTCCGGACTGCCACTGACCCGGAGGCACCTGGCCGTGAACCTGGTACCGGCAGCACTGCACAAACGAGGACCGGGGTTTGATCTGGGAATCGTGATGGCGGCGTATGCCGCCGACCGTCAGGTGCACGGCGTGCACGGGCCCGTATTCCTCGCTGAACTGGGGCTTGACGGCCGATTGCGCCACGCGCCGGGGATCCTGCCTTCCGTGATGGCGGCGGTCGAATCGGGGTATCCGGACGTCGTGGTGGCCGAGGAATCGGCGGATGAGGCCTCACTGGTGCCCGGCGCCAGGGTGCGGGGTTTTCGCTCGCTGCATGAGGTGATCCGGGCCTTCGGTGGGGATCCGGAGCCGCCGCTGGCCAGTGCTGTGGCGGCTCCGGAGCCGGAACCGGCGTCGGGTGGCGAGGACAGGACCACCTCCGCTTCTCTGTCTGGGGGACACGAACCCGATCTCTCGGAGGTCTCGGGACAGTTCGAGGCCCGTTTTGCCCTGGAGGTGGCCGCAGCAGGGGGACATCATGTGCTGTTGGAGGGGAGTCCGGGGGCGGGAAAGACGATGTTGGCCGAACGGCTGCCCGGCATCCTGCCGCCGTTGGACGACCAGACGGCCCTGGAGGCGACCGCGGTACGGTCCCTGACCGGACGACCCCAGGACGCGGCCCGCCTGATCCGCCGAGCGCCGTTCCAGGCGCCCCACCACTCCGCCTCCATGGCGGCCCTGGTGGGCGGTGGCTCAGGCATTGCCCGGCCCGGGGCCGCGTCCCTGGCGCACGGCGGAGTGTTGTTCCTGGATGAGGCCCCCGAGTTCGACCGGCGGGTTCTCGATGCCCTGCGTCAGCCTCTGGAGTCCGGCGCCATCACCCTGCACCGGGCCTCCGGGGCGGTGCGCTATCCGTCCCGCTTCCAACTGGTGCTCGCCGCGAACCCCTGCCCGTGCGGTTGGGGTGGTGGGCGCGGCAGCAAGTGCCGATGCACATCCCTGCAACGGCGGCGCTACACCGCAAAGCTGTCCGGCCCTCTACTGGACCGAGTGGACATCCAGGTCACGGTTCCGGCGGTGGACGCGGCTGCCCTGACCTCCGGCGCCGGAGGAGAGGACTCGGCCACCGTCCTGGGCCGCATCCTGCCTGCGGTCGAGAGGCAGGTCGCGCGGCTGAGGCCCTTCGGACTGTCCCGCAATGCCCACATCCCGGCAGCCGTGCTGCGGGAGGGGCCGTTGGCCATCGAGCCCAGGGCACGCGCCGGAGCCGATGCGGCCCTGGATCGAGCAGAACTCACCGCCCGGGGTCATGCCCGCGTCATGCGCCTGGCCTGGACCATGGCGGACCTGCGGGATGCGGACCGGCCGGAGGCCGAAGACGTGGACGCGGCCCTGTATCTGCGGCGTCGAAGCCAAGGGGAGGGGGTCGCATGAACGGCACGAGGGGAGACGGATACGCGATGACGGGAGAGGACATGAGCGGGACCACGATTCCGGCGGGTGCCACCGGTGAGCTGCGCATCGCCCGGGCGGCGCTGACCCGGCTGCTCGAGCCTGGATCGGTCCTGGGCGCCACCGCAGTCCGGGTCTGGGGTGCCTCGCGAGCGGTCCAGATCCTCACCGGGCGGGATACCCCAGGCGCCGATGAGCGGCAGGATCTGAGGCTGGTCCTCGCCTCGGAGGGCGTGACACTGACCGAGCGGACCTGGACCACGTCCCTGGCCGGGTGGGCGGCCCGCGCCTCGAGCCTCGCCCCCGAACGCGACCTGGCCTCGCTGGAACGACTGGGCGGCGGATTGTTGATCCCGGAGGATCCCGGATGGCCCAGCGGGGTGGACGACCTGGGACCAGCCGCCCCGGTGGCCTTGTGGTTCCGGGGTGCAGGACCCGTTCCCCGCGGGAGCTCCACCCTGGCCGTGGTGGGGAGCCGCGACGCGACCGGCTATGGGCAGTCGGTGACGAGGAACCTGGCGGGCGGGCTGGCCGCACGGGGGCTGACGGTGATGTCCGGAGGGGCCTACGGGATCGACGCCATGGCCCACCGGGCGGCGCTGGCCTCGGGCACGGGAATGCCGCCGACGGTGGCGGTCATGGCCGGAGGCCTGGACCGCTACTACCCGGCCGGCAATGAGGACCTGCTGCGAGAGGTGGTGGCGCAGGGACTGCTGCTGTCCGAGTTGCCGCCGGGTGCCAGCCCGACTCGGCACAGGTTCCTGCAGCGCAACCGCATCATCGCGGCCCTGTCCGCCGCCGTGCTCGTGGTGGAGGCGCGGTGGCGTTCCGGCGCGCAGAACACGGCCGGCCATGCCTTGGGCCTGGGACGGGAAGTCGGGGTGGTCCCCGGCCCGGTGACCTCCCCGCAGTCCGCCGGTTGCCACCGGTTGCTCCGGGAATCCCCCGCAGTCGTCGTCAGTGACGTGGAAGAGGCACTGGCCCTGATACCGGGCGGCGGCGATGCCGAGCATGCCGCTGGCGGTGGAGGATCGGCACGGCACGCGGCCAGCCCTGGAGTCGCTGGAGCTGCTGGAGGCCCTGGCGGTTCAGGTGGCTCGGGTGGCTCGGGGGTCTCGGGTGGTTCTCCGAGCGCGGCTCGGCCCCATGACCACCTCACGGTGGAGGAGTTGTTGGTCTATGAGGCGCTGCCCCTCCGCAACGCCGCGCCGGTGGACAAACTCTGTGCCGTGGCCGGATTGGGCCCCGGCACGGTCATGGGCACCCTGAAGAAGCTCCAACGCCAATCGTTGGCCGAGCAACGGGAGTCCGGCTGGCGCCGCAGTGCGGCCGAGGGGAAGTGACAGCGGCAGCGTCAATAGCCGGGATAGCGGCGGAGACCAGGGCAGGGACAACGCCCGGGACAACGGACGGGCGGCCAGACCGGCAGTGACTCAGCAGGGGAGTCGTAACCCTGTCAGGGGACGGCACGGTGGCAGAGTGGGAGCATGTCCTCCACCACTGCACCACACTCCGCGCGAGCGGGGACGTCGCCGCGGCTCGCTGCCCGGGACCGTGCCTGGGTCGAGGGCTTCGCCGATCACCTGATGCACGAACGAAACCGCTCGGATCAGACCGTGCGCGCCTATCTCTCGGACGTGGAAGGCCTTATCACCGAGGTGGCCGAGTACGAGCGGCTGCACCCCGTTGAGGGAGCCTGGCCGGAGGTCTTGGGCGGACTCGACCTGGCCGACCTGCGCGGCTGGTTGGGCCGGCTGTCCGCAGCCGGACGCTCGCGGTCCACGCTCGCGCGAAAGACGGCCTCCGTGCGGGTCTTCATGGCGTGGGCCGTGCGGGAAGGGCACCTCGAACACGACCCGTCGCTCCGCCTGAGCTCCCCGAAGCGAAGCAGCACGCTGCCGGATGCGCTGAGCGCCGAGCAGGCCGGACGGCTGTTGGACACCGCCGCGGAGCCGGCGCCGGAGGACGCGCGGGAACGGGCCGTGGCCCTGCGGGACGCCGCTCTGCTCGAGGTGCTGTATGCGACCGGCCTGCGTGTCTCCGAACTCGTGGGCCTGGACCGTCAGGACGTGGACCATGAACGCCGCACGCTGGTGGTCACCGGCAAGGGTGGCAAGCAACGGACGGTCCCTTTCGGTGCGCCTGCGGCGACCGCTCTCGAACGCTGGCTCGATCATGGTCGGCGGGTCCTCGCGCCCGGTGACCCGTCTGACCAACGTCCGCTCTCAGCCTCAGTCACCGCCTCAGCCTCAGACCAGGTCCGGAACGCTCTGTTCCTGGGGGTCCGGGGCGGACGACTGGGTGTGCGCCAGGTCCGTGAGGTCGTCAACCAGGCCCTGGCCGGACTCGGGGACACCGCCGCCCGTGGTCCCCACGTGCTGCGTCACACGGCAGCCACCCATCTGCTCGACGGCGGAGCAGACCTGCGCAGTGTGCAGGAACTACTCGGCCACTCCTCCCTGCAGACCACCCAGCTGTACACCCACATCTCGGTCGAACGGCTGCGCGAGGGGTACCGCCAGGCGCATCCGCGGGCCTGAACGGGTGTCGATCTTGGCTCTGGGAGCAGTTGTGAGGCACAATGGTCCCGGAAGCACACTGGTGTCATTCCTTCGACTGACCTCGGAGCTTCCGGCAACAGCTTCAGCAATTGAATATATCGAGGCATCCGGCGCAGGTCGCTGCCTCCCGGGAACCCTTGTGGTTCACCCGCCTGTGGGGTCGTTGGGGAAGACGTACCGCACAGCACTGGGAGGAACGTATGTCTGAAACCATGGTCCGTGGAATTGTGTACATCCACTCGGCCCCGGCCGCGCTATGCCCACATATCGAGTGGGCGGTGGGCTCGGTCCTCGGTGCCCAGGACCGGCTCGAGTGGACGGCGCAACCGGCATCCCAGGGTGCCTACCGGGCCGAGATCGTCTGGACCGCGCCCCAGGGTTCGGGTGCCCGGCTGGCGTCCGCCCTGCGCGGGTGGGCCCACTTGCGCTACGAGATCACTGAAGAGGCCTCCGCTGGAGCGGACGGCAGCCGGTGGTCCCACACTCCCGAACTGGGCATCTTCCATGCCACCACTGACGTCACGGGCAACATCATGGTGTCCGAGGACCGCATCCGCTACGCGTACGAACAGGGCAGCGGCGATCCCTCGGCCGTCTTCCACGAGCTGAGCCTGGCCCTGGGCGAGGCCTGGGACGAGGAGCTCGAGCCCTTCCGCCAGGCCGCCGAGGGGGCCCCGGTGCGCTGGCTACACCAGGTCGGTTAGCAATCCTCCACAGTTGCAGGATCGGCCACAGTCATCGTCGCAGTCACAGCGACGCTTCACTAGCCGCCGCTTGAGCTGACGCCGGAGCCGCGTCGCTGAGCTGACCCTTTCCTCCCAGAACGGCAGAACCCGCCAGGTGATCCTGGCGGGTTCTGCCGTTAATCCAGTGACGGGTGCGGGGTGCTGACCTGGCGTCAGACGCTCCGGAACAGGGATACGGCGTTGTGACCGCCGAACCCGAAGGAGTTGTTGACCGCCACGCGGGCGCCCTGGGGCAATTCGCGGGGCTGACCGGACACCACGTTCAGCGGGATCTCAGGGTCCTGGTTCTCGAGGTTGATGGTCACTGGGGCCTGGCCGTGGTAGACGGCCAGCACGGAGAGCACGGACTCGATGGCCCCGGAGGCGCCGAGCAGGTGCCCGGTCTGGCTCTTGGTGGCGGACACGGCCACCTCGTCCAGGTGGCCGCCGAAGACGGACCTCATGGCCAGGTACTCCGGGCGGTCGCCGACCGGGGTGGAGGTGGCGTGGGCGTTGACGTGGCTGACGTCCGTGGGTGCGGCGCCGGCCGATTCCAGGGCGAGAGTCAGGGCACGGGAGGCTCCGAGACCCTCGGCCTCAGGAGCGGTGATGTGATAGGAATCCGAGGTGACGCCCGTGCCTGCCAGTTCGGCGTAGATGCGAGCTCCGCGGGCCTTGGCGTGCTCCTCGGACTCGATCACCAGGGCACCGGCTCCCTCGCCGAGTACGAAGCCGTCACGGTCCTTGTCATAGGGGCGGGAGGCACGCTCGGGTTCGTCGTTGCGCCGGGACAGGGCCTGCATGGAGGCGAAGGCGGCGATCGGCAGCGGGTGGATGGCGGCTTCAGCGCCGCCGCAGACCACCACGTCCGCCTTCCCGGAGCGGATGAGCTCCAGGCCGATGTCGAGGGACTCGGTGCCGGAGGCGCAGGCGGACACCATGGTCCGGGCGCCGGCACGGGCGCCCAGCGCAAGGCTGATGGCCGCGGCCGGACCGTTCGGCATGAGCATGGGCACGGTCATGGGCAGCACGCGGCGCGGGCCCTTGTTCCGCAGGGTGTCCCAACCGTCGAGCAGGGTCCATACGCCGCCGATGCCGGTGCCGAAGGACACGGCGAAGCGATCAGGGTCCACGGGGCTGTCCTGGTCCGTCCCGACGGCCAGTCCGGCGTCGGCCCAGGCCTCACGGGCGGCCACCATCCCGAACTGGGTGCTGGGGTCCATCCGCTTCATCTCCACCTTGGAGAGCGTCTCGGACACCGGGGTGGACACCTGGGCGGCGAAGGTCACGGGCAACTCGTACTCGGCGACCCATTCCTGCTCCAGCGGGCGGGCACCCGAGGTTCCAGCGAGGGCATTCTGCCACAGGGTCGGGACGTCACCGCCGATGGGTGTCGTGGCACCGAGCCCGGTGATCACGGCTGTGCGGTTCATGTTTCTACCTTTGGTCTACCGGGTCGGTGGACCCGAACGAGTGGTTGGTGAGGGGCTGGGAGTCGCCCTGAACCGGGGGAGGGGCCGGCCGGCGTCGGGACAATCAATCTGTCCGCCGGCCGGTTCCCTCACCGGTCGCTGCGCTCCAACGCCAGGTCAGCCCTGGGCGTTGGCGATGAACTCGACCGCGTCGTTCACGGTCTTGAGGTTCTTGACTTCCTCATCCGGGATCTTGACGTCGAACTTCTCCTCGGCGTTGACCACGATGGTCATCATCGAGATCGAATCGATGTCCAGGTCATCGGTGAAGGACTTGTCCAGCTGGACCTCTTCGGACTCCAGGCCGGTCTCTTCGTTGACGATCTCGGCGAGGCCGGCGAGGATCTCTTCCTTCTTTGCCATGGTGGCTCCTTCAGTGTGGATGATGGTGGTTGATCCAGCGTCGGTTGACGTGGAGGTCAGGTCAGGGGGAGCGGCTCAGGGGAGCCGGACCACCTGGGCGCCGTAGACCAGCCCGGCGCCGAAACCAATCTGGAGGGCCAGGCCCCCGCTGAGGGAGGGGTCCTCCTGCAGGACCCGGTGCATGGCCAGGGGGATCGAGGCGGCGGAGGTGTTGCCCGTCTCCTTGATGTCCCGGCCGATCGTGACGGTGTCCGGGAGTTTCAGCTGCTTGGCCATCTCGTCGATGATGCGCTCGTTGGCCTGGTGCGGCAGGAAGGCCGCCAGGTCCTCGGCGCGGACACCGGCCTTGTCGAGGGCCTCCTGGGCCACCTTGGCCATGGACCACACGGCCCAGCGGAACACACTCGGCCCGTCCTGGTGCAGCGTCGGCCAGAGCTTGGACTCAGGATCGGTCAGGGCGGACGTGTCCCCCGTCGTCCGAGCGGTCTCCACGGCATCACGCAGGTCGAGCATCGAGCGGGTCATGCTCACCGTCTCCCAGCGCTCACCGTCGGAGCCCCAGACACTGGGGGAGATGCCTGCCTCGTCGGAGGCGCCCACCACCACGGCGCCGGCGCCGTCGCCGAGGATGAAGGAGATCGAGCGGTCCGTCTCGTCGATGAAGTCCGAGAGCTTCTCGGCGCCGACGACCACCACGTGTTTCGCCATGCCGGACCGCACCAGCGCGTCGGCCTGGGCCACGCCGTAGCAGTAGCCGGCACAGGCGGCGGAGATGTCGAAGGCCGGTGCCGGGGTGGCGCCGATGTTGTGGGCCAGCGCGGCGGCGGCCGAGGGGGTCGCGTAGGGGGAGGTGACGGTCGAGACGATCACTGCATCGATGTCCGCCCCGGTGAGCCCGGCCTTGTCGATGGCCTCCTGGGCCGCCTGGGTGGTGAGGTCGAGCAGGGACAGGTCCCGGTCCGCCCGGCGGCGGGTGACGATGCCGGTGCGCTTCTGGATCCACTCGTCCGAGGAGTCGATCGGCCCGGCGATGTCCTCATTGGTCACCACCAGATTGCCGCGCGCGGCGCCTACGGAGAGGATGCGGCTGCCGGCAACGGGCTCGTACTGCTTCAGGGTGGTGGTCATGATGTCCTCGGGGTTCTCGGATGCAGTCTGGGTGGTTGGGGCGCGGACCCCGGGAGGTCCCCGTGTGTCCGGCGTCCGATCAGCCGGCCGTGCTGGTGGTGGAGGCCGTGGCGGCCACGCCGTGCTCGGCGATGAAGTCCCGGGCGGCGTCCAGGTCCGCGGGGGACTTCACCGCCAGGGTGGGTGTCCCCTTCAGCGCGCGCTTGGCCAGCCCGGTGAGGGTGCCGCCCGGCAGCAGTTCCAGGATGCCGGTCACACCGGAGTCCCGGAGGGTGTCCATGCAGAGGTCCCAGCGGACCGGGCGGGTCACCTGGTCCACGAGCTGGTCCACGAACCGCCGCCCGGTGTCCACCACGAGTCCGTCACGGTTGGACAGCAAAGGCACGGCAGGGTCCCGGGGGGCCAGCCCGTCCGCGTAGGCGGTCAGGGCCGGGACGGCCGGGGCCATGTACGGGGTGTGGAAGGCACCAGCGACCTTGAGGGCGATGACGCGGGCCTTGGCGGGCGGATTCTCGGCCAGGGCGGCCAGCGCGTCAGCCGAGCCGGCAGCGACGGTCTGGCCCCCGCCGTTGACATTGGCCGGTACGAGTCCCTGGGCCTCAAGGGCGGACAGGACCTCGTCCGGGTCGCCTCCGAGCACGGCGGACATCCCGGTCGGTTCGGCCGCGGCGGCCTGGGCCATGCCCGTGGCGCGGATGCGGACGAACTCCAAGGCCTCGTCCGCGGGGAGGACACCGGCCAGGACGGCCGCCGTGATCTCACCCACGGAGTGCCCCGCCGCGATCCATCCGCCAGCGGGTACGGCGTCCAGGTCCAGGGCCCGGGCAGCCAGCAGACCGGCGGCCACGATGAGGGGCTGGGCCACGGCGGTGTCCTTGATCGTGGCCTCCTCCGACACGGTGCCGTGGGCGGTCAGGTCGACCCCGGTGGCGGTGGACCATTCGGCGAGCAGGCCGGCCATGCCGTCCAGCTCGAGCCATGGTGTGAGGAACCCGGGGGTCTGGGAGCCCTGTCCGGGGCACACGATTGCAAGCATGTCCTTAACTGTGTCAAAACCGTGACCGGGTTCCGGGGCGGTGGGGACACCAAGCTCCGCGTGGTGTTTTGGAGGATTCCTACAAGTTGGTTCCGGGAGCGGGCGGCAGGCGACCGACGACCAGGGCGGTCTGTAGGACGTAGGCGTCCCGCGGGGACAAAGGATCCCAGCCGGTGATCTCGCTGACCCGCCGCAGCCGGTAGCGGACGGTGTTGGCGTGGATGAACAGCTCCCGGGCAGTGCCCTCGAGGGAATGGCCCAGCTCGCAGTAGGCGTCCACCGTCTCCAACAGCGAATTGCCGGCTGCCTGCAGGGGTGTGAAGACGCGCTGGACCAGCACGTCGATGGCGGCCTGGTCTCCGTGCAGGGCACGCTCGGGAAGGAGGTCCTGGGCATGGGCCGGGCGGGGTGCGCGGGGCCAGGCGGCGGCGGCGGCCAGTCCGGCGAGGGCCTCTCGAGCACTGCGGTGGGCATCCACCAGGCTGTCGGAGAGGGGGCCGTAGACCACCGGGCCGTCACCGAACCAGGCCGTCAGAGCGATGGCGGCCTGGCTGGGGTCGGTGACGCCTCCGACCACGAGGACGATCCGCTCGGACTGGACACCCACCAGCAGGTCGTGTCCGGCGCGGACCGCGGTGCGCCGCGCCCCGGCCAGGCGGGTGGGCAGGTCGGCGGCGGGGGTCGGCCCGGCCATCACCATGATTCCCTTGTCGCCGTTCCAGCCGGCAGCCGTGGCCCGGGAGAGGATCTCGTCCGGTGCCTCACCGCGCAGCACGGCGTCCAGCAGGACCGCCTCGTTCCGGCTGTCCCAGGCACCGCGGGTCTCGGCGGCACGGGCATAGACATCGGCCAGGGCGAAGGCGATCTCCCGCGAGTACCGCAGCACGGCCTCGCGCACCAGGATCTGGTCCCGGTCCTGCACTATCCCCGGCACCTGGGCCTCCACCACATCCACGACCGTGCGGATCAGCTGGAGGGCCCTCTGCAGGCTGATGGACCGGGTCAGCTCGGTGGGGGCCCCGCCGAAGACCTCCCCGAGGACGGTGCTGATCGAGGTGGTGGGACGTTCGAACCAGGACAGGAATCCGGTGAGCCCGCGCTGGGCGATGAGTCCGAGGGAGGAGCGCTCATCCGGCGTCAGCTTCCGGTACCACGGCAGTGTGGAGTCCAGACGCTGGAGGGTGGCGGTGTTCAGTACGCCCAGATGGGCCCGCAGCCGGCGCAGGGACTCCTCGGAGACCTTGCGCGGCGGCGGGGTGCTGCGCGCGTCGGACATGCACTCGAGCATAGGCCCCGGAAGGGGCATCGTGACGCGCGTGACACGGGTGCATTGTGGGAAACCCACAAGGACGACGACGGCCGGTGAGGTGCGCTGTGCACTTCACCGGCCGTCGTCGGGATCCGGACGAGCCCGGACAGGGGTCCCTGGGGACGCGGTCAGGAATCGCCGCCGGCATTGCCGGTGGTGCCGGCATTGACGTCGTCGATCCGGTACTTGCGGTAGGCCTCGGCCGCGGTGCCCGCATCGACCTTGCCGTCCTTCTCCAGCATCTGCAGCGCCTTCACGACCATCGAGTGGGTGTCGATGAGGAAGTAGCGGCGGGCTGCGGCGCGGGTGTCCGCGAAGCCGAACTCGTCCGCACCCAGGGTGGCGAAGTCGTTCGGGACGAAGGGGCGGATCTGGTCCGGGACCAGTGTGGCGTAGTCCGTGGTGGCCACCACGGGCCCCTCGGTCTCGGCCATCTTCTGCGTGAGGTAGGGAACGCGGGCCTTGCCCTCCGCGTTCTCCATCGCCTCACGTTCGGCGGCTACGGCGTCACGGCGCAACTCGTTCCAGCTCGTCACGGACCACACGTCGGCGGCCACGTTCCACTCCTCGGCGAGGACCTTGGCCGCATCGATGACCCACGGCACGGACACGCCGGAACCCATGAGCTGGACCTTCGGCCCGGTGACGTCGGCGCTGGCCTGGCTGTAGCGGTAGATGCCCTTGAGCAGCCCCTCCACGTCCAGGTCCTCCGGCTCGTTCGGGTGGATGATCGGCTCGTTGTACACGGTGAGGTAGTACATGACGTTGCGGACGTCGTCCCCGCGGTCGTGCTCCCCGTACATGTCCTCCAGGCCCTGGCGGACGATGTGCGCGATCTCGAAGGAGAATGCCGGGTCGTAGTGCTTCACCGCCGGGTTGGTGCCGGCCAGGATCGGCGAGTGGCCGTCCATGTGCTGTGTGCCCTCGCCGGCCAGGGTGGTGCGTCCGGCGGTGGCGCCGATGACGAACCCGCGGGCCAGCTGGTCACCGGCCGCCCAGAAGGCGTCGCCGGTGCGCTGGAAGCCGAACATCGAGTAGAAGATGTACACGGGGATCATCAGCTCGCCGTGCGTGGAGTAGGACGTGCCCACGGCGGTCATCGCCGAGGTGGCGCCGGCCTCGTTGATGCCCACGTGGAACAGCTGGCCGGACGTGGACTCCTTGTAGGACAGGAACAGGTCCCGGTCCACGGACAGGTAGTTCTGACCCTTGGGGTTGTAGATCTTCGCCGTGGGGAAGAACGAGTCCATGCCGAAGGTGCGGGCCTCGTCCGGGATGATCGGCACGATGCGGTTGCCGATGTTCTTGTCCCGCATCAGGTCCTTGAGCAGGCGCACGAAGGCCATGGTGGTGGCGGCCTGCTGCTTGCCGGTGCCCTTGCGGGCGTGCTTGTAGGTCGCCTCCGGCGGCATCGGGATCTTGTCGTAGTCCGTGCGGCGCTCGGGCAGGAACCCGCCCAGCTTCTGGCGCCGCTCCATCATGTACTTGATCTCCGGCGCATCCGGACCCGGGTGGTAGTACGGCACGTTGTACGGGTCGGCTTCGATCTGCTCGTCCGTGATGGGGATGCGGTGGCGGTCGCGGAACAGCTTGACGTCCTCGACCGTGAGCTTCTTCATCTGGTGCGTCGAGTTCTTGCCCTCGAAGTGCGGACCCAGCCCGTAGCCCTTGATGGTCTGCGCCAGGATGACGGTGGGCTTGCCCTTGTACTCCATGGCGGCCTGGTAGGCGGCGTAGACCTTGTTGTAGTCGTGGCCGCCGCGCTTGAGGCCCCAGATCTCGTCGTCCGTCATGTCGGCGACCATCTCCTTGGTCACCGAGGAGCGGCCGAAGAAGTGGTCGCGGACGAATCCGCCGGACTCCGCCTTGTAGGTCTGGTAGTCGCCGTCGAGGGTCTCGTTCATGATGCGGACGAGCTCGCCCTCGTCGTCCTGGTCCAGGAGCTGGTCCCATTCGCGGCCCCAGAGGACCTTGATGACGTTCCAGCCGGCGCCGCGGAAGTAGGCCTCCAGCTCTTGGACGATCTTGCCGTTGCCGCGGACCGGGCCGTCGAGACGCTGCAGGTTGCAGTTGACCACGAAGTTCAGGTTGTCGAGTTTGTCATTGGCGGCGATGTGGAGGGCGCCGCGTGATTCGGGCTCGTCCATCTCGCCGTCGCCGAGGAAGGCCCAGACCTGCTGGTCGGAGGTGTCCTTGATCCCTCGGTTGTGAAGATAGCGGTTGAACTGCGCCTGGTGGATCGCGTTGATCGGACCGAGGCCCATGGACACGGTGGGGAACTGCCAGAAGCTCTCCAGCATGCGCGGGTGCGGGTAGGACGGCAGGGCCTTGGGGGCCTTGGACTTCTCCTGGCGGAAACCGTCGAGCTCCTCCTCGGTGAGACGTCCCTCGAGGAAGGCGCGGGCGTAGTTGCCGGGGGAGGAGTGACCCTGGAAGAAGACCTGGTCGCCGCCGCCCGGGTGGTCCTGGCCGCGGAAGAAGTGGTTCAGGCCCACTTCGTAGATGGTGGCCAGGCCGGCATAGGAGGAGATGTGGCCGCCGACCCCGACCCCCTCGCGCTGGGCTCGCTGGACGATCATGGCGGCATTCCACCGCAGGTAGTTGCGGTAGCGGCGCTCGAGCTCCTCGTCTCCTGGGTACTCGGGCTCCTGGTCCACCGGGATCGTGTTGACGTAGTCCGTGGTCGTGACCATCGGTACGCCGACCGACTTGGTGCCGGCCCGCTGCAGGAGTTGGCGCATGATGTACTCCGCGCGCTCCGTGCCCCGCTCTTCCACGAGTCCGTCGAAGGACTCGATCCACTCTGCCGTCTCCTGGGGGTCCTTGTCTGACATCTGGTTGGTCAGTCCGCTCAGGATGTGGGAGCTCTCTTCAGCTGCGCTCACGGCAACCTCTCTGTCGGCGGATGGTCTCCGCTGGTCTGGTGGGCCCGCGGTCCACACCGGGATCGTCCGGCTGGATGGTCAGGGGCGGGTCCTCTGGTTCCACCCAAGACTGTATAACCTGAGGGGCCCCGGATGCAGGCTTGCGTACCCCGCATGGCCCATGGTGCCCGCGAGGACGTAATCTGGTGAGATGATGCCCACATGGGTACCACGCAACAGTCAAGGAGAGATGTGAACCAGCCAGACTCCGCCCCCGCCGTAGGGCGTACTGCGGAGACCAGTGATGGACCGGCCGCGAAGATGGGCCTTTCCGAAGGCAAACTGGTCCAGGAACTCGGTTTTGACGAGGACATCGACTTCGATTTCCGGAACACGCTCGAGGACGAGCTCGGTAGCGAGCTGTTGACCGAGGAGGACCAGGAGCCGGTCGACGCCGTCCTGTTGTGGTGGCGGGAGGCGGACGGAGACGTCGACGACCTGGCCGATGCCCTCATGGACTCGCAGACCACGTTGGACACCGGTGGGGCGCTGTGGTTGCTCACCCCGCGCAACGGCCGTGACGGGCACGTGCCGCCGGCGGACATCGCCGAGGCGGCACCGACGGCCGGCCTGCACGTCACCACCACCGCCGGGGTCTCTGCGGACTGGTCCGCCACCCGACTGGTGGCCAAGCGCAACCTGTGATTGGTCCGGCGGGGGACCGGGAGACTCCCGCGGACCCGCCGGCCCTGCGGGACCAGCACGGCCAGCTCTGGTCGTGGCCCCCCGTGGTGCCGCCGTCTCCGGACGCGCTCGGCGCCGGTCGCGGGGCCATGCACGACGACGGCGCCGCGCCCATACGCTGCTGGCTGTTCTTCCTGCCGGGGGCCTTCACCCCCGTGTGCACCGCCGAACTCGGCTGGGTCGACGAGCTGGCCGAGCGGCTGGCGCCGGCCGGCGTCGGGCTCAGGGTGGTGTCCTGCGATTCCGCCGCCGTGCTGCGCAAGGTCGCGGACGAGACCGGGATCCGCGCCCCGTTGCTGTCCGATTTCTGGCCCCACGGGGCCGCGGCCCGCGCCGTCGGTGAATTCAATGAGACCACCGGCCGGGCGCGGCGAAGCAGTGTCCTGATGGACGCCAACGGTGTGGTCCTGGCCCGCGTCCAGGCCGCGAATGGTGATGAGCGACGGCTTCAGGACCACCTCGATGCCGTTCCGGGGGAGTGGTCCACCAGCTCGAGATGACATGGCGAAGTGAGCCGCTGACATGACGCTGAGGTAGCATGGAGCGGTCCGGTGGCGGCCCGCCCGCACCGGAGGTTGGGGCCTATAGCTCAGTTGGTTAGAGCACTTCGTTTACACCGAAGGGGTCGGGGGTTCGAGTCCCTCTGGGCCCACCAGTACAACCCGCGTCATTACAGGGATCCACGCGGATCATCGAAGCAATGTTCCCATGGACTGCTAGAATGTTCCCATGGCATCCATTGAAGAGCGTCATTCCAAGACATCCGGGGCCGCCTCTTACCGAGTCATCTGGCGCGAGAAGGGCCAGCGATACACGCAGACTTTCGCGGATCGAGACGCAGCCCGCCAATGGAAGGTCACCCTAGAGCGGACCGATCATGACTCTGCCAAGGCAGAGCGCATCGTTCTCTCTGCCGCCTCTCGTAGCCCCACTGTTAAAGAGGCGGGCAAGCGGCATATTGCGAGCCTCACCAACCTCACCCCGTACACGCTGCAGGTCTACGAGCGTCAGGTTCGCCTTCACATCGCGCCCACCCTCGGTCACCTGCCAGTCGATCAGGTCACCCGCGATGATGTCTCCGAGTGGGTGACACACATGCGCGACAAGGGACTTGCACCGAAGACCATCACCAACGTCCACGGGCTCATGTCTGCGATCTTCTCCACGGCCGTCCTGCGCAATTGGTGTATGGCCAATCCGTGTGCCGGTGCGCGACTCCCCAAGGTGTCCAAGCGGGACGACAAGAAGGAGTTCCTGAGCCATGGAGAGTTCGCCCTATTGCTCTCCGCAGTGGATCCGCACTTCCGCCCGTTCGTTATGTTCCTGGTCGGCACGGGTCTGCGCTTCTCCGAGGCAACTGCACTGACCTCTGCAGACTTCCAGGACGCAGGCGGCGGGGAGTATCTGGTCACCATCTCGAAGGCATGGAAAGAGGATCGAGTAAAGGGCAGATACGTGGGAGACCCTAAGTCGGACGCCGCACACCGGGTGGTTCAGATGGATTCCACCACGGCTCACGCAGTTGCTCCACTGGTAGGTGCAGCTCGGGCGGGCGAGCCCGTGTTCACGATGAAGCGCGGGGGAGCGCTGACGACTCAGCAGTTCCGGAGAAAGGTATGGCTCCCAGCCGTCGCGGCGGCGCAAGAGGTCGGGTTGCGGAGGTCACCAAGGCCGCACGATCTACGGCACACGTTCGCATCGTGGCAACTCACATCGCGCTCGGTGTCCATGGACGAGCTGGCGAAGATCATGGGTCACGAATCAAGCAAAACCACGTACGCCGTCTACTACCACCTGATGCCGGACTCCCGACGCCAGGCGGCATCCGCCATGGCCGGGATCATGGAGCAGGTCCAAGCCTCCCTAGGTGGCGCGCAGAGCACGCCAGCCCTAACCGCATGACCACCCCCACCCCTCCCCGCCGCACCCCAGGTTTCAAGCATCTCGACGGTCTCCCCATTGCAACCGTTACGTTCACGGACAACACCCCCACGTCCATCACCTACCGCAACCGGCATTGGGAGGTAGTCGCTCACGAGCGCTGGCATGGCAGGGCGAAGTGGTGGGAGAACTCGTGGTCTCCGCGTGAGGTGTTGCGGGTGGATGTGCCGATGTTGCGCGTGCAGGTTCGCTTGGGTCCGCGATCCCAGTTGGTGACGTTGGATCTGTCGCAGGATCGGACGGGCGCATGGAAGGTTGTTGCTGTGGATGGCGAGCGGCCTAGTCCTTAAACGCAAAAGAACCGCCCCCACCCTGCCGAAGCAAGATGGGGGCGGTTCTGTGTGGTGGTGCTACTCGGCTACATGTTTGCCGTCGCTCGATCCATCGGGAACCAGGTACGCAACGCCGAAGCCGATGAGTACGGTCACGGCGCTGGCAACCTCGGGCGGGACTTCGATGCCAACCATGCCGGCGATCCAGACGAGGACGATGGTCACTGCACCAGCGGCCGTGCCACTGGTGACCTTTGCGGTGGGGGTGAGGGTGTTGGCCATGGTCAGTTCTCCTGTCCGTTGGTTTTGACATCGACGGTGACGATGACTTTGGCGAGGGCGTCGCGGACTTCTTCGATGGTGACGCCGGGTGTGTCGGCGATGGCCTGGACTCCGGCGATGGCCTGGCGGGTCATGTCGCGGGCGGCGTATTGGGCCATGCGTGCCCCGTAGAGGTAGTCCTGCGCACGGGAGCCGGTGCCGATCTTGTGCTCCCAGACCTGCGCAGGGATGACGTTGGCGCGGGCCTGGTTATTCTTGTCGGTCTCGCTGATGAGCGCGATGGCACGGTCGAGCTTGGCTTCCTGGTCAGGGGTCATGATGTCTTCTTCCTTCGGGGTGGAGGGCTTGGCCGGTTCGCTTGCTGCGGGGTTGATGACAGCCGCCCAGTTTCCGCGCTTGATCGCGGCGCGGAGGGCGGTCATGTTGCCAGGGATGCCGGTGGGGTCGGTCTTGCGTCCGGGCGCCCATTCGTAGTGAGCGATGTGCAGAAGCCCGCTGCCGAAGTCCTTGTTGAGTTGGGCTCCGAGGCGTGCGGCGGTTTCGAGCTGGGCGGGCGACCATTCGAGGCCGATGGTGCCTTCGACTTCCACGCCGATCAGGTGCCGATTGCCGTCGTTGTTCGGTATGCCCTTGTAGGAACCGACGCCGGCATGTGCCCCGGTGCCTGCCGCGATGACATCCAATGATCCGTCCCAGGCGAGCCCGTAGTTGGCGAGCGGGTAGCCGAGTCCGCTGACCATGTAGTTCAGGGTTGGATTGTTCTTCGATTTCACGGCGCTGGCAGATGTCGCGGTGTGGTGCCAGATGACGCCGTGGACCTTGTTCATGCCGCCCTTGTGAGCGGTGCGAGTCTTCCAGCCGGGAACCTCGCGCACGGTGATACCTGCGTCGCGGGCAACCCGCGCTAGTCCTGTGAGGAACATGACCGTCTCCTATTCGTAGTCGTAGTCGAGGTGCGGCTTGGGTGGCGCGTTCTTCTGCATCCGGTGGTATTCCCAGCGGTGGTGGAGGTCGTCTATGAATGCGACGGCGGATTGCAGGGCGAGTCGTAGTTGCCCGTTGATGGCCCTGAGTCCGCGGACTTCTTCGCGGAGTTCTTTGATCTGTGTGCCCTGGGATGCGAGTTCGGTGCTGAGGCGGTCTAGTTCGCCGTCCATGCGTTCAACGAATCCGGCGTATCCGGCTGTGAGTGCGGTGAAGCTGGCGTTGTCTACTTCTTTGGCCTTGAGGGGCCGGTCTCTGCGGGAAGAGAGGTACTGCCAGAGTCCAGCGGAACCGGCGATGGCGAGTGCGCCGCCGATGAGAGTGATGAGAAGCGTCTGGTTCATTAGGCATCCCGCCCTGGTGTGGCGTTGGTCGCCGCCTTGGCGCGTGCTGTCTTGATGATGAGGGTGAGTGCCCACCATCGGATGAGTGAGCCGAGGGTGAGGATGCCGGGGATGAGCCATGCGGCGGGGGATGTGCCTGCTGCGAAGGCGATGGCGACGGCTGCGAGTCCACCAGTGGTGAGCGTCCATCCACCGAGTTCGGCTTTCCACCCGGTGCTGACGTTGGTCCCTACCCAGTGGATTCCTACGACGACGAGGACGCCGCCGAGTAGGAGGAATGCACCTGCCCCGAAGTTGAGCCACCACGGCACGTTATTGAACGCGGGTGATGGCACCTGTCCGGTGATCGGGTAGGCCAGTGTCATGAGTACCCCGAACACTGTGGCTATGACAGCAATGGCGTGGGCGAGTGGATGCACCAGTACCCGGTCCCACCAGTTCGGCGGATTCCTGATGGGCAGGTAGACGTGTTGAGGCATGCGCCCCTCCTCGGATACGACGAGGCCCCGACCGGTGTGGTCAGGGCCTCGCGTGGTGGTGTTCGGTTATGTCAACTGGGCAAAACCGGCAGATGGGCCTGCCCTAGGTAGGTAGACTCGAGGAGTTTGAGCGTTCAGGGAGAGGGATACTGGGAATGAAAATCCGCGAGCCGTGGGAGATCGCTCTCCTTATCGGCACCCTGGTCGCTGTTGTCGCCGGGTCTCTGTTCGTGTCTCTCGCGCCACTGCCAATGGTGGGGGCCGCTGGCGCCGGGCTGGTGCTGCTCTGGGCCTTGTTCTGGAAGCAACCAACCGTTTATCGGCTGGCAGCGTGGCTTTCAGTTCTGGTGGCAACAGTTGTTCCGGTGACGCGGCTCCCGGGGGAGTCCGCGATTTTCCGGGTCCTGGCTGTTGGCCTACTGCTCTACGCCATCTTCGCCCTCGTGGTCCGGTGCAAGGGCTTTCCGCCTCGCCAGATTTTTCTTCCCCTGGTGGTGTTTTTCGGGTCCCTGGCCGCCTCCACCGCGTACTCGTTCGACGACAACAAGTGGTTGATCTTCGGGCTCCAAGCTGTCGCGTCCATAGCTGGAATATGCGTGGCAGTTGCCGGCCATAAGCGCGACCAGCTCCAGACGTTGTGGCGCATATTTGTGGCAGTGGGGATCTTCCAAGCCGCATATGGCGTATACGAGATGATCAACACCCCCGACCCGCTCTGGCAAGGTGCCGTCATCGCCTTGGATGGAACCTCCTTTGCGATGCGGCACGACTTGATCTTCGGCTTCCAACGAGCCCAGGGATCTTTCGGCCACCCCCTGCCATTCGCCTTCTACCTGACTCTCGCCGCACTGGTCCTGCTGCACCTGATGAAAGCAGGGCGGGTGGTCAAACTGGCGGGCTGGCTGGTGCTTGCTGCCGGGGCCTTCGCGTCAGGTTCCCGAAGCGCGATCCTGTTGTTCCTCGTCGTGTCCGTCGTGGGGTACGCCAAGAAGTGGATGGTCATTGCCGCGCCATTCCTAGTCCTCGGCGGCATAGCTGCGTTGGCTCTGACTTGGACAACGCTTATGGCGCAGGCCGATCAACTCGTAGGGTCCGGGTCGTGGTGGCACCGCACTGCGGCCCTTCGTGCCATCCCTGACCTCCTCCAAGAGCGTCCATTCGGACAGGTGATGTTCGGTGATGGGGCGGGCTCTACCCCACGCCTCTATCGATCCGGGCTGCTCCAGGCGGACGGCCTGTTAGCTGTGGACAATCAGTACGTGCACACCCTTGCCGAAGCGGGGGCATTCGGCCTAGCCGCGTTAGTGTTCATCGTTGTCGCCGCGTTCGTCCGTTCGGGCGGTGGCATCCGACTGGCGGTCGTTGCCGTGGCCCTCCAGTTGATGATTTTCGACGCCTTGGCTTGGCCTTCCATGGCGTTCGTGTCCTGGATCATTCTCGCCCTTGGGCTCTTGGGTCATGGATCGAAGCCCAAGAGCGAGAACGACCATAAAACGAGGAAGCCTGCCCTAGCCCGGAATAGGACCAACGCCTATGCCAACATAGGCGGCCGCCGACCCTAGCTCGCTGGGGTAGAGGCTTCGCCCTGACCAGTGAGGGCCTCTCGGAGTTGTGCGTTCTCGGCTGTCAGGGTGGCAACCTGCGAGTACAGATCAGAGATGAGAGCCAAGATGGCGGCGTGATTCACGGGGTCTCCTTATGGGGCGCGGTAGGCGGGGATGAGTAGTTCGACGCCATCCGGGTCGAATACCTTCAAGTACTTCTGTGGCGTTGCGGGCAATGCAGTGGCGGAACCTGCCGCTCCGGCGTTATTTCGAGTAGTGGATGCGTCACGCCAGCGTGGGCCAAGTGCGGTGAGTTCGAAGGTGGTGCCTGTGTCGCTGGCGTTGCGTAGCACGACGGAACGGTTCACCGTGCGCAGGTCTCCATTATTGGCTACATAGACCCACGACGTCCCACCACTGTCTGTCACGTCCAGTACCTTCGTGGCTTGTGATCCGTGCGCCTTGACACGGAGCGCAGCCTTCGAGGCGTCACGATTGTGGACTGATACCCAGGATCCAGCGTCTGCGGCCCCGAAGTGCGCGGTTCCAGCAGCGGTCACTGAGAAGATCTTGGCAGCCGTATTCACTGCCAGCAGGTCGGCGGTCTGGCCGGCCCTTGTGCGAATATCCACGGCGATGCTGGTCGGTGACTGTGGGACGAACCGGGCGAACGCGCTATCGCCATTGGCCCAGATGGCGTAGTTCTCGGTGCCGACCGTCTGCGCGGCGAAGAATCCGGACACCGCCTTGTCCACGATCAGGCCGGGAGCGGGCAGCACCTGGTTGGCCCGGAACATGTTGATCTCGTTGATGCTGCCCGTGGCGTCGGCGTCGGGGTGGAACGTGGATAGGGTGACGCAGGCGAGGTTGATGTCATTGCCACCACCGCCGACGACGAGAGTGTTCTCATGGGCGGACTGTCCAGACCCGGTGTTCGTAACCCCGTTGAGCCGAAGCTCAGATGCGGCGGCGTCGTGGACCTTGTTGTGCAGGTCTCCGGCCACCCGGTGTTGGATGTACAGGCCCTGTGAGTTCAGTTCGGGGTTTACGCGCTGCTGGCTGGCGATCCAGAGCACGGTGTCGTAGTTCGGGGTGAATCCGCCGTTGAAGTGGAGCTTGGCGGTGCCGTCCATGTTCTGCTGACCCGTTCGCCCGACACTCTGTGCGTTTAGTGCAGCCCGGAACTGGGTGTTGTCCTGCGTGGCGATGTTGGTCATGGCCGCATCTGTGGCGTCACCGGGGGCGTACCCTGCGGCGGTCTCCACGGCGGACAGCCGGGTGTCAATCGGCCCCTTGATCTCGTCCACGTCATCGGCTGCACCCTGCGCAATCGCCACAGCAGACCCGGCCGTGGTGTTGGCCTGCGCGATCTGTCCGGCGTATGAGTTGGCGGTCTGCAAGGCTTGCGCGGCGTCAGCAGATGCGCCAGTGAGGTTGGCGTCCAGTTCGCGGAAGCGGGCATCCTGATTCAGGCCCGCCGACTCCCAGAACCCCTCTTTGCCGAAGTCGTTCAGTTCAGTCTCGGTGGATGGGGTCTTGTACCCCTCGGGGCTGAAGTGCGCCATATCAGTTGGCCTCCTCGATTGTGGTGTGAGTGGTTTGGATGGCCAGGGTTTGGGATAGGCCGTTGTTATCGACGGTCAGATCAATGCCGACGATGAGGCCCTGTTGTGTGAGGCCGGGCAGTTTGATGGTGGCCATGTCTGCTAGTTCTAGACGCGGGTCCGGGGTGGCCATTTCCACCTGGTCATAGACGGGATGGGCGGCCGAGGTTGCGGCAGCAATATGGTCGGCGATGGCCTGCACCGCCGGTTCCAGTTGCACCCAGAAGCCGCAGTCGTGCTCATAGTTCCCGGTGCCCTCAACGCCCAGTGGCAGGCCTTGTACCTCACGTTCATCCCAGGTGATAACCGCCATGGCCCGGATGACGGGCATGTTCTCATCACGCCGGGATTCGCGGATGTAGAGCCAACCAGGAACCTTTAGCCGCATGGTGTAGTCGGCAGGAAGGTTATGCGAGTTGATTCTCAGTACCCATGACTGGTGGTCGAGCTGAGTCAACCCGGATGAGATGTAAACGCTCGTGGCCGGGAAAGAAGCCTGATCACCCTCTGCGTTCTCGTACTCGATGGTCCCGGCGATGAACGATCCACGGCCAAGGTTGTACCTGTAGAGACTGTTGAGGTCCGATTCCAGGACGGTCCTAAGCGGGCTGACGTTGATCCAGTCCTCACCTACGGGGGGGTGGATAACTTCCTCGTGGGTCTCGGTGCCCTCCATGGAGATGCCGGACCCCTCCCACGCCGTGACCCGGTAGGTGTTGGCGCGGCGCGGGACGGGGCGCTGGTACTTCACGCCCACGGACTCATGCACCGAATCCCAGCTAGTCCGCCAGCCCAGATCCTTCACATTGTCGGCGGTGATCGTGACCACCGGGGCAGAGGACAGCAGTCGGCCCATGGACCGATACCGCAGACGCCCCAAACCGTCCAACCAGATCGCTGACAGCTCTGAGTTCGCCTGCTCCTTCAGCAACTCCAGCCCGCCACGGTTCACAATGGCCGGCACTGAGAGCAGTTGCCCGGCCGGGTCGGTCTCGATGATGGACGAGCGAATCCACTGGTGCAGGTCATACGGGGAACTAGCGAACCCGACTTGCAAGCCACCAAATGCGGCCGCGTTCGTCGGGGAGTACAGGTGGACCTTCTGCATGGCCGTGTTCCGAATGGTTGAGGTCGTAGCCACAGAACCAGTGACGGTCCGCACCGGGCCGTCTGCCATCTTGACGCCGATAGTCACAGTCGCGTTGTTCCCGCTCGGAGTCAGCCACACGCCCACATCCACACCCGCCGACATCTCAGCGGCCGTCAATGGCATGTTGAACCGGGAGCCGCCCAAGCCTGCATGCACGTCCTGGCCCGGAGCGTCCAGCACCATCACGTCCACGCCACGTACCGGGCTCACTGCAACGGCCACCGCCTGCGAATACGCTTCACCCTCCCACTTCAGGTACACGCGGGAATAGCCGCTCGTCACACGGCCAGTCAGGAACCGGACGAACATGGGACGATCAAACCGGCCCGTGAACTGGGACAGGATGTACGGGGTCCACTGCGCCTCGATGTTGCGGACCGCGAGCCCCCATGCCGTGGACGTGTACGTGGGGTACTCGTCCGGGTCCTCGCCGGAACCCTCCGCGATGTCGGCCAGGGTCAGGGTGCCACGCTCCGGCCACGCACTGCCCATCAACGGGGCAGACAGGATCGAGTTGCTAGGCATGACAGGCGGCGTCGCATGGAAGCCGCCCACCCGCGCCACCCGGTCCGTCACATACGTCGGATGCAAACCCATCCGCAGCAACGCGCCACCCTCAACCTCTGGCGGGTGATAGTAGTTCAGCGGCGGGATGCTCACATTGCGGCGCAACCGATCCACCCGATCCACCACGCCGAAACTCACAGACCGCTCCGACACCCGAGCGCCCGCGTTATCCACACGGCCCTCCAAGATCGGAACCTCCACACCATCGAAACCAACAGTGATCTTCACCCGGTCGCCAGGCTGAGGCTTCTCCACGATCCACGGCAAATGCAGACCCTCAGCGACCAACTCGTCCGAGAACGTGGCAGTCACCTCACCCGTCGCAGCCACCACGTCATCCACGCCCGCCACCTGAGCCGGCAAACCCGTACCCAGCGACCGCTTCAACGACACCGACGACGCGGTAATAGTGTTGCCCTTCCACGTCACCGTCGCCGTTGGGGTAGTGACCAAAGCATTCGGGTCAGGGAAGCCGGGGATATCAAGCACAGAGGCCTCCTAGCCGAGTTCGTGAATGGTGAAGGTGCTGGACTCGCGGCTGCCCCAACCGTCCGCTGACTCTTGGGCTAGGGAGGGGTCGCGCCCAGTCAGGTTCAGGGACGCAGTAAGGCACCCTCGACCAGTGGCCCACCGCATAGCGCGATGGGTAAAAGTGACTGCCGGCATGGTGAGCATTAGAGCGCCAACCACGCGGACGCGGAGGGCTACCGTGCGCACGCTCGGGGTGAAGGTCACTATGGCTCGCTGTGCATGTTGGTTAGCCGCAACGCTGACCTGATGTGTGTCCACCAGGGCGCGGGTGGGCTGGACACTCCCGCCCACCACGCGCCCCTCAGGATCAACCTCATCCACGTAGAGCATCGCCGGGGAAGCGGGATGCGTGGAGATATAGACGGACACAGTGGTAGGCATGCCCTTGGGCACCGGAACAAGCCCCACCAGCTCCATTTGCTCAGCAAGACCCGCCGTGTACGAACGGGCATAGGGAACCTCGCCAGATGCCTCGCCTGCGCCCCCCTGTGCCCCGCCTGCCCATGTGTCCTCAGTGAACTTGGACTGAGCCGGCGTGAGTACATTCGTCACCCGGGCAGAGGCCGAATACCAAATGTGCGGACCGTCCCCCAGGAGTCCATCCGCGATCTGATCCAGCATGTGATGGTCGTCCGGGCGGGCCACCTCAACAGAGCAAGACCACGTGCGACGTGACCTGCTGCCCCGCTGCTCGGTAACCCGCCCGGACAGAGCCTTGCTGTATGTGCTGCGTGATTCCACCTCTTCCGGCTCGGAAGAGGTAAAAGGCACGTGCACCATCCCGCCGGCCGGCCCGATCAATCCACCCATTAGCGGCCTCCGTACTGGGAATTAACTTGCTGCATGACGCCGTGGAACTCACGGTTGCCGATCTGAACCACCGGACGCATGGTGGACATGGCGTTTCGGAAGGCGGCCTCTAGTGACCCTGCGCCGCCACTGGCCCCAGCGGTCCCAGCGGCACTCAACGGGGCAGGATCGAACCCAAGTTGACCCGCGCTAGCAGAGGGCATGAGCTTGTCCGTGGCACGCTGTACAGCCTTGGACTGAGATGAAATGCCGAGAGCCAAGCCCTCTCCAGTGAACTCACCGATCTCCATGAAGACGCGGGATGGCGAGTTGATGCCGAGAAGTGACTTGCCGAAGTTGATGGCCCCGCCAACGAGATCACCGATGACACCCTTGACTGCATCGCCAGCACTCTTGATGCCATTGATGAGGCCCTGGATGATGTTCTTGCCCATGGAGAGCATCTGCCCAGGAAGTCCAGACAGGAACCCGAGGATGTCTCCAGGCAGTGAAGAGAACCAGTTCTTGATAGAGCCAATGCCAGCACTGACAGCCCCAGTGATCGACGCCCATGTGTTGGACAGGAATGACGAGATTCCAGTCCACGCGCCATTCCAGAGACCGACAATGGTTCCGAGAACGGCAGCGATTACTCCGGCAACAATGGTGATGGCACCCATGACGACGCCCTGGATAAGGTTCCAGACGCCTTGAAGGATGGACAGGATGCCGTTCCAGACCGCACCCCAGTTGCCAGAGATGGCACCCATGACGACCTGGATGATCCCAGAGATGACCTGCATGACGGCCTTTACGACCGTGGCTATGGTCTGGAAGACCATCGTAACCACGGGCAGTAGAGCCTGAATGATTGGCACCAGCACGGCGGTGAGTACCTGAACCACCATCATTACGGCGGGGATGATGGCCGCCAGGGCCGAGACAACTAGGGGAAGAACAGCAGAAACAAGCTGAGCAAAGATCGGCAGCACCGAACTGACCAACTGCACCACCAAGGGCGCGATGGCTGCGACGACCCCCACCACTGCGGTTGCAAGCATGGCGAACAAGGGCACGAGCTGCGGAAGTAGCCCGGCTATTACTCCGAGGATGGTTCCGACAACTGGCAGCACGGCGGCTGCGAGCTGAGTCAAGACGGGAATAATGGCGCCTGCAAGCTGCGCCGCGAGGGGTATCACTGCCGCGAGGAGCTGCGCGAACGTCGTAGCGACCTGCGCCACCAGTTCCGCGATCTGCGGGAGGAGTGGAGCGAGTGCCTGAAAGACCATCGACACGGGCGAGAAGGCAGAAGCGAACTCCGCGATCTGCGGAATAATGGGGGCCAGGATAGGACCGAGCTGACCAAACAACGGGGCCAGAACGTCAAACACATTGCGCGCAACCACACCGATTCCTTCAAGGAACCCGGCAAGCCCGGATGACGTGATGTGGTCTTCGCCGTCCTGGAATGCTGCGACCATTGCGCCGAATCCACCGGACGCCTCGCCTGCAAGACCGGCGATCCCGTCACGCACGTTGAACAGGAAGTCCACGAGCGAACTGTCCTCAGCCACGCCCATGATCCCAGAGCCAACGAAGTTGCCTGTGAACAAGATTGCGGCAGCGCCGGTGACGAGCCCTGCTACCTGAGAGAGTGCATCACGGACCCCGAAGAGGAATCCGACGATGGCCGAATCCTCTTCCCACCCGAATGCCTCACGAAGGCTGGACGAGAAGTTCCCGTTGGCCACAAGGTCATAGAGGCCCTGCATCCCGGACATCATCTTGGGGAGCGTCGTGGACATCCATGCGCCCACGTTCTCCATGACAGGCCCGAGGGCTGCATTCACAGAGTCGATGATCGGGATTAGAGTGCCAGATCCCTCGGTGAGGGCATTCAGGAACGGAGTCAGGACAGTAGCACCCACACGCCCAAGAGCGGCACGCACGTTCGCCATTGCGCCCGTGAAGGTCTTTCCGCTTTCGAGGGCAGCGCCACCCATTCCGGTCTCGATGGCATTCTGGAAGGTCTCGAATGAGACCTTGCCCTCGGAGGCCATCTTCCGGGCCTCTTCGGCAGTGACTCCCATTTCCTCTGCCACGAGCTGCAGAATCGGGATACCAGCGTCCATGAGCTGGTTAGCCACATCCATCTGCATCATGTCCGAGGTCGCAACCTTGTTCACGATGGAACCCATGGTCCCCATGTCGGTTCCCGCGATAGCTGCGGCGTCGCCAACGAGCGTCAGGGTGCGCTCCAGCTCCTTGCCAGGCTTCACCCCGGCCGCAACCGTAGCGGCGGCAACGCTGGCTGCGTCTCCAAGCCCATAGGCGGTGCCAGACACTGCTGCCGTCGCGTTCTTCATGATCGCTTCGACAGACTTAGTGTCGTGACCAAGACCGGTCAGCTTGGCCTGCGCCTGCTCGATCTGCATTGCGCGGTTGAAGCCACCGGCAGCGGCGATCCCGGCAATGGCACCACCCACGAGGGCGACACCACCAGCCGCGATCTTGCCAGCCTTCAGTACCCCTCCACCGATACCGGAGACGAAGCCCTTACTAGCTTCCTTGCCGCCAGATGTGCCGGCCGCCCCAAGTTCCTTCGCAATGGCCTTCTGTCCACCCTGGAACGACGGGATAAGGGTCACCCACGCCTGTGCGATCTCGTTTCCGGCCACTACTTACCCCCGTCCCAGAAGGCCTCCCATTCGGAGGCGGGAATTGGACCGGCACCAATGGTGCGGCGTTTCTTGCTCTTTACCCACGGGGTTTCCCATGGCTCGGGGGGCTTGCGGCCCTTTTGCCCGTTCTTCGTGGGCTGCCATGCGAGGATGTCCAGCCGGTGGCCTATGGACGCCAGGAGGCTCGTAGCATTTGCGCCACTCACCCACAGGGCCGCTTGTGGATCGACAAGCCACCCGAGTGCGGAATCCGGCTTTAGGTGCGTCACGAAGGCGTGTAGCGCCGGCCAGGAGAGGCGTCGAGGCACGTCCTCCAACGTCCACCCGGCGGTCATTAGGTCTGCCTCAATGGCAGACCAATGATCGTCAGGCAGTAGGAGGAGGCTCAGGATTTTGGGAGTGAAACCCCAACGTGAGCAAAGTATTTGCGGGAGAAGTCTTCAATCTCCGAGATCTTCAGCTTGATCTCCTTGGACACCTCGACCGGGAAGCCCGACTTGATGAGCTTCAGGGTCGCGGCGGCCTGATCCATCTCTGAACCGGACTGTGCCTCATGGAGTTCCATGAGCGCGTCCGCGTCCGGGTCGAACACCACGTCAGACGGCACGGCGATCTCAGCGCCAGTCTTGGACTTGTACAGGAAAGGGGTGTCAGTGTTGGTCTTGCGCGGGGGCATGAGGACTCCTTGGAAGTGAGAGGACTCGAAGGTTTGAGAGACCGTGTGGGCGGGGAGTCCTCACAACACCCGCCCACACGGGGCACAAAAAAAGACCCCTAAGGGCCTTTCGGATTCATCGGAAGATCAGACTTCCGGGTCAGGCTCTACGGCCGACTTCTGCGTGTAGATATAGATCTTCTCGCCGAAGTCATCAGCCAGGGCCGACAGTTCGATCTCCAACGGCGTTGCCTCGCCCTTGACGAAGGTGATCTCACCCTGAGAAGCCAGGCCGCCATTCGGGACAACGACGCGCCGCTTGCGGTCCATGTCCTTCAGGTTGAACACCCAGCCGCGAGGCTCGATGTTGCTGGAGTTGACGCGGACCACGATCTCCTCGCCGGCATCCGTGACGTTCTCCGGGCCGAAGAATGCACGCAGGCCCGGCAGCGTCCACGAGATGATCGTGAACGTCAGGGTGGCGTCATGCTCGGTCAGGAGCTGGCGAACGGCATCCAGGTTCCAGTCACGCAGGTTCTCCGTAGAGCGATCCGTGGCGATGGTCAGGCCATCCTCAGACACGAACCCTAGATCCTCAGCGCCGACCGGAAGTTCGGCAGTGGTCGAAGTCGGGGCGAGAGAATTGGCGGGGTAGGTGTAGGCGTAGCCCACAACACCCTCTTCGGTAGACCGGTCAGGGGCACCGATCAGTACATCAGCAGTAGTCGTCATGACGACTCCTTTCAGTTGGTGCCCACGTGGCGGGCATGAATGACAGCATTGAACTGGTAGCGGAAATAGTCGGGACGGTCAGGATGCGGGTAGTTGGCCGGCAAGGTCAGTTCCACGTCGTAGAACTGGACGCCCTCGACCATTCGAGAGTCGAGATCAGTGATGGCCGCATGGACCTTGGATGCCAACCCCCACGCCTGCGCCTCGCGTTTGGCGTAGCAGTCGAACATGATCCGTGGCGCACCGGACACGAGCGTCCGGTTAGAACCGCCTGTGGAGAACGCCACCACCACCGCATCCCCGTCCTTGAAAGACGTGGACACGATGGGATCGCCCCACGCCTCAGCGGTGAAGACTGACTTGATCCAGCCCTGCACCGCATACTCAACGTCAGCCGGAATCAGCAGATCCATCAGCCACCCCCAAGAGCGCGGGCCAGGGTGGCATTGCGGGCGTTGTCCCTGCGGGCCTCGAATGTGTCCGTGCCGACCCAGGCACGAGAACGGGTCTTGCCCTGTGTGCCCAGGGTTGCCGTGTAGCCATCCCCGGCGCGGGCCGCCATGGGCTCCGCGTAGGACATCAGCAGCGACTGCACTTCGGAGGACGAGAGCATGGCACGCACCTCAGAGTTGTTCATCTTGATCTTGGGGCGTTTAGCCATCACGCCTCCCCACCCGAACGCGGATGTGGTCGGTGGAGAATCCGAAGATCCACGGCTCCGGTTCGCCCTGCATGATGAACTCTCCATCCGCGTGAGGCAGCTCTAGTCGGAACGAGCGGGGTAGAACCGTCTCCGGCGGGAAGTAGACCGTGTAGTCGGCGTCTAAGGCCTGCTCGTTCTCATAGCTAGCACCGCCGCCCCCAGGCTGCGCAGAGCAACCATGGACAGGCGTTCGGACTGGAGTAGACCAGTCCTCTACAACCTGCCCTCGCTCCTCGATGAGGAGCGGGGTCAAGACAACAACGGTCTGCTTGTCGAAGCTAGAGAGGGCCATGGTCACCCCTGCTCGTAGATTGGCTCACCCGCGATATCAACACCGCAGGAGCACCAGTTGGCCCCAAAGTTCAGGTTGCACCACGGGAGATGGGCTGATGTTCCGAGGCACCCAATCTGGACACCGAACGCCTTCTGCTTGCCGCATCCAAGGGCTTGACGCTCTGCCTTCTTCAGGTAGAAGTCGCCGTCCGCATTGGCAGGAGTCCAGCCCCGCGAAACGCCACCCGTGGTTTCCTGAACCTGCGACATTCCCTCCAGGTGGTCCGGCACATTCATGGACCGCTTCACGAGGGCGCAAACAACACGACGCTTAGTTGCATCCGATGCGGCCAGGCCCTCGGGGCACGTGTCCGCAATGTACTGCGAGGCATCCAGGAGGAGCACTTCTGCATGTGCATCAGCGCCGGCAGGCATATCCGGCCAGCGGGCGCGTAGATCTTCCACATCCGCGAACGGCGTGGTGATTTCTTCAGCCATGGCCGGACCTCCTGTCAGTCGTCGGACTTGGACGCCCGACGCCGGGGCGCGGGCTTCTCTTTCGGCTCCGGCTTCTCAGCGGGAACCCACTGTGGGCCAAGGCTGGAGGCGACCGCCTCAGAAACTGAGACGGTCACCCCCAGTGCCTTATTGACTAGATCCGGCATCAGCCAGCCGGGACCTCAGCCGGAGCGATCTTGGCGAACGCGGCCAGATCGGCGATGCCCCAGCCGTAGACAACCTCGGCGCGGAATGCGATCTGGTTGTTGCGCTTCAGGTCGCCCTGGCCGTCCGGATCGCCGTATCGAATCACTTCGAGGCCGATGGACTTCTGAATGCCCCAGCGGATGGCGGAGAAGTCGCCCACAAAGGCGGAGATGCCCGACGCGCCCTTGTTGACGCCGAGGTCAGACACGGTGCGGGATGTTGCGGCACGATGGCCCTCGAACTCGGAGATGCCAGCACCCAGGTTCAGACCGGGATAGACCTTGCGTCCGTCCGAGTCGCGAGTGGTCGAGAACTCAGCCGCGAAGCCCGGAGCCAGGGCCATATCAGCCGGCACATTGCCGGATGCCAGGACGAGCTGATCGGCGGCGTCCACCTGAGCCACGCCCTCGCCAGTGCTTACCACGTTGGTGGTATCGGTCAGGGCACGGGACATGGCAGCCGGACGGGTGCCGGTGTTCGGGTTGATGCCGTGGAGCACGCCGAAGTCCAGTGCGCGGGACAGGGACGGCTGGATGAGTGCCAAGATCTCCTGCACCACACCGAGCTGGTGATCCTCGTCAGCCCACTGGACTTCCTCGGTCCACCGAACCGTCTTGTGGAACTTGTACGGCTCAACCGTCTGAACCTCGCGGGTCACGGTCGAGGGGCCCTTGTTGGCACCTTCACCGACGTACTCAGCCTCGCCGATGTCGAAGATGAAAGCCTCGCCGGCCCCGAACTTCATCGGAATGGCGTTGGCGAGCTGGGAGACGGCGGAACCCTGAGAGACATTCTTCAGCCAGGGGTCCAGGATCTGCGTGGGGAGAGTGAGATCCCCAGTGGTCAAAACAGCCATGATGATGGCTCCTTACTGCGCTTCAGGCGCGAAAAGTGAACGAGCGAGGGACCGCATGGGGTCGGCCTCGATCTTGGAAGGTGACTTCTCCTGCCCCGGGACAACCGGGCCAGATGGTTTGATGAGCGCCTTCAGGACTTCGGCGTGCGCTTCCAGCTCTTCGCGGGTATTCCCACGTAGGGCGTCGGCTGGAACGCCAGCATCCTTGGCAACCTCGGTTACGGTCTTGGACCGCTCCGCCTTGGTCTCGAACTCCTTGACCCTCTCGGCAAGCGTTGACCTCTCAGCCTCGGCTGCCTCGTACTTGGGCGTCAGTTCATCCAGTGCGGTCTTGTTGGCCTTCGACCGCTCTTCCCACTTGCGCGCTTCGGCCTTCCAGTCGGTTGCCTCCTGTGCAGGAGCCTCTGGCTTGGGCACTGCGGGCGCCGGGTCGGGTGTAACTTCGGTGCTCATCTATTGTTCCTCCCGTGCGGGATAAATCGGCTCCGTGCGGGGCCGGTGGTCTAGTGTTCGTGGACTGCATCAGTCACGAGGTCGGGATTGCGCCGGCGAAGCTCAGCGGCGATGTCCTTGATGTCATTGGAGCCAGCCGCGCTGCGGGCAGCCATGTAGGTGTCGTACATCCCGGTCGGGTCGTAGCCGTCGGGATAGTCGTCTATTGACTCCATGGGGACTGCAACACAGTCACATTTGCCGTGATAGTCGGACCCGTTGGCACCCTTCGTCGCGCTGCGCTCCGTCAGGTACACGGCATCTCGAGACGCCAGAACTAGGCACCATGCGCACGTCTTAGCGCCAGATGGGACGCGAGCCCAATGGAGGCCGTCACGCTCCGCAGAACGGGCGATAGTGTCTCGCCCAGGCTGCTTCACCCACTTGTCCAGCTGCGTGGATAGCAGGCCAACAATCGCGGAGGGTTCAGGCGTCCAAAGGTGACCAGCGGCGAACCGCACGCCCTGCTCGACGGCCTCAGCGGCGACGGGAGTAGCAAGGCGGGCGGTGCTGCCATAGACCTGCTCAAACCATTCAGCAGACACCACAGCAGCAACGTCCCCATACTCCGCAACCAAGGCGGGCATGAAGTCCAATAGGGCATCTCGGACGGACTCAGGAGCCGCATTTCCCAGACTCGCGAAGAAGTCCACGAGTTCGGCATCCAGCAGCCTGGATAGCTCCGTGTTGGCAGCCCGCAGGGTCTCTACATCACTCCTGCTCGGCATTGACTGTCGTCCTTGACTGCATCAGGGACTGAAGCGCAGAGCCGGCGTTGGAGCGCTTGTAGTCATCGCGGATTCGCTCGGCCTTGTCGGCGTCAAACACCTCTTCAAGCAGGACCGGGTACTTCGCCAGACTGTCCATGCTCGAAGCCAGCTTCTGAATCGGATCAGCCAACGCAGAAAGTGACGGGAAGGTCGGATCAGCAAACTTCACCGACAAGCCAGCCATTGACGGAGGCTCAGTAAGGCCATCGCGAACCATGACGGCCATCTGCATGATCTGCTTGACCGCAGTCGGGTAGACGTACTGATTCTGGTACGTCACGTCGATCAACATGTCATTCCATGCAGCCCGGATCGCCTCAGCAGACGCCGGCTGATCGTGGATGATCCCCAGCGACGACGGCGGAATTCCTGTCTCGCCAGAGAACGCCATCGCCACAGTCCGCAGCATGTCCGAGTGCGGCGTCATGGTCGCCTGCTGCAACTGCTTGATCGTCGGAGACTGACCATCCTCATCACGGGTCAGCGCGATCAGGCGATCCATGGCCAACTTGAACTTCTTCTGCTCCGTGGCATTGCCGTCGAACGCATCCGGGTCGATGCCCTCAATGGCGATCTGCGGCGAAGAATAGAACTCTGCGTTGCCCTCCATGCGGACATAAGCCCGCACCGCCATATCCGTCAATGACATCACCGGGTTCGTGATCCTCGAACGCCCAAACGGCTTAGTCAACTGCGGATCATGACGAACAGGGACTACGAGGGTCCGCCTGATCTGGTTATCAATCCGCTCAGCCGTCCACCATGACCCCTGCCGGGTGCAACGCAAGATCACATGCGGCAGGTAGGCCAGGATCTCCGTTGGACCTTCACGGTCCATGTCCACGATGGTCAACGCGGCCCGAATCCGGCGTGAGCGACGATCCCAGAGCGCAGAAGCGGACTCCGCGGAATGCGCCTGAATCTGCACATCCGGCTCGCCCGCAACACCTTTCGCGACCGTGACAAACGAGACGCCATGACGGCCGGCAGAGTGGATCGACTGCGAGAACTCCAACGCAAAATCGTTGGCATCAAGGATCTCGGATAGCTCGAACGGGTCTTCATTGCCTGACATGCGCAAGCCGTCGTACTGCGACCGCACGGCAGCCTTATGAACCGCCATGGTTGCCCAGCCGAGACAAAACTTCGCGTTCTTCAACTGGTTTGGCAGAGTCAGGCCAAGATCCTTGAAGGCCTGTTCGCCGTCGTAGTAGAGGGTGCGCTTCAAGTTTCGATCCAGCCGATCATGCCAGACCTTCAGCAGATCCCTGATGTCGTCTGCTTCGGACTCGTGAACGTTCCTGAATGCGTAGGCGGAAATACTGTTCGCGGTAAGGGTCACAGGGCCACCGCCTTTCGTCCGGGCTTGCGTTTCGTTGTCTTCGCTGCCCAGTGGGCCATGGTCACGGCATCCAGCAGGGCTACGGATTCGCCCTCGGGTGCATCCCAGCCGAAGCCGCCATTAGTGCCGATCTTTCGCTTCATCGCATGCGCGACTTGCTCATCCAGCTCGGGCTGACCCTGATGATTGAACTGAGCCTCATTGACGCCCACCTCGAACATCGAATGAGCGGCCACGACTTGGTCCGTAGTCGGCGTGATTATGGCCCTGGCAGGCACCTTCTCGTCACGCAATGCCTGCACCAGGTAGCCGACACCAGACTTTCCGTCGATGACGATCTGAGCGGCCACATCTTTGCGTTCCACGAGATAGTCCACGAAGAACTCCGTGCCCTCAGCAGCGGACGCAACACGAATGCCAACGACGTGAACCGGGTTGCCATCATCAGGTCTAATCCCAGCCGCCATGGCAATAGTCGAACCATCCACAGAGAACTTCACCGCATACACCCGGCGGCCCTCGGTGGGCACGTCCGCAACAGGGATCTTCAACTCTGACCACGCAGCGAAGTCAATGCCCTTTTTAGCAATGGCCGCTTCGTCCCAGATACCCAGCGCCTCGCGCTTGAAGTTCTCATCCGAGCCCAGCAGCTTCTTCATCCGCTGAATAGCCGACTCGGTAGTGCGGTGAGGATAGGACGGGTTGGCCTTGGCAAGCTGCGCACGGTCATTGATCTTCGCGTCACGGTCAGCAGAAAGCTCGATATACAGACGGTCGGGATCGCCGGCCAGCGCATCAGCGCGGGCGTTCGTGAAGACCTCGCCGTTATCGCGGGGTCGCGGCGGCGTGCCCATCATGAACACCAGGCCATTCGGGCTAGCGTTAGTCGCCGGCACCATGTCAGTCATGGCGTCCTCGGTGAGGATCTGCGCCTCATCCAAGACCAGGATGTCTACCTTGTCGAAGCCACGACCAAAGCCAGACTCACGAGCACCAAACAAGATCCGCGAACCATTCTTGAACGTGATCTCCTGCTCACCATTCGCCGCCCGGACATTCGCAATCCATGGCGCCACCTTGCGCTTCATCGCCGTGGCCTGCATCTTCTTGAACGTCTCGTTGTGCGTCCGTGTCCGGTGCGCCGTCCAAATGACAGTCAGATTCGGAAACAACGTGCACAGCGCGAAGACGATCAACGAAATCAGGTAGGTCTTGCCCACCTGCCTCGGGATCGACATGATGACGCCGCCGATGCCAGCCGCATACAAGCCGCTATCACGCTTAGACAACGCCAGTCGGCCGATGCCCTCCTGCCATAGGTCAGCAGGCATCCCCATCTTCGCGGCCCGCTCCTTCACAGCAGGCCAACCCGTAGAGCGAATGCCCTCTGGCCGGCAGATATGGCGGGCTACCTCAGATAGCTTCCTCTGACCACTCGTCGTCCTCGGCTGCGTCACTCGACTCGGCCTCCTCGGACTGCTGGCGCTTCAACGCCTCAACCTCACGGGAGATCTCAATCTGACGGCGCGAGAGGGCGGCAAGATCACGCGGCGAAGTGTTCTCGTTGTCCAAAGCGCGGGCAATCACGCGGCGCATCTGGATTAACTCGTCAAGTCGCGACCCATGCTCGGCCGCGTCAAGAACGGACTTGATGTCCTTGGCCGGTGGCGGCTTCTCATTCTCGCCAGCAGCACGAAGGTGATTGCGCTTAGTGGCCATATCAACCTCCAGCGTGCATTCGGTGGAAAAAAGGGTGGGGAGAGATCGCTATACCTGTGGGGAGCGACTTCCGGGG